>NZ_JBIRUY010000057.1:0-39865 GCF_044335305.1 Streptomyces sp. NPDC020490 | reverse complement strand
GGTCCGACAACCGCTCACCCGCAGGCGTCCTGGCCTGCCCCGCCCTCGCCACACGAACAACAACGAGACACAACCACCTAAGTCACCGGCATTGGACCTAGGCCCGGCGTGGACGGGTCGGGCGGGTGTACGTGCGTGCCAGGCACGGCGTCGACGCACTCCGCTCGCGGCCCGTCGAGTTCCGGTTCGGGCGGGCCGCCTTTCCCCTGGAGGGTGATCTGCCGGTCGCCCTCACCGAGGGTCACCAGGTCGGTGGCCTTGGCTTCGCGAGCGGCTTTCCGGGATTTCGCCGGAGTTCCTGTCCTGCCGGCGAGCCGCAAACCGTCCGGGTGCGCGACCGGCTCCACACCCGCGCCGGAAGCGCGCAATTCGGCATCGGCATCGACCCATGTGCCGTCCCGCTTGAAGCGGACCGGACCTGCCGCGAACTCGGTTGTCGGACTGCCGTCTTTGTTCACCCACGCCGTCGACGTTTCGGTGCGTTCCGAGAGCGCCTCGACGCGCTTGCCGGACAGCCTTGCCGCGACACGGGCGGAAGGCATGCCGGCCGCCTGGGGCGCCGTCGTCCTCTTCGGCGTGTCCGCGGCCTCCGGGGCGAGGTCGCCCCTGAACTCGTCGCGTCGAGGCGGGTGATGGCCATGGCCAGGGCTACTCCGCCTGCCGCCCGGCGAGCGCTACCCCCGAGCCGAAGCCGCCCGCGCCGTCGCGGCGGGCCGCCGCTGCGGATCCACGCCCACCTGTGGCCGGGACCCCATCTGTGGCCGGGACCCGCCTGTGGCCGGGACCCGCCTGTGGCCGGGGCCCGCCTGTGGCCGGAGGCTCACTGTGACCTGGGGGCGAAAAGAAGACCGCACCCGGTCCGTCATGGGCGCCGTGCTCGGCGGCCTGCGGGCCGGGTGCGGACAGGATGACCAGGCGACCAAGGAAAAATCGCAGGTCAAGAGGCATGAACCGAAGGTCAGGCCTTCTTGGTCTCCCAGAAGATCTTGTCGATCTGGGCGATGTAGTCCAGGGCCTTCTGACCCGTCGCGGGGTCGGTCGACGCCTTGGCGGCCGACAGGGCCTTCAGGGTGTCGTTGACCAGCTGGTGCAGCTCCGGGTACTTCTCGAAGTGCGGGGGCTTGAAGTAGTCGCTCCACAGCACGGAGACGTGGTGCTTCGCCAGCTCGGCGCGCTGCTCCTTGATGACGGTGGCGCGCGCCTGGAAGTGCGGGTCGTCGTTGCCGGCCATCTTCTCCTGGACGGCCTTCACCGACTCCGCCTCGATGCGGGCCTGGGCCGGGTCGTACACGCCGCAGGGAAGGTCGCAGTGCGCGCTGACCTTGACCTTGGGGGCAAACAGGCGGGAAAGCATGAAGCAATCCTTCCTCGTGATCGTCTTCTCAGGTGCGACATTACTCCCTGGGAGAAGTGATTTCGCGAGTGCCCCCACGGGCTTAGGACAAAAGTCCAGGGTGAGACTGAGACTGTGGACGATCGGACCGGGGAGGTACCGGTGATGCCGGAGCCGTCGCAGGACGTGGAGCGCATGAGGGCGGTGCTGCCCTTCGGGGTGGCCGAGGTGACCGGGCCGTCCATGGTGCCCACGCTGCGGCACGGGGACCGGCTCGTGGTGCAGTACGGCGCCCGGATCAGGCCGGGGGACGTGATCGTGCTGCGCCACCCCTTCCAGCAGGACCTGCTCGTCGTCAAGCGTGCCGCGGAGCGCCGGGAGGGCGGCTGGTGGGTGCTCGGCGACAACTCCTACGCCGGAGGCGACAGTACGGACTACGGGACCGTCCCCGAAGACCTGGTGCTGGGCAAGGTGCGCCTGAGGTACCGGCCGCGGAAGCCCGATCAGCGCTCGCCGTTCGCGCTCGCGCGCTGGGCCTTGTCGTCCGCCAGGCCGGTGCTGTCCGACCGGTCGGCCTCCAGGCGCTTGCGGGCGCGGTAGGCGGCCACGTTGGCGCGGGTGGCGCAGCGGTCGGAGCAGTAGCGCCGGGAGCGGTTGGTCGAGGTGTCCAGGTAGGCGTTGCGGCACGGCGGCGCCTGGCACAGGCCGAGCCGGTCCACGCCGTACTCCGTCAGGTGGAACGCCAGGCCCATCGCCGCTATGGCCGCGTAGCCGGCGGTCGCGTTCGACGGGTGGTCGGCCAGGTGCATGTGCCACAGGGGGCGGCCGTCGTCGTCCCGGAAGTCGTGGCCCGAGATCTGCGGGCTCACCGGGAACTCCAGCAGCAGCGAGTTCAGCAGGTCCACCGCCAGCGTCTCGTCGCCCTGGTCCGCCGCCGCGAAGACCGAGCGCAGCCGGGCCCGCACCGAACGGAACCGGGTCACGTCGGCGTCCGTGGCGCGCCGGGCCGCCGACTGGTTCGCCCCGAACAGCTCCCGGACCGCCTCGACCGAGGTCAAGGTGTCCTTGCCCCGGGCCGGCTGCTCGCTGTTGACCAGACGTACGGCGTAATCCGAGTAATAGGCCAGTTCCACTTGTAGTCCTTACTGGGGCACTCTATGGTCGTGATGCGGTCGGGTAACAGATGGTCGTGCTTCCAGGGTATTACGAGGTCGGCTGAGGAGGGGGCTTCCATGACGACCGGCGCGGAAACCGACTGGCAGCGGTGGCAGCGCAGTTGGGACCGGCAGCAGGAGTGGTACATGCCGGACCGCGAGGAGCGCTTCCGGGTCATGCTCGACATGGTCGAGGCGTTCGCCGGGCCCGAGCCGCGCGTCCTGGACCTCGCCTGCGGCACCGGCAGCATCACCGCCCGGCTGCTCGCCCGCTTCCCGCGGGCCACCAGCACCGGGGTCGACCTCGACCCGGCCCTGCTCACCATCGCCCGGGGCACGTTCGCCGGCGACGAGCGCGTCACGTTCGTCGAGGCGGACCTGAAGGACCCCGACTGGCCCGCGCTGCTCCCGCACGACACCTATGACGCGGTCCTGACCGCCACCGCCCTGCACTGGCTGCGCGCCGAGGGCCTGCGGACCCTGTACGGCCGGATCGCCGGACTCGTCCGCCACGGCGGCGTCTTCCTGAACGCGGACCACATGACCGACGACACCACGCCCCGCATCAACGCGGCCGAGAGCGCCCAGCGGCACCGCCGCAGGGACCGGGTGCCGAAGGACGGCGCCCTCGACTGGGCCGGGTGGTGGGCCCGGGCCGCGAAGGACCCGGTGCTCGCCGCCCCCACCGCCCGCCGCTTCGAGATCTACGGCGACCACGCGGACGGCGCCACGCCGTCCGCGGCCTGGCACGCGCGCGTCCTGCGCGAGCAGGGCTTCGAGGAGGCCCGCGCGGTGTGGTGCTCGCCGTCGGACACGCTGCTGCTGGCGCTCAGGTAGGGCCGCCGCGGCAGCGCACGCGCGAGGGGCGGTACGGAGATCCCGTACCGCCCCTCGTCGCCGCTGCGGCCGCCGGACCGCTCACAGCACCTTGGACAGGAAGGACTTCGTCCGCTCGTGCTGGGGGTCGGTCAGGACGTCGCGCGGGTGGCCGGACTCGACCACGACGCCGCCGTCCATGAAGACGAGGCTGTCGCCGACCTCGCGGGCGAAGCCCATCTCGTGGGTGACGACGACCATCGTCATGCCCGACTCGGCCAGGTCGCGCATGACGTCGAGGACGTCGCCGACCAGCTCCGGGTCGAGGGCCGAGGTCGGCTCGTCGAAGAGCATCAGCTTCGGGTCCATGGCGAGCGCCCGGGCGATCGCCACGCGCTGCTGCTGGCCGCCGGAGAGCTGCGAGGGGTAGTTGCCGGCCTTGTCGGCCAGGCCGACCCGCTCCAGCAGCTGCCGTGCCCGCTCCCTGGCCTCGGTCTTGTTCTGCCCCTTGACCTGCACCGGCGCCTCGATGACGTTCTCCAGCGCGGTCATGTGCGGGAAGAGGTTGAAGCGCTGGAAGACCATGCCGATGTCCCGGCGCTTGAGCGCGACCTCGCTGTCCTTGAGCTCGTACAGCTTGTCGCCCCGCTGCCGGTAGCCGACCAGCTCCCCGTCGACGTACAGCCGCCCGGCGTTGATCTTCTCCAGGTGGTTGATGCACCGCAGGAAGGTCGACTTGCCGGAGCCGGACGGGCCGATGAGGCAGAACACCTCGCCGGACCTCACCTCCAGGTCGATGCCCTTGAGGACCTCCACCTGGCCGAAGGACTTGTGGACGCCCTCGGCCTTGACCATCGGGACACTGGAGTCGCGCACGGGCTCGTCCGCCTTGCTGAGCTTGTCGGTCATGCCGTGACCCCCTTCCGGCTGAACAGGGGCGCCAGGTTCCGCCTGACCCGCTGCCACGGGGTGGGCGGCAGATTCCGGCTGGAGCCGCGGGCGTAGTACCGCTCGACGTAGTACTGCCCGACGCTGAGCACCGAGGTGAGGATCAGGTACCAGGCGGCGGCCAGGAACAGCATCTCCACCGGGGCGCCGGAGGTCTGGCCGATGTCCTGGGCGTAGCGCAGCAGCTCGTAGTACTGCACCGCCGAGACCAGCGAGGTGGTCTTCAGCATGTTGATGACCTCGTTGCCCGTGGGCGGCACGATCACGCGCATGGCCTGCGGGATGACGATCCGCCGCAGGGTCTTGCCGTGGCTCATGCCGAGGGCGTGGGCCGCCTCGGTCTGCCCCTCGTCGACCGAGAGCAGGCCGGCGCGGCAGATCTCCGCCATGTACGCGGCCTCGTTGAGGCCCAGGCCGAGCAGCGCCGTCAGGAACGGCGTCATGAAGTCCGACCAGTAGTTCTTGTAGATCGGCCCGAGGTTGATGTACTCGAAGACCAGGCCCAGGTTGAACCAGACGAACAGCTGGACCAGGACCGGGGTGCCGCGGAAGAACCAGATGTAGAACCAGGCGATGGACGAGGTCACCGGGTTCTTCGACAGGCGCATGACGGCGAGCAGGATGCCGCCGAGGATGCCGATCAGCATCGACAGCACCGTCAGGAGCATCGTCTGGCCGACGCCCTTCATGATGCGGTGGTCGAAGAAGTAGTCCGGAACGGCGTGCCAGTTGATCTTGCCCTGGCCGAACGCGTAGATGATCGCGACGAGGAGCCCGATCGCGATGACGGCGGAGACGTACCGCCCGTAGTGCCGGACCGGGATGGCCTTGATGGCCTCCGGCCCGGCCGCGGGAGCGTCTTCCGGACGTGCCGTCTTGCCGATGTCAGCAGTCACGGGTGATGCCCTTTCGGTGGCCGCAGACCGCGGTCACTTGCCGCCGTTGATGACGGCTGCCTTGACGGCGCCGTCACCGACGCCCCACTTCTGGATGATCTTGTCGTACTCGCCGTTCTTGATGATGGCGTCCAGGGCGGCCTTCAGGGCGTCGCGCAGCTGGGTGTTGTCCTTGGCGACCGCGATGCCGTACGGGGCGGCCTCGACCTGCTCGCCGACGATCTGGAAGTCCTTGCCGCCGCCGGAGGTCTTCACGGCGTACGCGGTCACGGGGAAGTCGGAGGAGCCGGCGTCGGCGCCGCCCGCGCGGACCCGGGTCTGGGCCTGCTGGTCGTTGTCGAAGGACTCTATGGCCAGCTTCTTGCCGCTCGGGCACTTCTTGGCCTCGGACTTGGCGAGGTCCTCGGAGACCGTGCCGCGCTGCACCGCGATCTTCTTGCCGCACAGGTCGGACCAGGTCTTGATGCCCTGGTCGTCACCCTTCTTGGTGTAGATCGAGACACCGGCGGTGAAGTAGTCGACGAAGTCGACGCCCTCGCCGACCTTCTTGCCGGTGTCGGAGTCGATGCCCTCCTGGCGGTCCTTGGTGTCCGTCATGGCCGACATGGCGATGTCGTACCGCTTGGAGCGCAGACCGGTGATCAGGGTGTCGAAGGTGCCGTTCTCGAAGTCGAACTTCACGCCCAGCTGCTTGCCCATGGCGGCCGCGAGGTCGGGGTCGATGCCGACCGTGTTGCCGGAGCTGTCCTTGAACTCGACCGGCGCGTACGCGATGTCCGAACCGACCTTGATGACACCCTTGTCGCGGATCGACTGGGGGAGCTTGTCGGCCAGCGGCGCGGTGCTCGTCGACGCGCTGCTGCTGCCCTTGTCCTTGTCCTTGGTCTGGTCACCGCAGCCGGTGAGAAGCAGCGCGCCTGCGACCGCGATCGCACCTACCGCTACCAGACGGTTGGGCGCGGCGGTGGTACGACGGGTGGAGCTTGCGGTCATGGTGGGTTCCTCCGGCGGAAGGGTGGAGATGCCGATGGGTCGACGAGAACACACACCTTTGGGTGTCGCGACCTCGTGTGATTACGGCATCTTGCCATTCGGACTCAGCCGTTCAGGGGGCCAGCTATGTCAAAATCGGATAACGGGTGACCCCCGAACCGCATCAGGACGGACATCATGACCGGACCATCTGCGGGAATCCTCCCCTCCGGCCGGAAGATCTCCGGCGCATCCGGGGACGCGGACCTGCACTCCGAGGCGTTGGTCACTGTGCGGCTGCTTGTCAAGGGCGTGTCAAGGGCGTGTCAAGTGCTTTTCCGTCCATTTCGGGAGAATCCCCGGCACCTGTGTGTGACCTACTGGTTTCGGGATGTGACCTTGCGCTTAATGGACTCGTCGTCGACGCGGTCCGTCCGGTAAGAAGGTTCTTTACACCCCTCATCCGGGGCTCCGGGCGCGTGTGCGGCGCGCCTGTCGCGTATGACCCGTACGCATCAACAGATATCGGGCCATACGCGGTCCCGCCCACCCCTCACCAGGAGTGGCCCACCCTCAACCGATGAAGACTTAAGGGGTAAGACAAAGTGGCAGCGGAGATCGTCAATCCTCGCAGCGACAGCAGTACGGATCAGGACGGCGGGGCCGAGCCCCTCGATTCCTTCGACCCGGCGTTCGCGCTGCACCGCGGCGGCAAGATGGCCGTGCAGGCCACCGTGCCGGTCCGCAACAAGGACGACCTGTCCCTCGCGTACACACCCGGCGTCGCGCGCGTGTGCACCGCGATCGCGGAGCAGCCGGACCTGGTCAACGACTACACGTGGAAGTCGTCCGTGGTCGCCGTGGTGACCGACGGCACGGCCGTGCTCGGACTCGGCGACATCGGGCCCGAGGCCTCCCTCCCGGTGATGGAGGGCAAGGCGATCCTGTTCAAGCAGTTCGGCGGCGTGGACGCGGTGCCGATCGCGCTGGACTGCACCGGCGTCGACGAGATCGTCGAGACCGTGGTGCGCCTCGCGCCGTCCTTCGGCGGCGTCAACCTGGAGGACATCTCGGCGCCGCGGTGCTTCGAGATCGAGCGGAAGCTGCAGGAGCGGCTCGACATCCCGGTCTTCCACGACGACCAGCACGGCACCGCGGTCGTGACCCTGGCGGCCCTGCGCAACGCCGCGCGGCTCACCGGCCGGGGGCTCGGCGACCTGCGGGCGGTCATCTCGGGCTCGGGCGCGGCCGGTATCGCCATCGCGAAGTTCCTGATCGAGGCCGGTATCGGCGATGTCGCCGTCGCGGACCGCAGGGGCGTGGTCTCGGCCGACCGGGACGACCTGACGCCGGTCAAGCGGGAAGTCGCCGGTTTCACCAACAAGGCGGGCCTGACCGGGTCGCTGGAGGCGGCACTGGAGGGCGCCGACGTCTTCATCGGCGTCTCCGGCGGTACGGTCGCGGAGGAGGCGGTCGCCTCCATGGCCAAGGACGCGTTCGTGTTCGCCATGGCCAACCCGAACCCCGAGGTGCACCCCGACGTCGCGCACAAGTACGCGGCGGTGGTGGCCACCGGCCGGTCGGACTTCCCGAACCAGATCAACAACGTGCTGGCGTTCCCCGGCATCTTCGCGGGCGCGCTGCAGGTGCGCGCGTCCCGGATCACGGAGGGGATGAAGATCGCGGCGGCCGAGGCGCTGGCCGGAGTGGTCGGCGACGACCTCGCCGCCGACTACGTCATCCCGTCGCCGTTCGACGAGCGGGTCGCTCCGGCGGTCACCGCGGCGGTCGCGGCCGCGGCGCGGGCCGAGGGCGTCGCACGTCGCTGACGTGATGCCGAGTGCCGGCTGAACGGCCCCGCCCTGCCGGGCGGGGCCGTTCTGTTTCCCGCTGATTCCCCGGGTTCCGCTGTTTCCCGCTGATTCCACCTGATCCCCCCGGGTTCCCGCTGACTTCCGCTGACTGCCGCCGTGGCAAGAGGGTGTGTGTCACAGCGCGGCCTGGTTCCCCACGCCGCCGGGGCCGCCTATCGTCAAGGTCATGTTCGCCGTCTACGCCGCCCGAATCGACCGCGACCAGCCGCTGAACGGCCTGGAACTGGGGGAGCGTCCGGCTCCCGAGGCCCGTCCCGGCTGGAGCACCGTCAACGTCAAGGCCGCCTCCCTCAACCACCACGATCTGTGGTCGCTGCGAGGCGTGGGCCTGCCCGAGGACAGACTGCCGATGATCCTCGGCTGCGACGCCGCCGGCGTCGACGAGGACGGCAACGAGGTCGTCCTGCACTCCGTGATCGGACAGAGCGGTCACGGAGTCGGCCCCCGGGAGCCCCGCTCCATCCTGACCGAGCGCTATCAGGGGACCTTCGCCGAGCAGGTCGCCGTGCCGACCTGGAACGTCCTGCCCAAGCCCAGGGAACTCTCCTTCGAGGAGGCCGCCTGCCTGCCGACCGCCTGGCTGACCGCCTACCGCATGCTCTTCACCAACGCCGGGGTGCGGCCCGGCGACTCGGTCCTCGTCCAGGGCGCGGGCGGCGGTGTCGCCACGGCCGCGATCGTGCTCGGC
This sequence comes from Streptomyces sp. NPDC020490, assembly GCF_044335305.1. Classification (NCBI taxonomy): domain Bacteria; kingdom Bacillati; phylum Actinomycetota; class Actinomycetes; order Kitasatosporales; family Streptomycetaceae; genus Streptomyces; species Streptomyces sp. NPDC020490. Next base: position 31,184 of record NZ_JBIRUY010000057.1, on the reverse strand, counting down.
AAGGCCGCCGGCCTGCGGGTCTTCGCGACCAGCCGCGACGAGGCCAAGCGCAAGCGGGCGGTGGAACTGGGCGCCGTCGAGGCGCTGGAGTCGGGGGCGCGGCTGCCGCAGCGGGTGGACGCCGTCATCGAGACCGTGGGCGCGGCCACCTGGTCGCACTCGGTGAAGTCGCTGAAGCCCGGCGGCACGCTCGTCATCTCCGGCGCCACCAGCGGCGACCGCCCCTCACACGCCGAGCTGACCCGCATCTTCTTCCTGGAGCTCAAGGTCGTCGGCTCCACGATGGGCACCAAGGACGAACTCGAGGACCTGCTCTCCTTCTGCGCCGCCACCGGCGTACGTCCCGTCATCGACGAGGTGCTGCCGATGGAGCGGGCCCGCGAGGGCTTCGAACGACTGGAGTCGGGCGACCAGTTCGGAAAGATCGTGCTCACCAACGGCTGAGAGCCGCTTGCACCAGCCTCTTTCGCGCCGACGGCCGTCCCGGTTCTTCCGGGCCGGCCGTCGGCTTGCTCAGGCCTTCGGCGTGCGCAGTATCGCCCCGATGTGAGCCGCTGCCGTCGACAGATGGCGGCGGGCGTCACGGAGCTGGTCGGCCGTGACACCGTGGTCGCGGGCCGCGTCGCGGATGTCGTCGCGGAAGCGGTCGAGCAGCCGGTCCAGGTCGCGGGCCGGGTCGCCGGTCGTCTCCTCGTGGGCCCAGGCCGGCTCGTATCCGGCCGGGAAGTCCTCCGGCGTCTGCGAGTAATCCGGCCCGGACGCCGCCGTACCGGTGCCCGTGCCGCCGCGACCGAAGCCGAAGTCCTTGCCCAGCCCCGTCCCGAAGCTCTTGCCGAAGTCGCCGAACTCCTTGGCCAACTCGGTCAGGCCCTCCCGGACCCCCGTCGGCCAGTCGCCCCGCGCGAAGTGGTCCTGCACCTGCTCCTGCACGCGCCGGGCGATGCGCTGCACCTCCTCCTGGGCCTGGGCCCGCGCCCGCTCCTGCGCCTCCTTGGCCTGGCGCCGCGCCCGCTGGGCCTCCTCGCGGGCCCGGCGGCTCTCGTCCTTGGCGCGGCGGGCCTGCTCCTTCCACTCCTGCTTGACGCGCCGCATCTCCTCCTTCGCGGCGCGCCAGGCCTCCTTGTCGCCGAGGTCCCCGTACCCCGCGTACTCCCCGTGCTCACCGAAGGGGCCCTCCGGCCGGCCCTGCGCCGTGCCGCCGCGGCGGGCCTCGGAGGCGGCCGCACGCATCTCGCGCCGCAGGTCGCCGGCCGCGCCCCGCACGTCGGCCCGGATCTCGGCGGCGAGCTCCGCCACCGACTCGCGGATCTCCAGCTCCAGGTCGGCCAGTTCCCCGCTGCGGTCGGCCAGCTCGGCCCGGCCCGCGTCGGTGATGGCGTACACCTTGCGGCCGCCTTCGGTGGTGTGCGTGACCAGGCCTTCGGCCTCCAGCTTGGCGAGCCGGGGGTAGACGGTGCCGGCCGAGGGCGCGTACAGCCCCTGGAACCGCTCCTCGAGCAGGCGGATCACCTCGTAACCGTGGCGCGGGGCCTCGTCCAGCAGCTTCAGCAGGTACAGGCGGAGGCGGCCATGGGCGAAGACGGGAGGCATGTCAGAGCACCTTCTTGTCGGTCGTGCCGTCGGCCGGGGCGCCGGTCGCGCCGCCGTCCCGGCCGGAAACGGAATTCTCCCCCGAGTCCGCGCCCGCCGCGCCCGCCGGGGTGTCCGCGGGGCCGCTGTCTTCCGGGCCGCTGTCTTCCGGACCGTCGTCTTCCGGACCGTTGTTTTTGGGGCCGTCGTCCTTCGGGCTCCTGTCCCACGGGGCACTGTCCTCCGGGCCGTCGTCCCGTGGCACCGCGTCCCACGGCTCGTCCTCGGCCGGGGGCCGGCGGAGCAGGGCGATCGAGCCCGAGACCGTGGTCGCCTTCAGCCGGCCGTTGCCCGCGCCGAGCCGGCCGGTGATCCGCTTGGCGCCCCACTGCCCGCCGACCCGCAGGTCCTCGAAGGCGTTGGAGACCGTGCCGCCGGCGGTGTTCGCCTCGACCTCCGCGTCCGCCGGCTGGGGCAGCCGGATCGCTATCTCGCCCGAGACGCTCGTCAGGGTGACGTCGGTCGGCCGGCCCGTCGTATCGAGGTCGACGATCATCGAGCCGCTCACCGAGTCCGCCCGGACGGAGGAGCCCGCCTCGACGACGGTGAGGTCGCCGGAGACCGAGTTGAAGCGGAGGTCGCCGCTGAGCGCCTGCGCCTCCACGTTCCCCGCGACGGTGTCCGCGCGTACCGGCCCGGTGAGCCTCACGAGGGTGGTGTCCCCGTTGACGCCCTTCACCTCGACGCGCTCGTCGAGCCCGGAGACGACCGCCGTGGCGCCGACGACCCCCACCTCGACCCGGGTCCGGGCCGGCACTGCGAGGGAGACCACGGCACTGCGCCGCCACCCCTTGCGGTCGAGCCACTTCAGGAAGCCCTTCCAGGGCAGATCCTCGTACGCCACGGTGAGCGCGCCGCCCTCCAGGGTGACGAGCAGTTCGGACCCCTCTATCTCGGAGACCTCCAGGCGGGCGGAGTCCTCGTCCGTGCCCACCACGTTCACCGTGCCGTTGACGATGCGCACGTGGAGCTCCCGCGGGGGCTCGTCGAACGTGAGCTTCCCGGGCTCTCGGACGGACCATTCGGACATGGTGCAGACCTCCCGCCGTGAACACGCCATATCGCGTCTTCTCTCGTTTCACGATATATCGCGGCGCGGGAAAGTCAAGACACCCGATCCGGGGACGTGGATGCCCGTGTCCACGCCCTCGAAGTGACCGAACGGGGCAAATCGCCCTAGCGTGTGACCATGGCGACGACGGAAACCTCACGCACCGGCCGCGCTCCCGGCGCCCTCCTGCTCTGCCGGGCCGACGCCGACTCCGTCGCCCGCACCGCCCTCCTGCTGGGCGAGACCATGACGCTGGTCCGGGCCGGCGACGGCTGGAGCGTCCTGGTCCCCGGGGGCGGGCCGTGGGCCGGGGGCGCGGAGACGGTCGACGACGTCCTGACCGGCTGGGCCACCGCCCTGGCCGTCGGCGCTCCCTGGCCGGTCCTCGCGCTGTGGTGGGACGCCGACCGCGCCGGCTACACCCTGGTCTCCGGCTTCCGTCGCCCGGTCGGCTACGTCTGGCTCGCCGATGGCACCCCCGCCGGCCAGGACGAGGCGATGCGGACCTTCGCCGCGCGTCTCGGTCTCGGCCCGGACCTGCCGTTGCTCGACCGCCTCACCGCGTCCGACCGCTGGGCCGACGCCCGCGCCCGCCTGCGCGGCCTGCTGACGGTCCTCACGCACGCCGGCGTCGCCCTGCCGCCGGGCCTCGACCCGGGCGAACCCGCCGACCGCCTCCGCGAGGCGGCCCGCGTCCTGCCGGACGCCCGCGCGGTCACCGGCCAGGTCACCGGCCAGATGGCCGGCCCGGTCACCGGTCAGATCGCCCCGGCCGCCCGCCGGGTCGAAGGGGCCGACCGGTCGCTCGAAGGGGTGGTCCGGCCGGAGACGGCCCGTCCGGCACCCGGCGCCGCCGGAACCGGCCCCGGCCCCCGGAACGCCTGGCTGCCGTGGGCGGGTACTTCGAAGGGGCAGACGCTGGCCCTGGCCCAGCTCGCCGCCGGGCTGCCGCTCACGGCCTGGGGCGCGTACCGCCGCAGCGGCGGCTGGCTGGCGGCGGGGGCGCTGCTGCTGGCGCACGGCGCGCTGGGGCTGGCCTACGCCCCGATGCGCCCGTTGGACTGAACCCGCGCACGGAACCGCACGGCACGACCAAGCGCGCCGGCCTCACAGGCCGTCCGGAATCCGCCCCGGGAGCCTGGCCCGGAACCGGTGGGGAGCACGGTCCGAGGCTCGGCCCGGGACCTCGGCCTGAGCCCGGCTGGGAGCCCGCCCCGGAACCAGGCTGGGAGCACGGCCCGAGGCCCGCCCCCGGAGCCTGGCCCTGAATCCGGCCCGGAGCCCTGCCCTGAGCACGGTCCCAGGCTCGGTCCGGGACCTGGCCCGGAGTCCGGCCGGGAGCCCGCCCCGGAGCCCGGCTGGGAGTACGGCCGATGCCCGCTCCGGAGCCTGGCCCTGAATCCGGCCCGGAGCCCTGCCCTGAGCACGGTCCCAGGCTCGGCCCGGGACCTGGCCCGGAGCCCGGCTGGGAGCCCGCCCCGGAATCCCGCAGGGAGCACGGTCCGAGGCCCGCCCCGAACCTGGCCCGGAGCCCGCCCCGGAACCCGGTCCTGAGCCCGCCCCCCGACCCCGCCCCGAAGCACGGCCAGGGCTCTGCCCCGGGACGACCCGCTACTCGTCGTCCTCGTCGTCCAGCCGGGCCAGCCACGTCGCCAGCCGCTCCACCGGTACCTCGAAGTCCGGGTTGAGATCGACGAACGTCCGCAGCTGCTCGGCGAGCCACTCGAAGGTGACCTCCTCCTCGCCGCGCCGCTTCTCCAGCTCCTCGATGCCTCGGTCGGTGAAGTACATGGGGCTGCTCTCCTGCAGTCGTACGGGGTGCTGGGGACAGCCTACGGAGTCACCGGCGGTGGGGGGAGCGGCCGGGAGGGGCGGAGCGGGAACGCGGTGAGGCCCGGCCCCGAAAACGGGACCGGGCCTCACCGCGACCGGAGTTCAGCGGCTCACGCCTCGAACACCTCGCGCACCAGCTGCTCCTGCTCGGCCTGGTGCCGCTTCGCGGAACCCACCGCCGGGGAGGAGGAGTGCGGGCGGGAGATGCGGCGCAGGCGCTCGCTCGCCGGGATGTCCGCGCCGACCGCCAGGTCCAGGTGGTCGATCAGGTTCAGGGCGATGAACGGCCAGGCGCCCTGGTTGGCCGGCTCCTCCTGGGCCCACAGGTACTTCTCGGCGTTCGGGTACTTGGCGATCTCCGCCTGGAGCTCGGCACCCGCCAGCGGGTACAGGCGCTCGATGCGGACGATCGCGGTGTCCGTCACACCGCGCTTGCGGCGCTCGGCGTCCAGGTCGTAGTAGACCTTGCCCGCGCAGAAGACGACCTTGCGGACCGCGGCCGGGTCCACCGACGCGTCGCCGATGACCGGGCGGAACTGGCCCGTCGTGAACTCCTCCGCCTTCGAGGCCGCGGCCTTCAGGCGCAGCATCGACTTCGGGGTGAAGACGATCAGCGGCTTGTGGTGCGGGTTGTGCACCTGCCACCGCAGGAGGTGGAAGTAGTTCGACGGCGAGGTCGGCATCGCGACCGTCATGTTGTTCTGCGCGCACAGCTGCAGGAAGCGCTCCGGGCGGGCGGACGAGTGGTCCGGGCCCTGGCCCTCGTAGCCGTGCGGCAGCAGCAGCGTCACGCCGGAGGTCTGGCCCCACTTCTGCTCCGCCGAGGAGATGAACTCGTCCACGACCGTCTGCGCGCCGTTGACGAAGTCGCCGAACTGCGCCTCCCACATCACCAGCGCGTCCGGGCGGGCCAGCGAGTAGCCGTACTCGAAGCCCATCGCCGCGTACTCGGACAGCAGGGAGTTGTAGACGTTCAGGCGCGCCTGTTCCTCCGCCAGGTACTGCAGCGGCGTGTACTCCTCGCCGGTGCTGCGGTCGATGATCACCGCGTGGCGCTGGCCGAAGGTGCCGCGCTGGGAGTCCTGGCCGGCCAGCCGGACCGGGACGCCCTCCAGCAGCAGGGAGCCGACCGCGAGGGTCTCGCCCATGCCCCAGTCGATGGTGCCGTCCTCGACCATCGCCGCCCGGCGCTGCAGCTGCGGCAGCAGACGCGGGTGCACGGTGATGTGGTCGGGGATGTTGACCTGGGACTCGGCGATCCGCTTGACGACCTCGGTGGAGACCGCCGTGGAGACCGCCACCGGGAACTCGGCCTGCGGGTCGGACGTGGCCGCCGCCGCCGGCTGCGAGGTGGCCTCGCGGACCTCGGTGAAGACCTTCTCCAGCTGGCCCTGGTAGTCCTGCAGCGCCTGCTCGGCCTCTTCCAGGGTGATGTCGCCGCGACCGATCAGGGACTCGGTGTACAGCTTGCGCACCGAGCGCTTCTTGTCGATCAGGTCGTACATCAGCGGCTGGGTGAAGGCCGGGTTGTCCGACTCGTTGTGACCGCGGCGGCGGTAGCAGATGAGGTCGATCACCACGTCCTTGTTGAACGCCTGGCGGAACTCGAACGCCAGCCGCGCGACCCGCACGACCGCCTCGGGGTCGTCGCCGTTCACGTGGAAGATCGGGGCCTCGATCATGCGGGCCACGTCCGTCGCGTACATCGACGAACGCGAGGACTCGGGGGCCGCGGTGAAGCCGACCTGGTTGTTGATGACGATGTGGACCGTGCCGCCGGTGCGGTAGCCGCGCAGCTGCGACATGTTCAGGGTCTCGGCCACCACGCCCTGGCCCGCGAAGGCCGCGTCGCCGTGGATCGCCACCGGCAGCACGGTGAAGTCCGTGCCGCCCTTGTTGATGATGTCCTGCTTGGCCCGCGACACACCCTCGAGGACGGGGTCGACCGCCTCCAGGTGCGACGGGTTCGCCACCAGGCTGACCTTGATCTGCTCGCCGTCCAGGCCGGTGAAGGTGCCCTCGGCGCCCAGGTGGTACTTCACGTCGCCGGAGCCGTGCATCGACTTCGGGTCGAGGTTGCCCTCGAACTCGCGGAAGATCTGCGCGTACGACTTGCCGACGATGTTCGCCAGGACGTTCAGGCGGCCGCGGTGGGCCATGCCGATGACGACCTCGTCCAGGCGCGACTCGGCGGCGCTGTCCAGCACCGCGTCGAGCAGCGGGATGACGGACTCGCCGCCCTCCAGCGAGAAGCGCTTCTGGCCGACGTACTTCGTCTGCAGGAAGGTCTCGAACGCCTCCGCCGCGTTCAGCCGGCGCAGGATGCGCAGCTGCTCCTCGCGCTCCGGCTTGGAGTGCGGGCGCTCCACCCGGTCCTGGATCCACTTGCGCTGCTTGGGGTCCTGGATGTGCATGAACTCGATGCCGGTGGTGCGGCAGTACGAGTCGCGCAGCACGCCGAGGATGTCGCGCAGCTTCATCATCGACTTGCCGGCGAAGCCGCCGACGGCGAACTCGCGCTCCAGGTCCCACAGGGTGAGGCCGTGCTCGACGATGTCCAGGTCGGGGTGCTTGCGCTGGCGGTACTCCAGCGGGTCGGTGTCGGCCATGACGTGGCCGCGGACCCGGTAGGAGTGGATCAGCTCGAAGACGCGGGCGGCCTTGGTGACGTCGTCGTCGTGGCTGGCGTCGATGTCCCGCAGCCAGCGGACCGGCTCGTAGGGGATGCGCAGGGCCTCGAAGATGTCGTCGTAGAAGCCGCTCTCGCCGAGCAGGAGGTTCGCGACCTGGCGGAGGAACTCGCCGGAGGCCGCGCCCTGGATCACCCGGTGGTCGTAGGTCGACGTGAGCGTCATGACCTTCGAGATGCCGAGCTTGTTGAGGGTGTCCTGGGAGGTGCCCTGGAACTCCGCCGGGTAGTCCATGGAGCCGACGCCCATGATCACCGACTGGCCGGGCATCAGGCGCGGGACCGAGTGGACGGTGCCGAGGCCGCCGGGGTTGGTCAGGGAGACCGTGACGCCGGTGAAGTCGTCCATCGTCAGCTTGCCGTCGCGGGCGCGGCGGACGATGTCCTCGTAGGCCTGCCAGAACTCGAAGAAGTTCAGCGTCTCGGCCTTCTTGATGGCGGCCACGACGAGCTGGCGGTCGCCGTTGGGCTTCACCAGGTCGATGGCCAGGCCGAGGTTGACGTGCGCCGGCTTGACGAGGACCGGCTTGCCGTCCTTCTCGCCGAACGACCAGTTCATCGACGGCATGGCCTTGATGGCCCGCACCATCGCGTAACCGATGAGGTGGGTGAAGGAGATCTTCCCGCCGCGGGCCCGCTTGAGATGGTTGTTGATGACGATGCGGTTGTCGAACAGCAGCTTCACCGGGACCGCGCGCACGGACGTGGCCGTGGGCAGTTCCAGCGAGGCGTTCATGTTCTTGGCGACCGCGGCGGACGGGCCGCGCAGCGGCACCAGCTCCGGGCCGTCGGCGGCCTGCGCGGCGGGCTCCGCCTTCGGCTTCGCGGCGGGCTTCGGGGCCGGGGCGGCCTTCGCGGGAGCCGGGGCCGGGGCCGGAGCGGGAGCCGCGGCGGCGGGCTTCGGGGCCGCGGGGGCCGGAGCGGGAGCGGCGGCCGGAGCCGCGGGCGCGGCCGGGGCGGCCGGCGCCGGGGTGGTGGTGGTCCCTGCGGCCCCCGCGGCCGCAGCACCCGCCGGAGCCGGGGTGGCGGCCGCCCCCGGCTTGTAGTCGGCGAAGAAGTCCCACCAGGCGCGGTCTACCGAATTCGGGTCCTGGAGGTACTGCTGATAGATCTCGTCGACGAGCCACTCATTGGGACCGAACGCGGCAGCGGGGTTCTTGCCCGCTTGGTCGGCGTCGGTCGTAGACGCGCCTCCTGCCCGAAGGGTGGAGGAGCTTGAGTTACTGGGGGACTGTGGCGACACGGCGGCAACCGCCCTCTTCCGCTTCACAAGGTGATGGACAGCGGGAATCAAGGCTACGCCTCCCCGGCGGCGAAGGTCAGTCCGGGCCGGTTCATCGTCGCGTAAGTCACATTGCGAAGGGTGTTTCGGGGCTGGAAACGGCGGGAAACAAGCGTGGTTCCGCTGTACGAGGGGGGACGTTGGGGCGCGCCGGGGTGCGCAGGTGCGGGCCCTGCAAGCAGAGCTTGCGGGCCTGTCCCTGATCACACGTGTCCGCCAGCGCGAACGCCGGTGGATCCGGCGACTCCGGTTCGGACTTTACGTCAACTTGGTAGGGATGTCTCTCCCGGAAGAGTGACAAGAATCCGGCAACCTCGCACAGATTCGGCCACCCCTATCCGGCCGCCGTGCAGATCCACCGCCCAGCGGGCGATCGCCAGGCCGAGGCCCGTGCCGCCGTCGCTGCCCGGCCCCTTCGACACACCCGCGTCGCCCCGGTTGAAGCGCTCGAAGACCCGGTGCCACTCCGAGCGGGGGATGCCCGGACCCTCGTCCAGCACCTCCAGCTCCAGCGACTCCGGCTGCGCGCCGCGCCGCGCCTTGACGGTCACCCGGCCGTGCGGCGGGCTGTGCTTGACCGCGTTGTCGATCAGGTTGGCGACCACCTGGTGGATGCGCTCCGGGTCGGCGTGCGCGGTCAGTTCGGGCGGGGAGACGTCGAGGTGCAGATGGACGTCGGTACGGGTGTGGGTGCCGGAGCCGGAGGCGATGCCCGCGCGGGCGGGCACGGCCATGTTGGCCTCCTTCAGCACGCCCGACAGGTACGGCCACACCTCGAACCGCCGCCTGCGCAGCGGAACGACGCCGTTGTCCAGCCGGGACAGGTCGAGCAGCGTCTCCACCAGCCGCCCGAGCCGCTCCGTCTGCTTCAGGGCCGTGCGCATGGTCTCGGTGTCGGCGGGCGAGACGCCGTCCACGATGTTCTCCAGCACCGCGCGCAGGCCCGCGATGGGGGTGCGCAGCTCGTGCGAGACGTTCGCGACCAGCTCCTTGCGCTGCCGGTCCTGGGCCTCCAGGTCGTCGGCCATGCGGTTGATCGTCTGGGCCAGGTCGCCCAGTTCGTCCCGCCGGTTCTCGCGCACCCGGCGGGTGTAGTCGCCGTGCGAGATGGAACGGGCCACCGCGTTCATCTCGTCCAGCGGCGCGGTGAGCGAGTGCGCGACGAACTGCGTGATCAGCAGGGTGGCGATCATCGAGAAGACCGTGATGAAACGCAGCTCGGTCTCCGTGCGCACCGCGATCATCAGCAGACCCGTGGTGATCAGAACCGAGACGACGACCAGCACGCCCAGCTTGGTCTTGATCGAGAACGGGCGTACGCCGCCCCAGGGTTCCTCCCCGGGGCCTCTCGGTCCGGTCGGTCCGCCGCTCATGGGTTCGGGGTCTCCAGCGCGTAGCCCACGCCGTGCACCGTGCGGATCCGCTCGGCGCCGATCTTCCGGCGCAGCGCCTTGATGTGGCTGTCGACGGTCCGGGTGCCGGAGGCGTCCGCCCAGTCCCATACCTCCGCCAGCAGCTGCTCGCGGGAGAGCACCGCGCGCGGGGTGTTCGCCAGGCAGACCAGGAGGTCGAACTCGGTGGGCGTGAGGTGCACGTCCTCCGAACGCACCCGGACCCGCCGCTGCGCGTGGTCGATCTCCAGCTCGCCCAGCCGCAGGATGCCGCTCCTCGGCGTCGCCGCGGCCAGCGCGGCCCGCTCCACGCGGCGCAGCAGCACGTGCACCCGCGCGGCCAGCTCCCGCATGGAGAACGGCTTCGTCATGTAGTCGTCGGCGCCGACGCCGAGTCCGACCAGCATGTCGGTCTCGTCGTCGCGCGCGGTGAGCATCAGCACCGGCACCGGACGGGCGGCCTGCACGCGGCGGCAGACCTCCAGTCCGTCGAAGCCGGGCAGCATGATGTCGAGGATCAGCAGATCGGGCTGCCAGGCCTCGGCGGTGTCGACGGCGGCCGGACCGTCGCCGGCGGTCTGCACGAGGAAACCCTCTGCGCGCAGGCGGGCCGCGATGGCGTCGACGATCGTCGGATCGTCCTCGACCACCAGTACCCGGCGCTGCGCGCCCTGGGTCGTGGTCGTGCCGTTGTGCGAGGTGTGTGTCTGCTCCATCGCCCGCCCCTGAGTTGCTTTCCGGAATCCGTGGGGTGATCCGTTACTTGCACATGTCTGCACTTGCACAGGTCTGCGCATGCCTGCGATTGACGCGGAATGATCGGCGTCAGGGCAGCAGCGTACGGGGAGTCACCGTTTATTTGCTATCCAGGTCGGACGGCGAGGTGCACGACGTCGGGAACGCCCCGGGCAACGGGGACCTCTTCGGTACGCACCTGTGGGAACCCGGCATTCCACAGCGTTTCTTCGAATTCCGGGGAGGGCTCGGCCGACCACACCGCGAGAACCCCGCCCGGCCTCAACACCCTTGCGCAGCTTGCCAGTCCGGCGGGCGAGTAGAGGGTGCCGTTGCCTTCGGTGACGGTCCAGCCGGGCCCGTTGTCGATGTCCAGGCACAGGGCGTCGTACGTGGCGGACGTCTCACGGAGGTGCTCGACCAGATCGGCCTCGACGATGCGGGTGCGCGGGTCGGCCACGGCCTGTGAGGACAGTGCCGACAACGGGCCGCGCAGATGCCAGTCGATGATCGCTTGTTCGCGTTCCACGACCGTGATCGCGCCCCAGCGGGGATTCGCCGCGGCGTGTGCGAGCGAGAAGCCGACGCCGAGCCCGCCGATCAGCACGTGCGGTTCGGCGCGGGCGCCGAGGGCGTCCAGCGCGGCGTCGACGAGCAGCCGCTCGGAGCGGCCGTCGGAGGTGTCCATCAGGAAGCAGCCGTTGGCGATGATCTGCAGCAACTCGCCGTGCCGGCGCAGCACGACCTCGCCGTGGGGACCCTCACGACGATCCAGCACCACGGGGGTTTCGTAGGTGGCGGTCATGGGGCCCATCCTGCACGAACACGGCGCTACGGCCACGGGAATTATGGGTGCCGGCGCGGTGCGTGGTGCGCTGTGCGCGGTGCACCACGCACCATGGACCATGCACCGCGCGTTGCGGTCGCGCCTCGCGCCTCGCGCCTCGCGTCCGTGGCCCGGGTGCGTGGCCCGGGTGGTGCGTGGCCCGGGTGCGTGGTCCGCGTCCGCGGTCCGCGTCCGCGGTCCGGGTCTCGGCAGCCTCAGATGTCCAGGCCGTGCCCGTACGGGAACACCGGGTCGGCCGTGTCGTCGGGCACGTCCGGGCGGGCGGCCGCCACCGCCGCCATCGACCGCGGCAGCTCGAACGGCAGCCGGCCCTCGGCCCGCGCCCGCCCGAACGCGACGTCCAGCAGGGCCGCGTCCGACGCCCCGAAGTCGGCGACCAGCGCGGCCGCCCGCTCGGCGATCTCCGGGAGCACCGCGGGCCGTTCGAGGTTGACGCACACCACGGTCGGCACCGTGTCCAGCAGCCGCAGGATCTCCTTCAGCTCGTCCTCGGGGAAGGCCAGCGAGCCCGCGTGGAAGAACGACTCGAAGGCGCCGGGCCGCGCCTCGTAGGGGGTGCGCAGCCGCAGCACGGCCACGTCCGCGGCGGCCGGGTCGGCGACCACGTCGCCGTACGCCGCGGCCGTCCGCTCGCTCACCCCACTGACGTACAGGCCGGGCCGGCCGCGCAGCGGCAGCAGGGCGTCCCGGTTGGTCAGGACGGTCAGCGAACGGCGCTGGGCGGCCTCGCCGAGGGCCCGGAACTCGCCCGCCCCGACGATCTCCGCGGCCCGGTCGGGGTCCACGTACGGGTTCTCGAACAGCCCGAGGACGAACTTCTCGCGCAGCACCCGCCGTACGGAGAGGTCGAGGCGCTCCTCGCTGACCCGGCCCGAGCGGACCAGCTCCACGATCACCTCGGGGCACTGCTCGCCGCCGAACTGGTCCGCCCCCGCGTCCAGCGCCTTCGCCGCGCGCTCGGCGACGCTCAGGTGCTCCACGCCCCAGGCTCGCGCCTGGTGCGGCTCGCCCATGATGTCCGCGTCGGTGAGCAGGCCCCAGTCGGTGCAGACGATGCCCTCGAAGCCGAGCCGCTCGCGCAGCAGGCCTGTCAGGACATCCCGGTTGAAGCCGAAGCCGACCTCCTCCCAGTCGGTGCCGACGGGCTTGCCGTAGTACGGCATCATCTGCGAGCACCCGGCCTCGACGGCGGCCACGAAGGGCGCCAGGTGGTACTCGCGCATCCCGCCCGGGTACACCTGCTCCTTGCCGTAGGGGAAGTGCGGGTCCTCGCCGTCCTTCTGCGGGCCGCCGCCGGGGAAGTGCTTGACCATCGCGGCGACCGAACCCGGCCCGAGCCGCGGGCCCTGCAGACCGCGCACGTACGCCCGGACGAGTTCGGCCGCCGTCTCCGCGCGGGAGCCGAACGTCCCGGACTGGCGCGACCAGCGCGGCTCGGTGGCCAGGTCGATCTGCGGGTGCAGGGCCACCCGGAAACCCACCGCCAGGTACTCGCGGCGCACGGTGTCCGCGAACCGCTCCACCAGTTCCGCGTCGCCGGTCGCGGCCAGCCCCAGCGGCTCCGGCCAGGCCGAGAAGTCTCCGGCGAGGAACGAGGCGCCCGGGTTGTCGGTGAAGGCGTGACGCGGATCGGTGGACAGGGTGACCGGGATGCCCAGGCGGGTGTCCGCCGCCAGCTCCTGCATCCGGTTGGCCCACTCGGCCGTCTCGCGGGCGCCGCCCTGGCCCACCAGGTTGAAGTGGGTCAGGTGGCGGCCGGCGACCAGCTCGGTGGTGCCGTCCCGCAGGACGCCGCCCGCCTCCTCGACGAGCGTGCCGCCCGGCCCCATGACCAGCATGGTGTGGAAGAGCTGGCCCGCCTTCTCCGCCAGGGTCATGCGGGACAGCAGGTCCTCGACACGCTCGTCGACGGGGCGGGCCGGGTCGCGGTAGGCGGGGCTGGACATAGGTGGGTTCCTTGATTCCTTGATGTGATTCGTCGACTTCGACTCTTCGACTCTTCGACGCGTCGGCTCGTTGGCTCGTCGGCTCGTTGGCTCGTCGGCTCTTCGACGCGTCGGCTCGTCGGCTCTTCTGCTCTTCGATTCCTCGGGTGCGAGGGGGACTTACCGCACCGAGCGCACGAACTGGACGGCGAGTGCGCCCAGTACGGCGGCGATCGCGCCGAAGAGGAACAGCGCGCCGTAGTTGCCGCCGCCGCCGATCGCCAGCAGGGACGGGGCGACGATGGGCACGAGGGACTGGGGCAGGGCGTTGCCGATGTTCAGCACGCCCATGTCCTTGGCCGACTCCTCGGGGTTGGGCAGCACCGCGGCCGCCAGCGCCATGTCGACGGACAGGTAGAGACCCTCGCCGAAGCCGAAGACGACCAGGGCGGCGACGTACATCCCGAAGGAGTGGGCCGAGGCGATCAGCGCGAGGCTGACTCCCATCACCAGCGAGGCGCCCAGCACGTACGGCTTGCGGCGGCCGGAGCGGTCGGAGAGCTGGCCGCCGACGAGGGAGCCCAGCACGGTGGCCGCGACCATCGCCAGGGTGCCCGCGAAGACCTTGTCGGTGACCTCGCCCGCGCCGTAACCGAGGCGGTCCATCAGGAAGTACACCTGGTAGCTGGTCACGCAGGAGGCGCCGGTGAAGACCAGGAAGCGGCCGGCGAAGTTCCACGCGAAGTCGGGGTGGCGGCGCGGGTTCACCCAGAAGCTGCGCAGGAACTCCTTGACGGAGTACGGCTCGAAGGCGCCGGCGCGGGCCGGGCGGTCCTTCATCACGGCGGCCAGGTAGCCGACCGCGACGACCCCGATGACGCCGGGGACGAGGAAGGCGAGCGCCATCGAGTCGCTGAACAACTGCGCCAGCGCCGATCCGCCGATCAGCGACAGCGAGATCGTCATGCCGACCAGGCCGGAGACCCGGGCCTGCTGGTGCGGCGGGATCAGGTCGGGAATGGTCGACGTCAGCGCGGCCAGGGAGGCGTTGATGCCGAGCTGGGCCAGCGCCCAGCCGAGCATGAGGACCGGGACGCTGCCGCCGAGGGCCACCACCAGCAGGCCCGCGAGGCCCACCAGCATGCCGCCGATCAGCCAGGGGCGACGGCGGCCGAAGCGGCTGGTGGTGCGGTCGGACAGGGCGCCGAAGACCGGGTTGCCGAGCATCGCCAGCAGGGCGCCGACGGACAGCACCTGGCCGAGGGCGGCGCCGCGGTCGGCCTCCGGCACGATCTGCGAGACCCGCAGGGCGAGGGTCACCACCACCGGGGTGAGGACGGCGAGATAGGCGCCGAACTGGGCGAAGACCAGGCCGAAGACCAGCTTGGCCGGGGCGGACGGCTCGGCGTGGGCGGACGGCTCGGCGGGCGCGGGGGACGCGAGGGGCTCGGGAGACGAGGGGGATGCTCCCGCGTGAGCGGACGCGGGCGTCGGGGAGGACGTCTCGTCGAGCGGTGCGTCGTGGCTGAGGGCCATGGCGACTCTCCATGGGGGACGGGGGCGGCTTCTTCGCCGCACCGGCGCGACCAGGGAAGCAGCAAAACCGAGTAGGTAGTAGGTTTTCTTCGCGTGGCTTGAATCACGCTGCACATGGCTTGAAAAATGACGCTCGCTTACTCGTGTAACCGGTGGTCGCGCGCGTGTGCCGCGGGCCACGTCCCGCCCGCCGCCGGCGCGGCTATCGTGGCGGGCATGGTCCAGAAGGAGAACGGCGGCACCCGCACAGGCGCAGGCAGGGGCACCTACGCCGTGGGCGACGAGCGCCGGCTGCGCATCCTCGACGCCGCCGTCGAGCACTTCGCCCAGTGGGGCTTCCACGCCTCCTCCCTGGCCCGCATCGCCAAGGACGTCGGGATCACCCAGGGCGGCCTGCTGCACCACTTCCGCAGCAAGGAGGACCTCCTGGTGCAGGTCCTCGCCCGCACCGACCGGGCCGACGAGGAGAAGTTCTTCTCCCGCGAGTTCGCCTCTGCCGCCGAGTGCTTCACCACCGTCCTGCGGCTCGCCCACTACAACAGCACGCGGTTCGGCCGCACCCGGATGTTCAACGTCCTCGCCGCCGAGGCGGGCGACCCCGGTCACCCCGCGCACGCCTACTTCGTCCAGCGCTACGCCAGACTCGTCGAACACCTCTCCGGCACGCTGCGCCAGGCCGTCGCGAGCGGCGAACTGCGGCCCGACAGCGACCCGGTGGGGATGGCGCACGAACTGGCCGCCGTCATGGACGGGCTGCAGTTGCAGTGGGTGCTCGACCCCAGGGGCTTCGACATGGTCGGACGGCTGCGTGCCTACCTCGACCGGACGCTGAAGGCGCTCACCGTCGCGGGGACGGGACTGCCCGCGGAGGCGTGAACGGCCCGTGTGGGTTCGGGCCGTTGCCACGCGCGTGACGCGCGGTCACTGGCGCCGGGAGCTGCACCTCGTCGGAGCCTCGGCCGCGAGCACCCGCCCGCTCCGGCGGCCCCCGTCCGGGTCCCGCCTGGGCGGCTTCCGGCCACCGGACTCGCCGTCAGCCCGCCTGCGGTGGCGCCGGCCGGTCGCCGCCCCTCGATGTCACCCGTTCGCGCGGGCTGCGGGCCGCCGCCTGCCCGCCGGGCTCGTCGGTCGCCCGCCCTGCGGGGCTTGTCGGTGACCGTCGCCCTGCCGTGCCGACTGGCCGTCGCCCTGCCGGGCCGCCGCTCGTCCTGCGGGGCTTGCCGCCACCTGGGTTCGTCGGCGAGCCCCTTGTCTGCGGGCTCGCCTGCCGCCCGCCGTCCGCGGGCTCGCCTGCCGCCCGCAGCCCTGCCGGGCTCGTCGGCCGGGTGCCGGCGGTCTGCGGTGCCGTCTCTCGACGCCACCGCGTCGCCCAGCGGCCGCCGACAACCGCCGCGGTCGCCCCTCGGCGTTCGTCCGGTGTCGGGTGGCGCAGGTCAGCGGCACTGGCGGGCCCCCCGCCAGGCCCCCCGCCCGGCGCCCGCCAGGCCCCCCGCCCGGCACCCGTCAAGCTCGCGCCCGGCGGACGGTCGTCGGTCCTCGTCGTGGCGTACGCCGGCCGCCGGCTGAGGTGATCGCTCACGGCGAACACCCCCAGGGGAACAACGGCATGCCGCCGAGCATTGAGTCGGCATAGCTCAACTTGACTGCCGAAGGGGAGATCATGGCTGCTGAGTCCGAGGCGTTCACACCGCTCGCCCTGCCTGTGCTGCCGCTCGACGACGAGGTCGTGCTGCCCGGCATGGTGGTTCCGCTGGACCTGAGCGACGCCGACGTGCGCGCCGCGGTGGAGGCCGCCCAGGCCGCCGCCCGCTCCGAGCCGGGGAAGCCCAGGGTCCTCCTGGTGCCCCGCGTCGACGGGACCTACGCGGGCACCGGTGTGCTCGGCACCGTCGAGCAGGTCGGCCGGCTGGCCGACGGTGACCCGGGCGCGCTGGTCCGCGGCCGCGGCCGCGTGCGGATCGGCGCGGGCACCACCGGCCCGGGCGCGGCGCTGTGGGTCGAGGGCACGCGGATCGACGAGAAGGCGCCCGACCCCCTGCCGGGTCACGCGGCCGAACTGGTCAAGGAGTACAAGGCGCTCGCCACCGCCTGGCTGCGCAAGCGCGGCGCCTGGCAGGTCGTCGACCGGGTCCAGGCCATCGACGACGTCTCCGCGCTCGCCGACAACTCCGGCTACTCGCCCTTCCTCACCACCGAGCAGAAGATCCAGCTCCTGGAGACCACCGACCCGGTCGCCCGCCTGAAGCTGGCCACCCAGCAGCTGCGCGACCACCTCGCCGAGCAGGATGTCGCCGAGACCATCGCCAAGGACGTCCAGGAAGGCGTCGACAAGCAGCAGCGCGAGTTCCTGCTGCGCCGTCAGCTGGAGGCCGTCCGCAAGGAGCTGCGCGAGCTCAACGGCGAGAAGGAGGGCGAGGAGTCCGACGACTACCGGGCCCGCGTGGAGGCCGCCGACCTGCCGGAGAAGGTCCGCGAGGCCGCCCTGAAGGAGGTCGACAAGCTGGAGCGGTCCTCCGACCAGTCGCCCGAGGGCTCCTGGATCCGCACCTGGCTCGACACCGTCCTCGAACTGCCCTGGAACGAGCGCACCGAGGACGCCTACGACATCCAGGGCGCCAAGGCGGTCCTGGACGCCGAGCACGCCGGTCTGGAAGACGTGAAGGAGCGGATCACCGAGTACCTCGCGGTCCGCAAGCGCCGCGCCGACCGGGGCCTGGGCGTCGTCGGCGGCCGGCGCGGCGGCGCCGTGCTCGCCCTGGTCGGCCCGCCCGGCGTCGGCAAGACCTCGCTCGGCGAGTCCGTGGCGCACGCCATGGGCCGCAAGTTCGTCCGCGTCGCCCTCGGCGGCGTCCGCGACGAGGCGGAGATCCGCGGCCACCGGCGCACCTACGTCGGCGCGCTGCCCGGCCGCATCGTCCGCGCGGTCAAGGAGGCCGGTTCGATGAACCCGGTCGTCCTGCTGGACGAGATCGACAAGGTCGGCTCCGACTTCCGCGGCGACCCCGCGGCGGCCCTCCTCGAAGTCCTGGACCCGGCGCAGAACCACACCTTCCGCGACCACTACCTGGAGGTCGAACTCGACCTGTCCGACGTCGTCTTCCTCGCCACCGCCAACGTCCTGGAGGCCATCCCGGAGGCCCTCCTGGACCGTATGGAACTGGTCCGCCTGGACGGCTACACCGAGGACGAGAAGGTCGTCATCGCCCGCGACCACCTGCTCCCGCGCCAGCTGGAGCGGGCCGGCCTCGCCGAGGACGAGGTGACGCTGGACGAGAGCGCGCTGCGCAAGCTCGCCGGCGAGTACACCCGCGAGGCGGGCGTGCGCACCCTGGAGCGGTCGATCGCCCGGCTGCTGCGCAAGATCGCCGCGCAGCACGAACTCGGGGAGCGGGAGCTGCCGTTCACCGTTCACGCGGACGATCTGCGCGGCCTGATCGGCCGGCCGCACCACGTGCCGGAGGCGGCCCAGGACCCGGCCGAGCGCCGTACCGCGGTGCCCGGCGTGGCTACGGGCCTGGCGGTCACCGGGGCCGGCGGCGACGTCCTGTTCGTCGAGGCGTCCCTCGCGGACCCGGAGACGGGCGCGGCGGGCCTGACCCTGACCGGTCAGCTGGGCGACGTGATGAAGGAGTCGGCGCAGATCGCGCTGAGCTTCCTGCGCAGCCACGGCGCGGAGCTGGAGCTGCCGGTGGCGGACCTGAAGGACCGGGGCGTGCACATCCACTTCCCGGCGGGCGCGGTCCCCAAGGACGGCCCGAGCGCCGGCATCACGATGACGACCGCGCTGGCCTCGCTGCTGTCCGGCCGGCTGGTCCGCACCGACGTGGCGATGACCGGCGAGGTCTCGCTGACCGGCCGCGTCCTGCCGATCGGCGGGGTGAAGCAGAAGCTGCTCGCGGCGCAGCGGGCGGGCGTGACCACGGTCATCATCCCCAAGCGCAACGAGCCCGACCTGGACGACGTCCCCGCGGAGGTGCTGGACAAGCTCGACGTGCACGCCGTCACCGACGTCCGCCAGGTCCTCGAGCTGGCCCTCGCGCCCGCCGCGAGCGGCGCGGAGCCGGAGGTTCCGGTGGCGGCGTGACGGACGCTGCCGGATCGGGGAAGACCCGGGTTCTCGTGAGGGAGGCCCGGGTCTTCACCCTGTGCCGAGCGAGGCGTCAGCCGGTGGCGAGCGCCTGCACCCGGTCGAGCGCGCCGTTGAACTTGTCGTGGTCGCCGACCGTCGGCCCGGACGAGGTGTACTGCCACATCGTGTAGTACGACCATCCGGCCGGCAGCGTCCCCGGGTCGGAGGCGTACCGCGCGATCCACAGCGGGTTGGCGGCGGCGAAGCCGCCGTAGTTGCCGGTGCACTGGGTCCACCAGCTGGTGGCCGTGTAGATCACGGCGTCGCGGCCCGTGCGGGACTTGTACGTGTTGAGGAAGTCGGCGATCCAGCTGACCATGGCGCTGGTCGACTTGCCGTAGCAGGCGGCGCCGTAGGGGTTCCACTCGATGTCGAGCGCGCCCGGGAGGGTCTTGCCGTCTCCGGACCAGCCGCCGCCGTGGTCCACGAAGTAGTTGGCCTGGGTCGCGCCGCTGGTGGTGTCCGGGGTCGCGAAGTGGTACGCGCCGCGGATCATGCCCACGTTGTACGAGCCGTTGTACTGCTGCGCGAAGTAGGGGTTCGTGTAGTACGTCCCCTCGGTGGCCTTGGTGTACGCCCACTTGACCCCGCTGCTCCACAGGGTCGACCAGGCGACGTTGCCCTGGTAACTGGCGACGTCGACGCCCTCCGTCTGGGTGGCGTCACCGGTGCTGGGGGTGCCGTCGCTGCCGTCGTGGGCCAGGACGCCCATGCCCATGTACGCGGAGCCGCGGGCGGGCGTGCCCGCGGCGGACGCCGGCACGGTGAGGACGAGGGAGAGGGCGGCGAGCAGGAGCCCGGCGAGGAAGAGGCGCCGGGGGAGGAGCGGTCCGGGTCTGTGCACGGGCATGACGTGCCTCCGAAGGCTCGGTGATGCTCGGTGGTGGTGGGGGAGGGTGCGGGGAAGTGCCGGATGTGCGGGATGTGCGGGATGTGCGGGGGGTGTGCGGTGAGGTGCGGTGAGGTGCGGGGGAAGTGCGGCGAGGTGCTGGAAGGCGCCGGCGCGGACCGGCCGGGCGCCCAGGAATGGCGTGAGCATGCCAGCAGCCGCCCGCTGAAGAAGCTACGCACGTAGACCGCGGGCTGGGAAGGGGGACCGGAGGCTGCCGTTGGTCTAAGCCTGCGAAATACTTGCCGAGCTGCGGCGATGACGGCGTTCGGCGGAAACTTTCAGGACCGGGAAAACCGAGGCGGGGACTGACGTGCACGAAGGCGGAAACGGCGGCGGACGCCGAGCGGAGTCGCAGGCGTCACCGAGTGGTGCGGACCAGGAATACCTGTCCCTGGAGCGCGAACTGACGGTTCTGCTGCGGCGCGCCCGCGCCAGCCAGGGCGAGATGGCCCGCGAGGTCCACCCGGACCTGGAACCGGCCGCCTACGGCCTCCTCGTGCGGCTGGACGAGCACGGCCGCCAGCGGGCGACGGAACTGGCCGCCTACATCGGCGTGGGCAAGGCCACCATGTCCCGCCAGCTGCGCGCCCTTGAGGAGCTGGGCCTGGTCGCCCGCGAGCCCGACCCCGCCGACGGACGGGCCTGGCTGGTCCACCTCACCGACGAGGGCCGCGGCCGGGTCGGCAAGGTCCGCGAGGCCCGCCGCGCCCGCTACGTCAGCAAGCTGGCCCACTGGGACCGCCGGGAAGTGGCCGAACTGGCCCGGCTGCTCGGTCAGTTGAACCGGGGTATGGAGCGGTAGCAGTCAGAAGCCCGGCAGGCGCCGCG
Organism: Streptomyces sp. NPDC020490; assembly: GCF_044335305.1. Lineage (NCBI taxonomy): Bacteria > Bacillati > Actinomycetota > Actinomycetes > Kitasatosporales > Streptomycetaceae > Streptomyces > Streptomyces sp. NPDC020490. Next base: position 10,417 of record NZ_JBIRUY010000057.1, on the reverse strand, counting down.
GCCGGGGCGAGCGGGTGGCGCACGTACCACACGTACCACTCAGTGGCCAGCAGCTCCTCCCGCTCCGCCGCGGGCAGGGCGGTCGGCCGCCCGGGCAGGGCGCCCCGCGCCACCTCGCTGCGGTGGGCCATGACAGCGGCGATCTTCCGCTCCAGCCACGGACGGACGTCGACCCTCACGCCGACCCAGCTGTCCGGAACGCTGTGCAGAGCCCGCCCCGAGCGGACCAGGCGGACACCCAGGTCCCGCGCGGCCGAGTCGGGGTGGGTGGCCAGGAGGACCGAGTCCGGCCGCCAGGGGGCGCCGGCGTCCGGATGGAGGCCCGCCGGCCCGGCGGCCTGGGCCGCGAGCACGGTCACCCGGTGGGTGTGGACGTGGTCGGGATGGTCGGTCAGCCCGCCGCAGGGGTCGTGGGTGACGACGATGTCCGGGCGGAACTCCCGCACGTGCGCGACCAGTCGGCCCACCACCTCGTCGAGCGGCGCGTCGCACAACCGTGCCGCGCCGGGCGCCGACTGCGGGAAGCGGCCGTCCGCGTAGCCGAGCAGGCGCGGGGGAGCGGCGCCGAGCAGGCGCGGGGGAGCGGCGCCGAGCAGGCGCAGCGCGTCGGCCAGTTCGCCGGCGCGAGGGGTGCCCGCCGCCCAGGTCGCCGTGACCACCGCGGTACGGGCGCCGGCCGCCGCGTGCCGTGCGAGCAGCCCGCCGGCCGACAGGGACTCGTCGTCCGGGTGCGCGAAGACCGCCAGGATGCTGGGCAGGGACATGCGCCTCGTGCCGTCCTCTCCGGTCGTGCGGTCGTCTTGCGGTCGTCCGCCGTGCAGCCGCGGAACTCCTCGGCCGCGGCGGCCGGCTCACAGCTCCGCGTACACCACCGTCGCGTCGTCGTGTGTCTTGGCGCGGCCCAGGAACGCCCGCTGGGTGTCGGCCGCCTCCAGGGCCCGTACGCGGTTCAGCAGTGTCCGGGCGCCGTGCTCGCGCACGAGTCTCAGGCAGTCCGTCCAGTCTCCTTCCCCGAACCGCTCCACCCACCTCGCCGCCCCGTCCGTCAGCGCGGCCAGTGCCCGCACGCGGTCCCGCGGCAGCACCCCCGTCACCGCCCGGTCCGCCACCGACGGATCCGCCGCCGCCGTGAAGAACCCGCCCTCCTTGTTGCGGACGTGGGCGTCGACCAGGGCGTCCGTCGCCAGGGCGGACCGGGGCAGCCGGGCCAGCCGGTCGTCCAGCAGGGCCGTGACCGAACCGTCCGGCGACTCCACCAGCAGGACGGAGTCCGACAGGACCAGGTACTCCACCTTCTGCGTCGACCAGCGCGCCACGACCACCGTCGCCTGCGGTGTTCGTGGGTGAGAAAGGTCACAGGTTTGCGTGTGTGACTCGGCGGTGCGCGCGATGGCCCGGGACAGGGCCCGCGAGAGCGGAACATCCGGGAGGGAAAGGGTCAGTTCGGTCAGCGCCCCGCCCAGCCGCGCGGTGTACCAGGGGACCGAATGCAGACACCCGGTGCCACCCTTCGGCGGCGTCACTCCGTCCAGGACCACCAGGGCGCCACCCTGTCCCGAAGCGGGCAGGACGACAGCAACGAAATCCTCGTTGGCGAGGGTGTGGTCGCCCGGCTCCGAGGCAAGTTCCGTACGCATTCAGCCAGTCTGCACGAGCCCTTCACGAGGTTCACGAAAGGCTGGCAATCGCCGCAGGGCCGACACCTCGTCGCAGGTCAGGCGTCTGTTTTGCGGGGGAATTCGCCGCTCCGGGAATGCGTGGCGGCAAATATTGCCACTGCCCGCCGCAGACGTCCAACCGGCCCCCCGCACAGGACCGGTGCAACGGTCAGAGGAACTTGCCCGCCAACTCCCCTCCGATGTTCACTCCTTCGGGTGGCGGGTCAGGTGATGCGCGGCCACCGCCCACCGGCACTGGGAGGGTCGGGGACCGTACCGGGCACACGCGCAGTCGGCACCTGCTGACGCAACGTCACCCGGGCCCATGGGTAACACGAGTCAGGAATGCGAGCACCGGTGCAGAAGACGCGGCCTCGTCGCACAGGCAAGCAGACGGACCCCGCAGCGGGCGCGGAGCGCACGCCCGGCACTCCCGACACCGTCACCGGAAAGGGCCGGCGCACCCACGTGCGCAACCGGCTCATCGTCGCCGTGGCGGTCGTGGCGGCCGCCATAGCCGGGGCCGGCGCCCCCGCCGTCCTGGCCGCCTCCGCTCAGCTGAAGGACTCCCAGGACCTGGTCACCCTCGCCGAGCAGACCCAGGACGCCCTCGCCCTCGCCCACGCCCTCGCCGACGAGCGGGACGAGGTCACGTCGTACATCGCCGCCGGGCGGCCCAGGACGAAGGCGCCCACCGAGCAGCGCAGCGCCCGCGTCGACCGGCAGGTCGAGGAACTGCGCGCCGACCCGGACGTCCCCGCCTCCCTGCGCGGCGACCTCGACGGCATCGCCGCCCTGCGCCGGGCCGCGCTCACCGGCAAGAGCAGCGCCCTGGAGGCGCACGACGCCTACTCCGGCGCCGTCACCGAGCTGCACCGGCTCGCCGAGCGGCTGGCCGAGCAGATGCCGCCGCGCGCCGGATCGGGCGCGTACGCCCTCGCCGAGCTCGACTCCGCCGTACAGCAGGCCGCCGCCACCCGCGGGCTGCTGCTGGCGGCGCTGAACGTGCCCACGACCTCGCAGACCGTCATCAGCCCGGTCACCGGCCTGCCCACGACGACCACCTCGTCCACGTCCGCCGACGCCAAGCAGCGCGACGCCCTGACCACCGCCGCGGTCCAGGCCCGCCTGCGCTCCGACGCCGCCCTCGCCGGCTTCCGCGAGAGCGCCGCCAAGGCCGCCCTGACGTCGTACGACTCCACTGTCACCGGTCCCGAGGTGAACTCCGCGGAGAAGTACCTCGCCTCCCTCACCGACCAGCCGACGCTGTCCGACTCCGACCTCGGCACCAGCACCGGGAAGCTCGACGCCGCGCTGTCCGCCCGCATCGACGCGATGCGCGGCGTGGAGTCCGCCCTGTACGAGCGCCGCACCAAGGACCTCGCCCAGCTGCGCGACGACGACGTCACCGCGCTGGAGATCCGCATCGCCGTCCTCGGCGCCCTCATGCTGCTCGCCGTCGGCGTCGCCACCGCCATGGCCCGCACGCTGACCCGCCCGCTCGCCGTGCTGCGCCTCGGCTCGGCCCGGCTCGCGCAGGCCGAGGACCCGACCGCCGAGGAACCGGTCAAGTTCACCGGCCGGAACGACGAGTTCGCCCAGGTCGTCCGCTCGGTCAACGCCCTGCACGCGCACGCGGTCGCCCTCCACGAGCGCATCGCCACCCTGGAGGCCGACCGCAAGCACCTGGTCGGCCAGCGGCAGAAGATGGCCGACGCCCGCGAGGAGCTGCGCACCGAACTCGCCGACTCCGCCGCCCAGCTGGGGCGGCTGCGGGACAGCATCGGCGGCACCTTCGTCAACCTCGCCCTGCGCACGCTCGGCCTGGTCGAACGGCAACTCGCCGTCATCGAGGGCCTGGAGGAGCGGGAGCAGGACCCCGACCGCCTCTCCACCCTGTTCAAGCTGGACCACTTCGCCACGGTCATGCGCCGGCACAGCGAGAACCTCCTCGTCCTCGCCGGCACCGAGCACGTCCAGCAGCACGCCGGCCCCGTGCCGCTCGTCGACGTCGTCCGCGCCGCGGTCAGCGAGATCGAGCGCTACGAGCGCGTCCGCATCGCCGCGCTGCCGCCGCACGCGCACGTGGCCGGATTCGCCGCCGACGACCTGTCCCACCTGCTGGCCGAACTCATGGAGAACGCCACCGCCTTCTCCCCGCCCGACCTGCCGGTCGAGGTCTCCGGCTGGCTCCTGGAGAACGGCGAGGTCATGCTCTCCGTCCAGGACGAGGGCATCGGCATGACCCCCGAGCGGATGACCCGCCTCAACGCCCGCCTGGCCGAGTTCGACCCGGAGTCGCCCTACGACCAGGAGGGCGAGGACGGCCTCGGCCTCTACGTCGTCGCCCGCCTCGCCCACCGGCACGGCGTGCGCGTCCAGTTGCGCGACCAGAAGCAGGCCGGCGTCGCCGCGGTCGTGGTCCTGCCCACCCCGCTGCTGGCGTCCGCGCCGTCGGCCGTCGTGCCGGCGTCCGCCTCGCCCGCACCGGGCACCGCCGCCTCCTTCTCCCTGCCCGGCGCCGACGCCGAGGCCAACTCCAACGTGCTGCACGGCCGTTCCGACTCCGGCGACCCGCTGGTGGCGCTGGCGGAGAAGGCGGTGCGCGAGCGGGGCGACGCGGACGGGGACGCGGCCGGGGCCGTACGCGGGGAGCGGCCCGCGCCGGACGAGACCGCGGACGGGCCTGCGCGCGAGGGCCTGGAGAAGTCCGCGCGCGAGGGCGGGGACCGGGCCGCGCGAGCTGCCGCGGCGGGGACCGCGGGAGCGACCGCCGGCGAGACCGCCGAAGCCACCGCGCGAGCGGCCGGCGCGGGGGGCGCTGACGCCGCCGACGAGCCGGAGGCGGTTCGCGAGCGGCCCGCCGAGACCACGATGGAGCTCCTGCTCCCGGCACCGCCCGAGGAGGAGCCCCCGACCCACACCCACCCCGCGTCCGCCGGGGAAGGCCCGCAGCAGCCGCCCGCGCCCGACGGCGAGGACGGCACGAGCGGAGCCGCCGACGCCGGGCACGCACCCGGGGAGGGCGACGCCGCGGCGGAACACACCCGTACCGCGGACGAAGAGCCCGTCACCGACAAGGGTCTGCCCAAGCGGACCCCGAAGATCACCGCACCCGCCGAGGTTCCACGCCCCCGGAGCGGTTCCGTCGACGCCGAAGCCCTGCGCCGCAGGCTCGGCGGCTTCCGTCGGGGGGCGGAGGCCGGATACCGCGACGTGACGGCGGAGATCGCTGAACGGACCGGCCAGAACCGGACGCCGGAGGCAGCGGAACCCACACCCGAACAAGCCACGGGGGGCACAGTCGAGGAGGCAAGCAGTTGACCGCGCCCAGTACCTTCGGACTGAGCAGTGAGGCCCGTAACCTGCACTGGCTGCTGACCAACCTCGTCGAGGAGGTGCCGGGCATCCAGTCGGTCGCGGTGGTCTCCTCGGACGGCCTGCTGCTGCTCTCGTCGGACCCCGGACGCCACGAGGAGGCCCGGCAGGCGAAGACCGGCACGTCCGGCGGACCCCGCGGCTCCGCCGCCGACCTGGCCACCGTCGTCTCCGGCATCGGCAGCCTCACCGTCGGCACCGCCAAGCTCATGGACTTCGGCGGCGTGAAGCACACGATGGTCGCGATGGACGAGGGCAGCCTGTTCGTGATGTCGATCAGCGACGGCTCCCTGCTCGGCGTGCACGGCTCGGCGGACTGCGACATGAGCGTGGTGGCCTACCACATGGCCCTGTTCGTCGGCCGCGCCGGCCACGTCCTGACGCCCGAACTCCGCAGCGAGCTACGCAAATCCCTGGAGTCGCAGTCCGCGGGGAGCCCCCGATGACCAGTGCGCCGAAGAACAGCAAGCAGCACCTGCCGGTCCGCGGCGGCGACCGCAAGCCCGCCCGCGTCCGTCCCTACTCGCTCACCGGCGGCCGCACCCGCTTCGGCCACGTCCTCCTCGTGGAGACGTTCGTGGCGGCGCTGGAGGCTCCGGAGGAGCGCAAGGAGCTGACGAATGGATCCCTCACCACCCGGGTCATGCCGGAGATGCGGGCCATCGTCGAACTGTGCCGCCGCATGCGCACGGTGGCCGAGATCGCCGCGCTGCTGAAGATGCCGCTCGGTGTGGTCCGCGTGCTCCTCAGCGACCTCGCGGACCAGGGAAAGATCCGCGTGTACGGCACGGGAACCGGTCACGGCACCGGCCGTCCGGACCGCGCTCTGCTGGAAAGGGTGCTGAGTGGACTCCGCCGTCTCTGACGCCGCCCATGGCGTCTCCCCCCTCGCCGAACCGGACGAGGACCTGAAATCCTGGCAGACGGACCGCACCCGTGCACCGATCGCCACGAAGATAGTCGTGGCCGGTGGCTTCGGCGTGGGCAAGACCACGCTGGTCACCACCGTCTCCGAGATCACGCCCCTGCAGACCGAGGCGCTGATGACCGAGGCGAGCGAGGAGCACGACGACCTCACCGCCACGCCCGGCAAGCTGACCACCACCGTGGCCATGGACTTCGGCCGCATCACGCTCGACGACGACCTGGTGCTCTACCTGTTCGGCACGCCGGGCCAGCAGCGGTTCTGGTTCATGTGGGACGACCTGGTGCGCGGCGCGATCGGCGCCGTCGTCCTGGCCGACACCCGCCGCCTGAAGGACTGCTTCCCGGCGCTGGACTACTTCGAGAGCTGCGGACTGCCGTACGTCGTCGCGGTCAACCACTTCGACGGCAGCGAGCGGTTCGAGCCGGAGGACGTGCGGGAGGCGCTCACCATCCCCGCGCACATACCTGTCATGATCATGGACGCGCGGCGCCGGATCTCGGTGATCGAGACCCTGCTGTCCCTCGTGGCCCACGCCCTGGAGGAAACGCCCGCGTAGTCCCCTCCGCCGTTCGTCCGCCGTTCGTCCGCCGTTCCCAGTCGTCCCTCCGTCGTACCCAGTCGTCCCTCCGTACCTAGTCGTTCCTCCGTCGTACCTAGGAGAGCCCACCCGCATGCGGAAGATACTCGTCGTCGGAGCCGGCCAGTCCGGCCTCCAGCTCGCCCTCGGACTGCAGTCGCACGGGTACGAGGTCACCCTGATGTCGAACCGGACGGCGGACGAGATCCGCACCGGCCGGGTCATGTCGACGCAGTGCATGTTCCACACGGCGCTGCAGCACGAGCGCGATCTCCAGCTGAACTTCTGGGAGTCCCAGGCCCCGAAGATCGAAGGACTCGGCGTCTCGGTGGCGGCCCCGGGCTCGTTCGAGCCAGGACCGTCGCAGCGTGCGATCGACTGGGTGGGCAAGCTCGACGGGTACGCCCAGTCGGTCGACCAGCGGGTGAAGATGTCCGGCTGGATGGAGACGTTCGCGCAGCGCGGCGGGCAGCTCGTCATCCACGGCGCGGCGGTCTCCGACCTCGACTACTTCTCCCGCGCCTACGACCTCGTGCTGGTCTCGGCCGGCAAGGGCGAGCTGGTGCAGATGTTCGGCCGGGACGCCTCGCGCTCCCCCTACAGCGAGCCGCAGCGCGCGCTGGCGGTGGCCTACGTCCACGGGCTCGGCCCGCGTCCGGAACACCCGGACTACGACGCCGTCCGCTGCAACCTGGTGCCCGGCGTCGGCGAGATGTTCGTCATGCCGACCCTCACCACGTCCGGCCGCGCGGACATCCTGTTCTGGGAGGGCATACCCGGCGGCCCGCTCGACGTCTTCAACGGCGTCAAGGACCCGGGCGAGCACCTCTCCCTGACCCTGGAACTCATGGAGAGGTTCCTGCCCTGGGAGTACGAGCGGGCCACCAAGGTCGAGCTGACCGACGCCGGCGGCACCCTCGCCGGCCGCTACGCGCCCACCGTCCGCAACCCCATCGGCCGGCTGCCCGGCGGCGGACTGGTCCTCGGCGTCGCGGACGTCGTCGTCGCCAACGACCCGATCACCGGGCAGGGCTCCAACTCCGCCTCCAAGTGCGCGGCCGCCTACCTCGCCTCGATCCTCGAGCACGAGGACAAGCCGTTCGACGAGGAGTGGATGCAGGCCACGTTCGACCGGTACTGGGACACCGCCCAGCACGTCGTCAAGTGGACCAACGCGATGCTCGCGCCGCCGCCGGAGCACGTGCTGAACCTCATCGGCGCGGCCGGCCAGCTCCAGCCGGTCGCCGACCGGTTCGCCAACGCGTTCAACAACCCGGCCGACTTCGAGAACTTCTTCTACGAGCCGGAGAAGACGGAGGCCTACCTCGCCTCCGTGGCCGGGGCCTGATCGGGGGCTTGGTCAGGGGTCTGGGCTTGGGCCTGGCCTTGGGCTTGGGCCTGGCCTTGGGCTTGGTCCGGGTCTCGGTCGGGGGCTTGTGAACGGGCCTGGTCGCCGTCCGGGCGTACGGCTCCGAGGATCGGGTACGACGCGACCGGCGAGACCTCGACCCGCTCGCCGGTCCGCGGAGCCTCGATCACCTTCCCGTCCCCCAGGTACATCGCCACGTGCGTCGCCTCGGGGAAGTAGACCACCAGGTCGCCTGGGCGCAGCTCCGTCAACGGGACCCTCGGCAGCCGCGCCCACTGCTCCTGGCTGGTCCGGGGGATGGGCCGGCCTGCCTGCGCCCAGGCCTGCGCGGTCAGGCCCGAGCAGTCGTACGACTCCGGTCCCTGGGCGCCCCACTCGTACGGCTTCCCGAGCTGCTCGGTGGCGTAGCGCAGGGCCCGGTCGCCCTCCGGCGAGGGGGCGCGCTCGGGGCCCAGCGCCCCGGACGCCGTGAGGTGCTGCTGCGCCTCGTCGACGTTCTCCGCTTCCAAGTTGCGTAGTCTGCTGAGCTGTTCGGGGGTGAGGGAGGCGAGCGCCTGCTCCACGTCGTGGAGTTTCGCGCGTACGTTGTCGCGCTGCTTCTGCTGCCGGGCGGCCAGGGTGAGCTGGTCGTCGAGGGCCTTGCGGGCCTTGCGGGCCAGGTCGTCGGCCTTCTTCTCGGTGCCGGTCAGGCGGCCCACCGTCTCGGCGCGCTCCCGCGCCAGCCGGCCGATCACATGGCCCTGGTCGAGGGCGTGCTGCGGGTCGCGGGCCAGCAGCAGCCGTACGTAGGGGGAGATGTCCGTGCTGTCCTGGTACTCCTGCCGGGCGAGACGGCCCGCCGCGCCCCGGCTGTCGTGCAGGCGGAGGCGGGCCCGGGCCAGAGCGCCGTCCAGGCGGACCACCTCGGCGCGCTGCCTGCGGAGCTGCTCGGCGGTGGCGTTGTAGGTCTCGGTGGCCTGCTCGGCCTGCCGGTAGCGGGCTTGAAGGTCCGTCAGCAGGTCGGCGACGGTGCGGTCGCCGGGTTCGGGCGCGGGCGCGGGCGCGGCTGCGGGCGCGGCCGTGGCCGTGGTCGTGGCGGGCAGCGGTGCGAGGGCCGTGCAGGCCGCCGTCGCCGCCGTGCACGCCAGGCGCAGAAGCCTTCCTGACACGTCATCACCTCCGGCGCGGGGTGGCCCCTCCACCCCGCATCGCGAGCTTCGGACGTGTGCGGCGGGTCCGCGCGCCGGGTGTGCGCGCATCGGCGCAAGCGCGTCACCCGTCGGTGTCGTCGGGGGTGCCGTCCGGCGTGGTGTCTCGCGCGGGGTCCGGTTTCGACCACGGCCACTTCAGGCCTGCCCGGTGACCGGGGGCGTACTCGTACTTCCAGCCCAGCGTCAGGCCCAGCCGCTTGCTGTGGCCCCGGGGGACGCGGCGGTAGACCAGCACGGTGGGCGGTCCGCCGTCGGGGTCCGGGACCGGGATGCGGTACGTCTTGGGCGGGTGCCCGGTGGGGCCCACCAGCACGGGCAGCACGCGGCCGTCCATCGGGCCGCCCTCGAAGGGGGTGTCTTCGCTCTTCACTCGACCAGTGTCAGACATCCTCGGCCAGCGTCCGCACCAGCGCCGCGGTCTGCTCGTCCCGGGACGCGGTGACCGTCAGGACCGCGGCGAACTGCTCGACGAGCCAGTCACGCAGTTCGTCGACGGGCGGCTGCTTGTCCTCGTCCAGCCAGATCAGGGAGGCCGCCTCGACCGCGGTGATCCACATCCGGACCGTCATGCGCAGCCGCGGGCCGGGGTCGGCGACATCCAGGTGGCTGAGGATGTGCTCGGCGGCGGCCCGGCGTACGCCGTCCACGATGGCGGTGGTACGGGACGTCGAGACGACGCTGCCGCCCTGGAGCAGCGCGCTGAAGCCGGCGTCGTGCTGGTCGACGAAGGTCAGGTAGCGGTCGAGGGCTCGGGCGAGACGGGGCAGGAGCGGGCCCTCGCGGGGCTCGTCGAAGCACTCCCGGAGCTCGTCGGCGGCGGACCTGAGCGCGGCCTCGTACAACTGCTGCTTGCCGCCGGGGAAGTACCGGTACACCAGGGGCCGTGACACCCCGGCCGCCTCCGCCACGTCGTCCAGGGACACGTCCTCGGGTGCGCGGTGCGCGAAGAGGCTCAGCGCGGCCTCCAGGAGCTGGCTGCGGCGTTCCTCGACGCTGAGGCGGCGGTAGGCGGGGGTGGGGGCCGAGGGGGTCATGGACCGCAGCGTAACCGGAGGTCCGGGTGGTGGGTGCCTGCGGCGGCTGTGGGGTTCGGTGGGGGTGCGCAGTGCCTGCGGCGGTCTGTCGCGGTCGGTGGGGGTGCGGGGTGCCTGCGGCGGCTGTGGGGTTCGGTGGGGGTGCGCAGTGCCTGCGGCGGCCTGCGCGGGTTTCGGGGGGTGCGCGTTGCGCGGGCGGTGGGGGGTGGGTCGGGGCCGGGGCGGGGGGGGGCGGGGGGGGGGGGGCGGGGCGAAAGGGGGTGGGGAGGGGCGGGGGGTGTAG
>NZ_JBIRUY010000056.1:0-44320 GCF_044335305.1 Streptomyces sp. NPDC020490 | reverse complement strand
GCCGCGATCTGGCACAACAACGCAACCAACGCACCGATCACCCGGTCACTGATCGCCTATGACCACTGACCGGAGATCGGACTTACTCGTCTAGCCTGCGACGAGCACGCCTCCAGCACAGCCAAGGAGATTCCGATGGACTTCGTCTCGATCCGCATCATCACCAGCGACGTCGCACGCCTCGTCGACTTCTACGAGCGAGCCACAGGGGCGCGGGCGACGTGGGCCACCGAGGACTTCGCCGAACTCCAGACCGCGGGCGCCACCCTCGCGATCGCCGGCACCCGCACCGTCCCGCTGTTCGCCCCGGACTCTGCCCGCCCGGCGGACAACCACAGCGTGATCACCGAGTTCCTCGTCGACGACGTGGACCGCGTTCACCAGAACCTGACCGGCTTCGTCACCGACTTCGTCAACGAGCCCACCACGATGCCCTGGGGCAACCGGTCGCTGCTGTTCCGCGACCCCGACGGCAACCTCGTCAACTTCTTCACTCCCGTCACCCCGGCGGCCATCGAAAAGTTCGCACGCTGACGCCACGCACAGCCGCTCACGCGGGAGCCCTGAGATCCCAGGGCTCCCGGTGAACGCGGCCACCTAGTCCAGGAGCGGCACCAGCAGGGGACACCGGAACGGCGACCACGCAACCGAGCATGAACGCCGCGTCGCACTCGCGGAGTTCGTGAACTACTACAGCTACGAGCGGCCGCACGCAGCGCTCGGCGGCCGACCGCCCATCAGCCGGACCGCCGGGAGCGACCGGATCGTCTTCGACCAGCCGCACGAACCACTCGTGGACATCCCGCAGCAGCTCACCTTCGAGGACTCCGCGTAACCAAGGTCCCGAGACACCACACCTAGGCGTCCGGAGCAGCGACGACGGCGCTCGGGAACGGGCGGCGGCGACGGAGTCACGCGCTCCCGCCCATTTCGCGCAGTTCCCGGCCGACGAGGTCGCCGGCAGCACGCTGGGCACGTTCGAACCGGCCGGTTCCCTGGACTGCCGCGGCCACGGACAGATCCTCACCGAGCGGCAGTACGCGGTGGCGGGCCCGGACTCCTGGCCGTGGGCAAGCTGGCTTGCCGGTGCCCGCGCGGAGCGGGGACGCCTGTGGGCGCCGGCGCCGGGGCCGGTCCGGGGAAGACCGGCCCGGCCCCGGCACCGGCGGCGGTCAGGGGGCGGTGAGGTACCACAGCTGTGAGCTGGTGGCATGTCCGCCGGGCAGCTCGCGCAGCGGAGCGACGTTGTCGTCGCCGTAGGTGGCGGTGACGGCGAGGTCTTCGTTGAGGTAGGGCACCAGAGCCCATGCGTCACCGCTGGTGGTGGGCCGCAGCCGCCACCATTGGGCCTTCTTGCTGGACTGGCACTTGGTCAGGTACACCCAGGTGCCGGCGTCACCGCGCATCTCCGCGCAGTTGCCCGTTGTGGTGATCGTCCACCGGTACACCGTCTCCCCGTGGGAGGTGCTGAAGGGGGTGAACTGGAAAGTCCGCGGGTAGGGGTGGTCGGCCCTGTCGACGCTCGAGGAGGCACACGATCTACTGACGCTCGCACAGGGGGAGAGGATCACGCTGTCGCGAGGGGCCAAGCAACTGGTGAAGGAGATCGCGGCGCCCCGCCCGGATCCGGCACCTGACGGTCGCGCTCCCGCCCCGCTACGCCGCCCGCCTCTTCCAAGCCCGGGAGCAGGGCGCCACCGAGCAGCGCCTGCGCCAGATCCGGGTTGAGCGTTGAGTCGGCGGGCAGGGCAGTCACAGCTGCAGTTGGGGCAGCAGCTCCGACATCACGGCGAGTGGTAGCGACGGGTTGGCGGCCGCCGCTTCCACCACCCGCCAGGCGGCGTCGGTGAGCAGTTCTGCGATGACCGGCGGGGGCAGAGCCGGATGGCCGGCGGCTATGGGCCTCGCCTTTGTGTCTGCCAGACAGGCGAGCAGCGCCGAGGCCGTCGCATGGCGGTGCCGGGCGACCTCGCGCAAAGCTTTCTGTGCCGGTGGTTTGTGCCGGGCCAGGTCCTCCAACACTGCCGGGGTCGCGTCCGGGTTCGCCGCCACCTTGGCAGCGACCTGGACCCCGTGCCGGTCGAGCATGGCGCGCAGTCGGGCTTCGGAGAGGCCCGGGTGCGGCGCGATCGACTTGACCACTTTCGCGTCGGGGTCGGTGGCCAGCGCGTCGCGTATCACGGGCGGCAGATCGCGCCGTTGGGCCACGAGCATCCGCGCGGCCGGGTTCGGCGACTGGGCGAGTTCCTCGACCTCGTCGGGGGAGGCGGCGGCAATCCGCGGCAGGAGAGTGGCGCCGAGCCGGAAGGCGCCGGCCAGGTGGGCGAGCACGTCGAGCGGCACACGTGGGTTGTGGGCGAGCCGGCGCCGCACGTCGTCGTCGGGGTCGGTGGCCAGCGCGTGGATCAGGGCGTCGTCGATCGACGGATTCTCGGCGAGGTCGGCCCGGACCGCGGGGTGGGGATCCACGGCGAGCCGTCCGCACACCTGCGACGGCAGACCGGGGCGGGCGGCGAGCGCACGGCGCAGCAGCGGCGAAGAGTGGTCTGCGAAGCTGACGACGGCTTCGCCGGGTGCGGCCGGGTTCCCCAGCGCCGTCCGCTGCGTCTCGCGCACGGTGGACTCGTGGGAGCCGTCGCAGCAGGCGCCCGGCAGCAGATCGCAGTCGGCCCGCGAGCATTGCGGATCGCGCACGAACGGCGTCTGCTCACGGCCGCAGACCAGACACCACCGCGCCGGAGGCAGCCCCTGCCCGGTGAGCAGCGCCGCCAGCACGGCCGGGGGTGTCGCCTCGTTGGCGGCCACCGCGCGGCGGACCTCGGCATGCGGATGCCCCGCAAGTCTGGTGGCCACGTCCGGCGTCGTCCACAGCGCGAGCTCCGCCACGACCCGCACGTCCGAGTCCGCGGCGAGCATCTCCACCGCATCGCGCGGAAGACCGGGGCAGGCGGCCAGCTTCTCCCGGCGCTCCACGACCGGACCCGTCGCCAAGAGGCGCGCCCACTGCGGGCGTCCGGCACGCTCGTCGAGCAGGGCGAGCGCGACGTCCGGCTGTGCCACGGGATCGACGTCGGCGGCGGTCAGCCGCCCCGCGTACGCCAGCCGCACAGCGCTTTCCTCGACACGCGAGGCCAGCGCGAGCGCCTGCGCATGGCTGAGGTCCGCGCGATCGGCGAGGACCGCGGCGATGTCCGGGTCCGCGACCGTGATCAGCCGGTCGACCAGTTCGGACGGCAAGCTCACGTTGGCGGCAAGCCCGCACAGAACATGGTTCACAGAGGCATCCTGCCCCGGACCATGGCCAGACGGCTCCTGGATTTCGACCCCGGTGAGCTGCTGCCGGCACTCGGGCACGTCCTGAGCGCGGCACGTGGCGACTCGCGCTCCTCCAACTCGCGGACCTTCTTCCGCGGAGCGACGTTCTCCGCCTCCAACCGAGTCGGCGGCTCGGCCGGCGCCTCCGACCGGTGTCCCCAGGGCCGGCTCGCACCAGCTGCCCGGACCCAGTTCCGCAGGGATGGAATTCTTGAGCAAGCCTCATCGTCCCAGCTCAGCGGGCACTTTCGCGTTTCTGGTCAAGATCCGGACGCCACCGCAACTGAAACGCGGAGGCCAAGTGCCGGGCAGACTCGGCTCGGCGGGTACGCGTCGGCATTCCGCACCTCTGGGACGACGCCACCAGTTCCTCGATCGAATCGTCTTGGACTTCGTGCGGACGGGCACGATGATGACCGGCACGCCCAACGCGGACAGACACGGGGAAGTACACATGGATGCGCCGATCGGATCCGAAGAATGGCCCGCGCGCAGCCTGCTCGGGCTGCTGTCGCTCCCGGCCCGGCGGGAACTTCTCGGACTGGGCACCCGGGTACGGTTCGAGGCGGGAGCCGTGCTCCTCAGCGAGGGAATGAACGACCAGCACGTACTGCTGCTGCTGTCCGGTTTCGCCAAGGTCACCGCCACCGTGGAGAACGGCGAGAGTTCGCTCCTCGCGGTCAGGGCAGCCGGGGACACCGTGGGTGAGATGGCTTCGATGACAGGCGCTCCGCGCTCCGCAACGGTCACCGCCTGCGGTCCGCTGACCGCCAGAGTGCTGCCCAGCGGCGTATTGCGGGAACTGCTCCAGCGCCGCCCGGAGGTCTCCATGACCCTGACCGCCGTCGTGGCCGAACGGCTGCGCTGGGCGAACCAGCGGCGGTTGGAGTTCCGCGGGTACCCGGCAAAAGTACGTCTGGCCCGGCTGCTGGTGGAACTGGCCGCCTCCTACGGATCGCCGGTGAATGGAGGCGTGGTCGTCAGCTGTCGGCTGACCCAGCCGGAGCTGGCCACCTTGGTCGGCGCTGCCGAGACCACCGTCCACAAGGTCCTGCGTGAACTGCGCGACGAGGGTCTGCTGAAGACCGGTTACCGCGCCACCGTGATCCGTGACCTGCCCCGGCTCAGACGTCTGGCGGACCTGGCGGACGAACCGCGTTGAACGGCACGTGAGCCTCCCCGGCGGCCGCTGTCAGACGACCACCCGCAGGAGTACGACCCCCAGCCCACCACTCACCCCCATGACGGCCGTGCACATCACCGCCGTCGCCAGCCAGCGGTACTTGCGGACCGCCACGCGCGCGAGGAACCGTACGGTGCGCGAAAACTCCTGCCGGTCCGTCGCCTCGTCGACACCCCTTCCGTCGGCGGGCAGGATGTCCGGCCCGTTCGCCAGCTGGACGAAGCTGTAGCGGTTGGGGTCCGGATGCCTCAGCATCCGCGGGCACAAGGTGGCCGCCAGGCTCGCCACACCGCCGACCAGTCCGCAGACGAACAGGGCCAACAGCACACCGGCGAACACCCCGGCCGCACCGCCCCGTTCCCAGGCGAGCACAGCCCGCTGGGTCCACGCCCCCGCCGTGCCGGTCAGCGCCGCCTGTGCCGCCGCCAGGATGCCCGCCTTCGCGTCCGCGTGCTGGTGGGTGGTGTGCAGTGCGGTGAACATGTACTGCGCGGGACGATTGCCGCGTTCCTGACGAGCGGACGCCATGAAGATCTCCTTCGTACGACGACGGTGTGTTCCGTCCGACACAGCCAGTAGGGACCGGATGCCCCGCCCGAACCAGACACTTCTGCGGGTTCTCGGCACCTGGTACGCGTCGGGAGTCCCGGCAACCCGTACTTCCACAGGATTCACTCCGGGGCGGGGGTGTACGACTGCTGTACCGGCGCCCGTACAGGGGGAGCGCGGGCGCCGGCCCGGCGTGAAGCAACTTTGTTGATTCACAGGAGATTTGACTGGCCGGATGGTCTCCGTCCCGGAACGGGCGTAACGAGAGGTGCCATGACAGCGAACCGTGGGGAAGGGCCGGGCGGCTCGGGGACGTTCGAGCGCAGGCTGTTGCTGGCGGTCGACGCGAAAGGGTACGGCCGTGCCGACACCGTGACGCAGCGCCAGTACCAGGAGGGCATCGCACGGCTGCTGGACCGGGCCGCCGGCACCGCCCGGCTGGACCGTGACGGCTGGCTGACGCAGGAGGGCGGCGACTCCGTGTTCGCCGTCCTGCCCGGGACGGCCTACGAGCCTGCCCTGATCGACACCTTCATGCGCGCGCTGGACGCCGGACTGCGGGAGTTCAACCAGAATCGGATCCCGCAGGCCCGGCTCAGGCTCAGAGCAGCCGTCCATTTCGGTCCCGCCGTGCCGGGCGCGGCAGGCTTCGTCGGCTCGGCCCCCGTCGAGATCGGCCGCATCCTCGACAGCACACCACACCCCTTCGCGCGGCCCTTGACCAGGCACCGGACGCCTGTCTCGCCGTCGCGGTGTCTGCGGCCGTCTTCCGTGATGTCGTGCAAGAGGCACACACCACCCTCCGGCCGGAGGAGTTCCGGCAGGTGGCCGTCACGGAGAAGGAGTACCGGGGTCAGGCGTGGATCTGGATGCCGGGAACCACCGCCCGGGGCCCGCAAGCGCCCCCGGACTCCGGCCCGGCGGCACCCTCGGACCTCGGCCCCGACAGGACCCCGCCCGGCCACGCGCCGGCGCAGCAGCCGCGCGTCGGCTTCGTCCAGAACGTGTCGGGAGGTACCGGCATCCAGGCGGAGAACGCGACGGTGACCATCACACAGACGCCCGGAATCGCAGGTGACCGGCCGTGACCGAGAACCCCGAACGCCCCCGTGTCCCGTACGAGCGGACCTACGTGCAGAACGTGGGCCCCGACGGCTGGGGAGTCCAGAGCACCAACGCGACCATCAACGTCTACGGCTCCCGCCTCCCCGCGATCGAAGAGCTCCCGGCCCCGGCCGAACTCGACCCCGCCTGGCTGATGGAACAGCCCAGCCGGCTGCTGGACGCGCGCAGCCGGATCGTCCCGTTCGTCGGCCGGGAAGCCGAGCTGGAGCGGCTGCGGCAGTGGCGGGACGCCAACGGCCCCCGGCTGTCGGTCCTGTTGCTGCATGCCCCCGGCGGACAGGGCAAGACCCGCCTCGCCCTGGAGTTCGCCGAACGGTCACGTGGCCGCACCGGGCCGGGCCCGTCCGCCGCGCGGCCCTGGCACGTCCTGCACGCGGGATTCCAGGGCGCGCCCCCCGGACCGTTCCCCTCGGGCAACGACGTCGCACCGCCCGGCGACGCCGCCGGAGTGCTCCTCGTCGTCGACTACGCCGACCGATGGGCCCACAGCGAGCTCGAACGCCTCCTGACCTCCCCCGTGCTCCATCAGCAGACGCCCACGCGCGTCCTGCTGGTCGGCCGCACGGTCCGCTGGTTCGCCGCCCTGCGCGCGGAACTCGGCGACCGGCGCGCCGCCGCCGACGACCTCCGGCTGCCGTCGCTGGCCGAGGACAGGCTGCGGATGTTCACCGCGGCCCGCGACCGCTACGCCGACAGCGCCCTGTACGGCGTGGCGGACCCCGTGAGCATTCAGCCGCCCGCCTCGCTCGGCCGGCGGGACTTCGGCCTGCCCCTCAATCTGCAGATGGCCGCCCTGGTAGCGGTCGACGCCCGCAAGAACGGCACGGCGCCGTCCCTGTCCGAGCCGCACCAGCTGTCGGCGTACCTGCTGGACCGCGAACGGCTGGCTTGGCAGAGACTCGTCGACGCCGGACGGCACGGGCAGGACTACCGGACCGGGCAGTCCGTCATGGCCAAAACCGTATTCACCGCCGTACTCACCGGAGCGGTCGGCCACGGAACCGGGAAACGCGCCCTGCGGAGGCTGGCCCTGCCGGAACCGCACGACCACCTCCTGGACGACCACCGGTTCTGTTATCCGCCCGCGGACCGGGCGACGGTCCTGGAACCGCTGTATCCCGACCGCCTCGCGGAGGACTTCCTCGGACTGCTCACCCCCGGGCACGACATCAGCTCCTACGAACCCGACCCCTGGGCGAACGACGCCCCCGCGACGCTGACCGCCACGCCCGCCGGACCGACCCCCGGCGTGACCGCCGAAGAGGACCTCCGGGCGGTCATCGCTCCCCGCGCCGTGACCTTCCTGGCGTCCGCCGCCGCCCGCTGGGCGCACCTCGGCAAGGAGATCCTTTACCCGCTGCTGTGCCGCGATCCCGGGCTCGCGATCGCCGCCGGCAGCTCCGCCCTCACCGCACTGGCCGCCCTCGGCGATCCGGGCGGCCCGGACGAAACCGGCGACGGCGCCCTCGACCCGGACCTGCTGGCCGTACTGGAGGCGGTGGAGACCCTGCTGCCCGAGGGCAGCGACGTCGACCTGGACATCGGCATCCTCGCGGTCATGGAGGGCAGAGCGCGGCCTGCCGGGAGGCCGGCGACCGCTCGGCCGAGGGCAAGGCGCTCCTCGACGTCGGCCTCACCCTCCGGAGCCTGCAACGGTTCCAGGAGGCCGCCTCCATATGGCAGCGGGCCGTGGGCATCTTCCGAGGGACCGGCGACCGCGGCAGTGAGGGAGTGGCGTGGGCCGGCCTGGGCGCCGCTCTGGCGGAGTCGGACCGTACCGGCGATGCCATCGCAGCCCGCCAGCAGGCCGTCGCGGCGTTCCGCGACGCCGGCAAGCCGAGCGAGGAAGCGGTGTTCTCGGGCGAGCTCGGCACCAGTCTCGCCGCAGCGGGCCGGCATGCCGAGTCCGCCACCGCCCACATGCGTGCGGCCGAGCTCCACCAACGTCTGGGGCACCGCGCCAAGGAGGGCCCGGCCCTGCGCGATGTCGGCCTCGCCCTGGAGAACGCGGGGCAGCACGAGGAGGCGATCGCCTGGTACTCGCGGGCCGCGGCGGTCTTCCACGAGGCACGTGACCACCAGGACGAGGCCGACGTCCTGCGCCGGGTGGCCGGAGCCCTGACGTCGGTGGGGCGGGCCGAGGAATCCATCGTCATGTGGCAGCGGTCGGTGGCCTGTTCTCAGCAGTCGGGCGACGACCCGTACGAAGCGGTGGGCCACTACGGTCTCGGACAGGCCCTCATGGAGGGGGCACGCCACGACGAGGCCCTCAGCGCCTTCCGGCGAGCCGTGGACCTCATGCGGCAAAGAGGCATGCGAGGCCCTGAGGCCACCACGCTCCGCGAACTGTCGCGCGCCCAACTGGCCCTGGGCTGGACGGAGCAGGCCATCGCGGCCCTCGCCCGGGCCGTCACCTGCCTCGAAGAGGAAGGTGACCCCGAGGGCCAGGGCGAGGCCCTGTTCGACCTCGGCAAAGCGTTGGTGAAGGCAGGCCGGTGCGAGCAGGCCGCCGTCGTCGCCCTGCGCTGCGCCGACGTGAGCCGCAGGGCACACCGTCCCGATCTCGAACAACGGGCCCTGATGGAAATCGGCGTCGACATCGCGAACGCGGGCCGGACCGAGGAAACCCTCCCGGTGTTCCGGCGCCTCCGCGAGGCCTACGCGGCAGCCGGTGACACGGAGAAGGAGGGCTGGGGGCTGGTCCTCGTGGCCGGGGCCCTGGTGGACGCCGGCCGCTTCGCGGAGGCCATTCTCGCGAACCGCCAGGCCGCCGACTTCTGCCGCGCCACGGGCAACACCCTCGGCACGGACACGGCCCTGGGCCAACTGAGAAAGGCCGAACTGGGTCTGAGGCTACGGCCTCAGCGGGGCGTCACTCCCTGAGAGCGACAGGGAGTAGCCCGAGTCCCCACGCTTTCCGGCGCGGCCCCCGACGACGACGCGTCGACCGCCTCAGCCGGGCTCTCGCACCCCAGCTCCGCGATACGCTGCGGGACGGGGCCCAGCACCTGATCCAGTTCGGCCTGCGTGCAGCGGCGTCTGCCCCGGTGCGGGCTTCCTGCCAGGCGGCCCATTCAGCGGTCGCGCCTGCCTCCCTGCTTCGGACGCTCCAAGTCGACGGCTCACCGCCGCGGCCGCTGCCTCAAGCCGCAGCGTCTCCGTTCATGGCAGCCCGCCGCAGCCACAACGCCGCCCCGCCGACGACCCAGCTTTGGCCGACGGCCTCGGCCTTACCTGCCTGTCACCGCTCGGTTCGTGGGACGCCCTGGTCGTCAGCCCCAACAGGCACCACAGGAAAAGGGAATTGGCGTGGCAGACCCCGTGTGTAGCCTCGTGCGAGTACTGATCGACTTCACGATCGGCTCACCAGGGGAGGACCATGAAAAGCACAGCACGTTTTGGCCGAAGAGTCGGCTGGGCCGCAACGGGAGGGGGGCTCGCCCTGGTGCTGCTGACGGCGACCGGCGCCCACGCCGAGGGGCGGGGCGACGTCCGGGTGGTGTCCACCGTCGTCAACGACGGAGCCAACGTCACGGTCGGCACAACGCAGAAGGTGACCTTCCCGATCGCCATCACCATCAAGGACAACTCGGGCGTGAAGGGGCTCACCCTCGTCAGCACCTTCAACCGCTCCAACGGCTACGGCTTCTTCGACTGGACGGGCACGACGTGCGAGAAGAAGTCCTCGACGACGTCGGTGTGCACGGCGACCATGTCGGTGGACCCGGCCTGGATCGCCGCCAGTGACGACATCGACTCCAACAACGTCGCCGGCACCTGGACGGTGAACGCCACCGTCAAGGCGAACGACGGGGACTACTGGATCTCCGACTCCATCGCCGCCTACAAGGTGAAGCGGGCCTCGAAGCTGACCACGGACGCGGCCCCCGAACCGGTCGCCAAGGGCGCGAAACTCACGGTCACCGGCAAGCTGTCGCGCGCGAACTGGGAGACCCTGAAGTACCAGGGATTCGCCGGACAGGACGTGAAGCTCCAGTACCGCAAGGCAGGCGCCGCCCACTACAGCACGGTCAAGACCGTGAAGACGGGCAGCTCCGGACA
The DNA here is from genome assembly GCF_044335305.1 of Streptomyces sp. NPDC020490. Taxonomy (NCBI): domain Bacteria; kingdom Bacillati; phylum Actinomycetota; class Actinomycetes; order Kitasatosporales; family Streptomycetaceae; genus Streptomyces; species Streptomyces sp. NPDC020490. The sequence continues at coordinate 34,086 of NZ_JBIRUY010000056.1, read as the reverse complement.
GCTCAGCACCAAGGTGACCGTCACTTCCGCGGGCAGTTGGCGCTGGTTCTTCCCCGGCACGACGACGACCGCCCGGGTCGTGTCGGCCGGTGACGCGGTGGTCCTCTCGTAGTCACGGCACGCGAGAGGCCGTCCGCCGCCCCAGGGGAATGCCGTGTGGCGGCGGACGGCTTCGCCGATCCGGCTGCCTCGGCGTGCCCGCCCACCTGGTCCTCACCGACGAGGGCGGCGCGATCTTCAGCCAGGTCCGGCCGCGCCTGCTTCGCCGGCACTGCCGCCCGCCTCGAAGCCGCCTGGATCGCCGGACTCGACGTGCTGATCTTGATCTGGGACAAGCGCGACGCCGCCCGGCCGCCCGCGATGTCACGGCACCGCCCCCCGGCCGGCGGCGGCACCGCAGGCGCACCGCCGGTAGGCTGCGGTGGTGCGCACGGTCGAGCTTCTGTTGGATGAGGCGGCGGAACTGGCGGTCCGGGAGGCGTGGCGGCGGCTGGCGGACGCGGGGCTGCCCAGTCAGGCGCGGCACCGCTCACCGACGAACAGCCCGCACCTCACCCTGGCCGCCTGTCCGGAGCTGACCGGTCCGATCCGCTGGGAGCTCGCCGAGGTGGCCGCCGCCCTGCCGCTGCCGGTGCACTTCACCGGCGTGGTCCGTTTCGAGCGGCCGACCTCGGTGCTGGCCTGGGCGCTGGACCTCGACTCCGAGCTGGCCGGCTTGCACCGCCAGGTCTGGGAGGCGGTGGCCTCCGACAGCCCTCCCGGAACTCTCAGCCCCTTCCACGCACCTGGGCGCTGGAGCCCGCACGTCACCCTCGGCCGTACCCGGCGCCCTGGTGCCTTCGCCGGACGGAGGGTCCCTGAGCTGCTGCCGGCGCCGCCGTTGACGGTCCGGCTCACCACCCTGCGCAGCTACGACACCGCCACCGGCGCCTTGGAGGTGCTGGAGCCCCGCTGCTGAGACGCCCCCGACACCGGGCCGCGGCCGGAGGCCGACGACCACCGGCAGAACTACGGTGGCGGGAGAGCAGCACCCACCGGGCGGACAGAGCGCCGCCGACACCGACAAGCTCACCCGACACCGGCGCGCCCCGGCAGGGGGCATGAGAACGGCTGTCCCCCTCCGCCCTTGCGCTCCACCGTTGCCGGGCATGAGCACGCAGGCCTTCAAGGGCTCTTGTCTTCCGGCTGCCGACGACGCCCCGGCACGTATTCCGCCGCGCGCCTGATCCGCAACTCCTGCACTGCCGACCTGGCCCACGCCGACGTGCTGCGCCGCCTGACGGCGGCCGGTGAGGTAGGTCCGACCACCCGCTGGACGCTGCTGCGTGGCGCCCCGGAGAACTCCACCACCGGCCTGTGGCTCCTCGACGGCGCCGGACGCGGCGAGCGCCGACGCCGCGCTCCGCCGCCGTGGGACGAGGACATGCGCAACCGGCATCAGCACGAGACCGACACCGGTCACTTCCCGTCCGGCGGCGGCATGACCGGTGCGCGGCGCCGGGCCGAGATCGGCGCCATCGCCGAGCCGCATCGATCGCGCGGCAATGCCCAGGCGGTGAGTCCGCGCACGACTATCTCCGACTCGCCCGGCTCCACCTGTACGCGGACCCGGCCAGCGTAGGAAGAGCCGGCAGGAGGCCTGGTTGCCCTGCTCGGGCGCAGCCCGTCTGCGCGAGCAGGTCCGTCCACAGCTTTGTGGTGAGCAATGGCATCTGTCCGCTCAGTTCGCCGCCGCCGGCCAGACGCAAGATCTCAGGGCGGGCAGCAATGTGAGACAGGGCCGTTGGCCGGACAGACCTGCCGTGGGATGCCCGTCAGGAAGGACGCACCGGCGACGGCGAGCCGGTGGCCACGCCACATGCCGGCTACCCGCCCAGAAAAGTACCGATTCAGCACCTACTGGGAGGGCGGAAACCGGCGTCATCGTGATTGTTCACTGTGGCGGAAGGGGCCTGCTGAACAACGCCGTGGGCGGTGAACTCGATGACACACCGCACAGGCCGGGCCACAGCCGGCCCGGCCGCAACCGCCAACGGAGGAATCACGATCATGGATGTGCGCACACGCGCCACCTTCGCCCTGTCGACCGCGGCCCTCGGCATGGGCCTCGCCCTCGGAACGCCTGCCGCAGCAGCTCCCGCGCCGGCCGACACCGTCACCGCCGCGGCAGTGACCGCCCCGGCCACCGGCACGGCAACCGCACCGGCCGCGGCCGCCGACACGTCGGTCGCGGCCCGAGCCCGAGCGTGCACGAGGCTGTGGACGCAGCGCAGTTACGGATACGCCGACGTCTGCAAGACCTGGTACCACCAGAGCGGCTACCCCGGCCGCTACCACGGCACGCTGTGGGGCACCGTCCACCACTACCACGCCCCCTCCAACCGCCAGGTCGTCGTGCAGGCGAGCCTCGACGGCAGGAAGTTCCTCCTCGGCGCGACCTACGGCAACAAGTCCTTCAGCAACAAGTACCGCTACACCCGGAAGCTCCTGATGCGGCTGTGCCTGCACCGCCCCGGCGGCGGCGTCTCCTACTGCGGCGGCTGGTGGTGATGTCAGACGAGTGACTGGGGTGCGGTACCGGGACACCCGACCGGTACCGCACCTTCTCGCCGACCGCGGCGGGGAAGTCGTCCTGATCGACGGCACCCTCATCCCCACCCAGCGCCGCACCGGGAAGGCGAACCGGAAGAACTGCTCTGGCAAGCACCACACCCACGGCCTGCACTTCCTCGCCCTGACCGACGAGAAGGGCAGGCTGATCTGGATCTCCGCCGCCCGACCCGGCCGGACCCACGACGCCACCGCCGCCCGCCGCGACAGGATCGTCGAACACCTCAAGGCAGCCGGCCTCGGCGCCCTCGCCGACCTCGGCTTCATCGGCGTCGACAAGCCCGACGGCCCCGACGACCAGGTCGTCGTCACCGGCTACAAGGCCACCCGCTGGCGCAAGCTCACCCCCGGCCAGAAGCAGGCCAACCGCGTGTTCGCCGCCGGCCGCGCCCCGGTCGAGCACGGCTTCGCAAACCTGAAGGCCTGGCGCATCCTCACCAAGCTCCGCACCGACCCCGGCCACGCCACCGCGCTCCTGCGCGCCCTGCTCGTCCTGACCAACTTCGAAGTCAACCGGTGACGAACGATCAAGGCCGCAGACTGCCGCCCGCGACCAGCGTGAGCACCCCGGCCAAGTAGGCCCGGGGCGGCGGCTGGCGTGGTCCTTAGCCGCCGAAGGCCAGGCCGCTGTGCTCGCAGTCTCTCTCGGTCGCCCGGGCAACAGCAGGTGAGGAGCGCGGGGCTTGGATCTGGCGCCCTTCGGCGTTCTGCCGGTACGGACTGTGCTCACGCGACCGCAGTCCAGGGTGGGGAGTTCTGATGCGTCGGTACGTTGTCGTGGCAGGCATGGCTGGGCTTGCCGCCATGGTGGTCACCGTAGTGGTGCTTTTGTCTGGCGGGGGGACGGCACCGACGGCGTCCCGGGCGCCCACGTCCCGCCCCCGCGCGGCCCGTCGGCCACGGGCCGCCCGCAGGAGTACGACTGGATGGCGATCTTCACCAGAGTTCCACAGAGTCTGGGAGACATCCGCTCCGCACCGGCCACCCCTGCCGTCACCTCTTTGGACTCGTCGACGAAGCGGCCTGGTTGACGCCCCGTCCGTCAGCCGCCCTTGTGCGTGTAGTACCGGCGGGCCTGTGCGGCGAAGGCCTCGACGAGCGCGGCGGTCGCGCCCCCGGCGATGCTCGCGCCGACCACCGGCGCCATGCTCGCGCCGACCTCGCCGGCGACGTAGGCCGCCAGCTTGACCCCTAGCAGGCCGAGGAAGCCGGGCACGGCTTGCTCCAGGAGGGAGCGCGTCACGGCGGCGTCCTGCGCGGCGCGGGCCGAACGCAGGGCATCGAGGTCGATTCCGCCGAAGGCGGCGCGGGCCGCCGTCAGGTCGTCCTCCGAGACCGCTCCTGTCCACAGGCCGGTGATCAGCAGGATGTCTGTCACGGGCTCCACTGGGACGCCCATGTCCTGGCCGACGGCCCATGCCACATGGGCCATCTTCCGGTAGGTGAAGACGACCGAGGCGGGGGCCGCCACTACCCAGACCCCGGGGATCAGGGCGCCGGCGGCGGCCAACCCGACCGCCTGGCTGCTCTGCCACCACTTCCACCGGCCCACGCTCTTCCACTGCTCGGCGTTCCTCAGCACGTCGTCCGCGTCGCCCAGCGCGGCTGCGATGGCCTTGAACGCGAGCTCGTCGCGCAGCGGCATGGTCAGCTCTTCCAAGTGACGTCGTTGGGGCTGACGTGCTCCCCGGTGGACTGCAGCACGGGGCCGCCGGTGCCGCTCTGGATCACGATGTTGCCGTTGTGGTCGACGCCCTGCCGGTAGAAACCCTCGTACCCGAACTTCGGTTCGATGGCGTGGTGCGGGTGCACTGCCCCGTCGGGGACGGCAGTGCCCGAGTCGAACCCGTCCGCGTTGGCCGCGGCGGCCGCGGCGCCGCCGATCGGGTCGAGCAGCAGTGTTGACACGACCGCGGAGGCGACGCCGCCGAGCACGACGCCGAACAGCTTGACGGTGAACTCCTCCCCGCCGGGCGGCAGTTCGAAGAAGTCGGACACCTGCTTGCCGAGCCGGCGGCCCACCGCGCCCGCGGCGCGACCGGCGGCCATGCTCGGCAGGAGCGACCATGGCATGGGTGAACTCCCCTGCTGTATTCGGTGGTCGAGGGTGGCTCCGGGATCAGTGCCCGGCGTACCGGGCGATCTTGCCCCGCATCTCCAGGTCGGTGACCAGGGCGTCGAGCAGCTTCTCGTAGCCGAGGCCGGTCAGCACCTTGATCAGCCACCTGCCGGTGTCGGACTCGAGGAACGCGTCCAGCTTCTTGAGCTCCCTGCTCATCGCCAGCTCGCAGAGCTTGATCCAGGCTTCGCCCAGCGCCTTGGTCGCGGCTACGGCCACGGTCGCGGAGACGGTCGCGCCCACGACCGCCCCGACCACGGGCACGAACCGGATCGCCTTCTCTGCCAGGAGCTTGGCGAGCCGCCGCATCGCTGCCTGCGTCAGCTTCTTCGCGCCGGCACGGCTGAGCTTCGCCGTGCCGGCGCCCAGTAGCAGCGAGACCGGGGCGACGGCGGCCCGCTCGCACGCGGGCAGCCGGTAGATATCGGCGATCTCGCGGATCATCCGGATCTGGACCGGTGCCACCAGCGCCACGTCCACCATCGGTACGGGCAGCGCGCCCGCCGCGCCGCCGACCACACCGGCCGTCACCGTGGCGGACTTGACCAGGGCCTTCGCCCTCTTCCTCGCGCCGCCGAACTGCTCCCCCATGGCCACCACCCCCTTGATTTCACAGTAGAGCCACAACTCCTCCCAGAACATCCCATGTAGATGGGATGCCGCCCTACCCTCTCCCCATGGCGTCACGCGACCTCAACAACCGTAGCTACCAAGCACGTTCGGGGCGGGCCGACCCGGAGCCACTGGACGTCCTGAAGAGTGCCGCCACCTCCCTGCTGCGCCGCGTGCCGGCGGACGTGTGGTGCGCGGTGATGCTGGACCCGGCCACCCTGCTGGACACCGGAGGCCTGCATGAGCAGGGTTTCCGCGCGGAGTCGATGCCCCGCCTCTTCGAGATCGAGCACGGCGAGCAGATTGGTGTCGACAACATCCGTGCCCTCGCCAGGCGCCGGGCCGCCAGCAGCCTGCTCAGCGTCTCGACCGGGGGAGACCTCGCTCAGAGCGTCTACTACCGGGACATCCTCGCGCCCGAGGGACTGGCCGACGAACTGCGCGTCACGCTGAAGGCCGACGGCTGCACCTGGGGGCTGCTGGTGCTGTGCCGGGCGCGGGAATCCGCGCCCTTCTCCGCCAAGGACCTGGCCGCTGCCGAGGCCGCCAGTGCGCCGGCTGCCGCCGAGCTGCGTCGGGCACTGCTCCTCAAAGGCATCGACGACGTGGAAGTGCCGGACGCACCGGGCCTGGTGACGGCGCGACCGGACGGCCGGATCACCTACGTCAGCCGGATCGCCGACTACTGGCTGGCGCAGGTCTCCGAACGGCACCGCAACCCCGGCACCACCACCCACACCCTCACCGCCGTGCTCAGCCACGCGCGCCGCCGCACCTCCGCGGACCCGGTGTCGGCCCGGGTTCGTCTCAACTCCGGCCGCTGGCTCACCATCAGCGCCTGGACCGAGGCGCTGGGGGGCGAGGAGACGGTCATCGCCTCGCTGACGCCGAGCCTGCCGGCCGCCCTTACCGCGCTGGTCCTCAACGGCTACGGCCTGACGCCCAGAGAGCGCCAGATCGCGCAGCTCGTCATCCTGGGCCGCGGATACGCGGAGATCGGCGACTCGCTCGGCATCCGCGAACAGACCGTCAACGACCACATGCGCAAGGTCTTCGCCAAGACCGGCGTCGACAACCGCATCGAACTCTGCACCAACCTGTTCACCCGCCACCACCTGCCCGTCCTCGCCGACCCGCCGCTCTCGACCGACGGCCGCCTCATGAGCTCCGGCTGAACCCGTCCTTCGCATGTGGACAGATTGAGGTCGTTTCATCGTGATACGTACAGGTCACCGGGCCTGGTGTGGCTCGCGTAGTGGTGCCCGCAGTCATGGTGAGGTCGGCCAGCGTCGTCCAGTTGCTCTCGTCGGTGGAGCCTTCCAGGCGGTAGCGGTAGTTCGTGTCGGCCTTCTTCCAGACGACGCGGACCCCGGTGAGGGGCTTGGCCGCCCCCAGGTCCACCGTCAGCCACTGGTCCGGGCCGCTCTCGCCGGCCAGCCAGTACGTCGATGTGGAGCCGTCCACGGCCAGGGCCGCGGAGTTGTCCTCCGCCGCGCTGCTGGCCGTGGCCCTCCGGTGAACGGCGAGGTCGCGCTGGCACACCGGACGGTCCAGCCTGATGCCGACGACGCTGTCCTCTGCGTGGCGGCTCCGGTTGACACCTTCGACCGTAACCGTCCCGTCAGGGGCGGACGCGTAGGACAGCGTGGTGCCCGTGGCCACGTCGAAGACCTTCTCGACCTTCGCGTCGCCGAGGGAGGGGGTGGTGAAGCCGGTGCCGCTGTAGCCGCGCAGCAGGTGGACGTAGATGGTGCGGTCGCGGTGGGTGAAGCCGTACTTGCCGTCGACGGGCTGCCAGGGTCCGCCACGGGTGCCGTACACGGAGTCGCCGTAGGTACGCATGAACTCGCCGATCCGCCGGAGCAGGCTCGCCTGGGCGTCGGGCACGGTGCCGTGCCGGTCCGGGCCGACGTAGACCATCACGGTGATGTCGCGGACCCACCGCGGTCACCAGGATGACGCCCTCCCGCCCCGCATGCGTGATCTTCCTGGTCCAGGCCGCGCCCCGGCCCGTGGCCGGGGTCTGGTCAGCCGTCGCGGAAGGGCCGCCGATCGACGGGGTCTGCGTGTGTGTTGCGGGACGAGGGCTCGGACAGTGCCGCGTGGCGCAGGTGTTCGGCGAGCGCCGCGGTGGCCGTCGATACGGCGTTGTCCTTGACGCCCCACGCCAGCAGATGGCGGCGGCGGGCCCAGGGGTCCTGCAGTTCGCACACGTCGAGTGGCTGGTGGGGGTCGATGGCGCGACGCGGTACGACGGCGAGCCCGACGCCGGCGGCAGCGAGGGAGACGAGGATGTTGAGGTTGGCGACGGTGGTGCGGTAGCGCACCACCGGAGCGCGGGGCCCGAGGTGCTTCTCGATCCAGCGGCGCAGCGAGGAGTCGGCGTGGAGCCCGACGAGAGGGTGCTCGGCGGCCTCGCTGTAGGCGATCGAGGTCCGTCCGGAGAGAATCCCCCCTACCTGGGCGATCACGACGAGGGAGTCGTCGCCGAGGGGCTCCATGCGAAGGCCGCAGTCGCGGGCCTCGCCGTCGAGGACGACCCCCAGGTCCGCCTCGCCGTCGGCGAGCATCCGCACCGTTCGAGGGGTACGGCTCTCGGTCACTGTGACGTCGACGTCCGGGTGTGCGCGGAGGAAGGAGACCAGGGCCTGCGGTACGAGCCGGTGCATCGCGGAGCCGCCGCCCAGCAGGGTCAGCGGAGCGGTCGGGGACCGGGTGTAGCTTGCGACGGCGCTTTCGAGCCGCGCGGTCTGGGCGAGCACGTCGCGTGCGTGGCGGGCCAGGGTCGTCCCCGCCGGCGTGGGCCGCACACCCCGCCGGCCGCGGATCAGCAGTGCCACGCCGGCGTGGTGCTCCAGTGAGCGCACCCTGGCGCTGGCCGACGGCAGGCTCAGGTGCATCCGATGGGCACCCGCTGTGATCGACCCCTCCGTGACGATGTGGAGAAAGAGCCGCAGGTCGTCCAGGTCGTAGCGCACCGTCTCAGCCTAAGGCCCGGCCTTAGGCTGGGTACGCCGATTACGCATTGTGGATCCACCGGTCACGGGCCGATGCTCGGCGTGTGACCGAGTTATTGCTTGTCCTGCTGGCCGGTGTCGCCGCCGGGGTGCTGAACGCCATGGGTGGTGGGGGCACGTTCGTGGCGCTGCCGGCTCTCGTCGCGTTCGGCCTGTCGCCAGTGACGGCGAACGCGGTGTCGCGGGTCGCCCTCGTCCCCGGGGCCGTGGCCAGCGTGTGGGTGTACCGACGAGAGATCGCCCCGGTCGGGGTGACGTCCACGAGGTCGCTGACAACGATCAGCGTGATCGGTGGCGGAGTCGGCGCCGGCCTGCTGCTGGTGCTTCCGGCATCGTCGTTCGGCGCCGCGGCGCCGTGGCTGCTCGCCTTCGCCACGGCGATCCTCGCCTTCGGACGCCACCTGTCCCAGGCATTGAGCAGCTCGCTGGGCCGCTCGGTCGGCATGAGTTCCCGAGCCGTCCTGATCGGCCAGTTCTTCCTCGCCGTCTACGGCGGATACTTCGGCGGTGCCGTAGGCATCATGATGCTGGCTCTGTGGAGCATCGGCCTCGGCCTCGACGCCGCGGTCAGCAACCCGATGCGGATCGCGCAGCTCGCGGCCGTCTATCTCAGCGCGACCGTGCTGTTCCTCATCGCCTCTGACGCACTGGGTGCTCCGCTTCTTCTCACTGTCATGCTCATCGGCGCGGTGCTCGGTGGCTTCGCCGGCGCCCACCTGGCCCGCCGACTCCCTGCCTGGCTGCTGCGCGGCGTCATCCTGACCACCGCCGTGATCATGACCGTCCTGTACTTCCTGCGCGGCTGACACACGGGGAGCCGCGGTAATCATGCGTCGGGAGCTGAGGTGAACTGACATGACCGAAGATGACACGGGAGCCGCCGCACCGTACACGGATGCGTCGCGAGCGCGACTGGTGATGGCCTACGAGGCATGCGAACTGGCAGATCTCGCGCGTGCCGCCGTCCCGATCGCCGAGCACGAGCTGAAACCCGACGGCGCCATCCGTTCCCCGGGCGTCGTGCTGGCCGACGCCGCCCGAGTGCTCGCGGCCGCACAGCGGTTCCTCGAAGCCGCCGCGGTGTTCGAGCGCATCGGCGGCGCCGACTGGCAGCTCATCGGCGATGTCCTGGGCGTGTCTCCGCAAGCCGCGCGGGTGCGCTTTGCGATGGCCGAAACCGCCTTCCGGGAGGAACTCCTCTCCCGCGAGGGAACCGGCACCGCCGGAGCCGCCGGCGAGGTGAGCCGCCTGCGGGCCCATATCGCCAGGGAACCGCTGGAAACGGCCCTCGACCTCGACGACTGGGTACTGCGACACGAGGATGGCGACAGCGGATTCGGTACCACGCCGGTCTCCGGCGGACTCGTTCGGAGAGCTTCTCGACGACGCGCCGAGAAGCACGCCTGACGGTGAGACCGGAGAGCCCGCCCGGGTGCTGACCGCGGCCGGAGTCACGGTCGTCGATGTCGACCGCCCCGACCGTAAGACGCGGCGGATGAAGGGCAAGTCCGATCCGGTCGACGCCCACGCGGCCGCGACGCCCACGCGGCCGCGACGCCCACGCGGCCGCGACGCCCACGCGGCCGCGACGCCCACGCGGCCGCGACGGCCGTGCTGTCCGGGCGGGCCACCGGCGTTCCTAGAGCCGGGTCGACGTGGTCGAGGCGGCGGACGGCCTCTGGCGTGCGGTCCGGGTCCTGCGGATCGCCCGCCGCGGCGCCGTCAAGACCCGCACAAGGCGATGAATGAGATCCGCGGCTGGTCGTGGCGGCTCCCGCGATGCTGCGCGAGCAAGTCGTGGGCCTGGACCGGGGGTGCTGATACGCACCCTGGCCCGGCTGCGGCCCGGCGACGACTTGTCCCGGCCCTTGGCCGCGGCCCGGGCGGCGCCGCGGCGGCCGGCCCGCCGCCATCACGTTCGACGAGGAGATCATCGAGCTGGACGCCCAGATCGGCCCGCTGGTCAAACAGGCCGCACCCCGGTTGCCGCGGATGTTCGGCGTCGGCCCCGAGACCGCTGACCGACTGCTGGCCTCGGCCGGGGACACTCCGAACGGATGCCCTGGAAAGCCGCGTTCGCGTGCCTGGCCGGGGCCTCACCGGTCCCAGCCTCGTCCGGACGCACCCACCGCCACCGCCTCAACCGCAGCGGCGGCCGGGCCGCCGACAACGCCCTGCACACCACCGTGATCAGCCGCGTGCGCTTCGACGAACGCACCCGCGCCTACCGTCGAACGCCGCACCGGGCAAGGGCTTGTCGACTCGTCGGCGGACCGCCGACCGGATCAGAACGCGGCGCCTGAGAGCGCCCTTTCGCCTCAGCGGGCGCTACCGTGACGCCCTCTCAGAGCACCAATTGCTCCACGCCGGCCGAGACCGGTTCGAAACGCACCGGCAGGCTGCTGATCCCGGTGAGAAGGTTGGAGTAGATCCGGCGGACTGGCCCGGCTATCTCGAACCCAGCGGTGAAGTCGCGGAGCGCGAGCAGCATTTCGGAGATCTCCAGCCTCGCAAGGTACGCTCCGATGCAGTAATGCGGACCGTGCCCGAACGCGATGTGCTTGTTCGGCGACCGGTCGATGAGGAACCGGTCCGGGTCGGTGAAGACGGTCTCGTCACGGTTTCCCGAAATGTTCCACACCGTCACCACGTCGCCCACCTTGATCGGGGTGCCGTGGATCTCCGTGTCCCGCACCGCGGTGCGGCCGAAGTGCATGGTCGGTGAGGCCCAGCGCAGCACCTCTTCGGTTGCCTGCTTGGCGGACACGTCGCCGCGCTTGAACGCGGCCCACTGCTCCGGATGGGTACTGAAGCTGTGCACGGAGTCGATCATCGTGAGACGGGCAGTCGCGTCCCCGCCGAGGATCAGGCTGTAGCAGTTGAGGACGATCTCGTCCTCGCTGAGGAACTCGCCGTCGATCGTGCTGCTGGCCAGCGCGCTGACCACGTCTTCCCGTGGCGCAGCACGGCGCTCTTCGGCCATGCCGAGGAAGTACTGCAGGATGTTGTTGCGGGCGTCGTCGGCCGCGGCGGAGTACTCCGGCTGGTCGTCCGAGCTGATCGCGGACTTGGTCAGGCTGAGCATGTACTCCCGGTCCTGGCTCGGAACACCGAGCAGGTCGGAGATTGTCATCATGGGTATCTTGCCGGCGATATCCAGCGCGAAATCGCATTCGCCGCGGTCCACCGCCGCGGCCAGCAGCGTTCGAGTGTTCCGGCGGACTTGCTCGCCGATCCGGCTCAGCACGCGCGGCGAGAACGCCTTCAGCAGCACATTGCGCAACTCCTTGTGCCGATGCCCGTCGGTCACCGGCACCATCAGACCGGCCGCCGAGTCACCCTCGCCCAGCAGCGTGATCAGGACGTTGCCGCGCTCCGAGGTGAAGGCGGCATTGTCCCGGTAGAGGGCGACGATGTCGTCGTACCGGCTGAGCACCCAGAAGCCGGGGCTGTCTCCGACCGCCGGATGCCGGTAGAGCGGTCGGGTTGCCCGCAGCGTGCGCCAGTAGTCGCTCAGGTCATAATCCGCGAACGTCTGCGGGTCCCCCAGATTCACATCGGCCAGGTCGTCCGGCGTCGCACGGACGGGCAGGTCTTCCACGGGCTTGGCCTCCAGTTCGAACCGGTGAAACAGATCAGAGGGTGAAGGACCGGGTTTTCGACAGCCGGGGATCTCCCGGCCGCAGGTGGAGCACTCCGTTCTTCGTATCGAGGACTACGACGGCGACGGTGCGCTCCCGGCGAATGTCACCGTCATCGGCGACGCAGATCGGCGGCTGCGACAGCACCGCGAAGTGCTCATCGGGATCCGCGTCCTCGGGCAGGGCCCGCAGACCGGACTCGGCCATCCGGAGTCGGCGCAGCGAGGAGTTGCGTGCGAAGACGTTGAGTTCGTCCCGGCTGGTGAAGTCCGGGGCGAGGAAATGGTTGGTGTGCACCGACTCCCGTGCTGTCATCACCCGGTACTCGTCGCCGAGGACCTCCACGCAGGCGGTCTCGGCGGCGTCGGCGAGCACGATCGTGCGGGAGCTGGCTAAGGGCAGCGAGCGCAGCACGGCGACGGCCGATCTCACTGAGGTAGCGGTGTCGAGGACGTGGCGTATGGCCAGGTACGGGGGTACGCCCGGACCCCAGCGCCCGCCGAGGACCAGGTTCAGGCCGACTGCGAGGCCGTGGGAGTTGACGCCGAGGTAGCCGAGCAGTCCGGCGAAGCTCAGCACGAGGGACTTGCGGTCGCCGTGGCCGACTTCGAGGACCGCGAGCTGGTCGTCGAGATTCCCGTTGAGGTCCACGGTCTGCGCCAGTACCCCCGGCCGGGCGTAGGTGGTGCAGTCGCCTCGGGTGGGGATCCGCTGGTATCCCACGATCTCGCGGCGCAGTTGCAGCAGGGTGGCCTCGTCCAGTGTCAGCCCGGCGCCGGCCGCGAGCCCGGCGATCTCGCCGGCCAGCCGGGGCGTCGACCGGGTGATCTCCGCCCGGTGGGCGGCGATGTCGGCGGACAGGCCGGCGACCGACACGGCAGCGGGCAGCAGGTGGTTGAGCCGGGCGACGCCGTCGTCGAGGAAGGCGCGCAGCCGCTCCCTCAGGGCGGTGCCGTGTGCGAAGCCGATGTCGTACGGATCGCCTTGGGCGACGACGTGCGCGACTGCGGAGATCGTGGTCACCCTGCGTCCGCCTTGGCTGTGAGCCGGTCGCGCACTGAAGGCCACTCTCGCTTGAGGATGCTGTAGTACACGGCGTCGCGGCGGGTGCCGTCCGGCATCGGGTTGAAGCTGCGCAGGATGCCTTCTTCGGTCGCGCCGATGTTGCGCAGGGCGCGGCGGGCCTGTTCGTTGCGCCGGTCGGTCTTGAACTCCACACGCTCGGCGCCGAGCCGATCGAAGGCGTTGTGCAACAGCAGCAGCTTGGCACAGCGGTTGAAACCCGCGCCGCGGAAGTCCCGGCCGAGCCAGGACCAGCCGATCTCCAGCCGGCGGTCCGGTTCGGACAGATTTCCGTAGCTCATCGACCCGGCGGTGCGGCCGGTGGTCAGGTCGGTGATGTGGAAGACGACCCGCCGGCCGGATGCGTGGTCGGCGATCATCGTGTCGAAGAAGGTCTCGAAGGAGGCCTCGTCGGTGACCAGCGCCACGAAGTAGCGCCAGATGGCCGGATCCATCGCCACCGACCGGATGCCCTCCCGGTCGGATTCGGTGATCGGCCGCAGGCGGACGACGCCGTTGTCCAGGACGGTCGCGGCGCGTTCGTGCCAGCTCATCTCAGCTCACCTCGGCATGCCGGGACAGCGCGCTGACGACCTGCCCGAGCGTGCGCATCGCGGCGAGGTCGTGCTCGGTGAAGAGGTGCAGGCCGACCTGCACCCTCTCGCACAGCGAGGTCAGGAACAGCACCTTGTTCAGCGAGGTGAGGCCGAGGTGGTCGAGGTTCGCGTCGGGATCGATGGACTCCGGCGGCAGGTCCTGCGGCAGGACCTCGGCCAGTGCGGCACGGGCCGCCGCCTCGATGGTGTCAGGCACGGATTCCCTCCTTCGGGTCGATGACGAGGCGGCGGTAGCGTGCCTCGATCTGCCTGCGACGGGGCTTGAACTGGGAGCTGAGCAGCCCGTTGTCAACGGTGAACCGCTCCGCCAGGACGGCCTTGGCGATCTGCTCGTCGTGGTCCAGGTCGGCGTTGGCCTCCCGCACCGCCGCCGCGATCAGCGTGGCGTCCACCGGGTGCACCGCGGGCGAGACGATGGCGACGAGCTGTCGCTGCGACGGATTGGTCACCACGCAGTCCTCGATCGCCGCACATGCCTTGAGCCGTTCCTCGATCCGCCGTACGACGATCTTCTTGCCGTTCTCCAGCACGATCACGTCGTCGGACCGGCCGTGCACGAACAGGTAACCGTCCTCGTCGAGATGGCCGAGGTCACCCGTGCGTACTATCCCGCCGGGCCGGAACATCTTCTCCGAGTCGCCCGGCTCCGCGTGCTCGTAGCGGGTGGCCACCGGCGGCTCGCTGCGGACGTTGATCACGCCGTCGGCGTCGATGAGGACCTCCTTTCCCGGCAGCACTTGGCCCACGCTGCCGGGCCGGTGTGCGCCGGGGTGGTTCTTGGCCACGATGCAGGTTTCGTTGAGCCCGTAGCCTTCGAAGACCGGCAGTCCGGCGTCGGCGAAATATTGCAGCGTGGCCGGGTTCGCCGGCGCGGAGCCCGTCCACAGGTAGCGGATCCGGCGGCCGAAGATCTCGGCGGCGGCCTCGGCCGGGGAGACCCCGGTGCGGGCGGCCCTGGCCCGCAGGTGGGTGCATGCCGTTTCGTAGAAGCCGGGCACGCCCATCACCACGGTCGGCTGTGCCGTGCGCAGCGTGGCGAACGCGGCTTCGTAGGTGCTGATCGTGACGTCATGGCCGAACACGAGCGCCGAATACACCCAGTACCGCTGCTGAAGCAGGGAAAGCGGCAGGAAGACGAAGAGGTCGTCTCCGGGGCCGTGCGCGAACATGTCCTGCACCGCGGCGAGCGAACTGTCGATGCTTCCCGCGCTGGCCAGCAGCGACTTGGCCGGACCGCTGCTGCCCGAAGTGAACTTCAGCGCGGGTGCCTCGCAGGGTCCCCACGACACCGTCGGCAGGTCCCTGTCCGAGGGCGGGAGCCCGCGCAGGGCGGCGATCGGGCGCACCCGGTCGGCCGTCTCGTCCTGGTCGGTGAACAACACGGTGAGGCCGTAGCGGGCGACGAGTTCAGCCCCGGTCGCGTCGAACTTGCCGGGGTCGAATCCCGCGGTCACCGCCTTGATCCGCAGCGCGGCCAGATCGAGCACCACCCACTCCAGCGAGTTCGCCGCGAGTACGCCGATCCGGTCACCCGGCCGGACGCCGAGGCCGAGCAGGTACCCGGCCACCCGGCCCGACATCTCCCAGACCTCGGTGAGATCCCATGACTCCGTCGCGCCCAGCCGAGCCACGGACAAGCGGTTGCCCGGCCGCGGTGGACCGCTGATCACCCGGTTGATCACGCTCATGACGCCCGCCCGATCCGGGCAGCCATCGCCCGCACGGTGTTCACCCGGACCAGCTCCGACAACGGGATGGTGACCTTGTACCGCTTGCGCACACCGGCCAGGATGCGCGCCGCGGCGAGCGAGTCGGCGCCGATGTCGGTCAGCGGGGTCAAAGCATCCACTTCGGGTAGTTTCAGTACGCTCGCCCACAGTTCGGCCAGCTCCCGTTCGACCCCTTCCGCCGGTGCGGCGTCGCCGGACGGGGCAGGCTCGGCCTCGGGCACGTCGCCTGCGGCCAGCCGCGCCCGGTCGACCTTGCCGTTGGCGGTCAACGGCAGGCCGTCGTGCCACACCACGGCGGACGGAACCATGTACTCCGGCAGTTGCTCGCGCAGCGCCGCGCGCAGCTCGTCCTCCAGGCGCCCGCGCTCACCGTCCGGCACCGGCTGATCCCGTTCGCCCGGCACGAGGTGCGCGACGAGCCGGTCGCCTCGGCTGCCCGGCCGGCGGACCACCACTGCCTGCCGTACGCCGGGCAGTGCGGCCAATCGCGTCTCCACCTCGCCCGGTTCGATGCGGTAACCGTTGAGCTTGATCTGGAAGTCCGCCCGGCCGAGGATGTCGATCTCTCCGGACGGAAGGTAGCGCCCGAGGTCACCGGTTCGGTAGAGCCGTACGCCCCGTCGTCGGTCGAAGAGGAACTTCTCGCTGGTCGCCTGCTCGTCCTTCCAGTACCCGCGGGCCAGGCCGGTCCCCGAGGCGAAGATCTCGCCAGGCACCCAGTCCGGCAGGTCCAGGCCGTCCTCGTCGAGCACGTAGGCCTTGTTGTTGTCGTTCGGCCGCCCGTACGGGATCCGCCGCGAGCCGTCGTCGTCCGGACCGATCGGGTGTACGACGTTCCAGACCGTCGTCTCGGTCGGTCCTCCGAGCGAGACCACGTCGAGCCCGGGCAGGCTCGACCGCAGGGCCGCCGGGAGTTCCGGCGGGATCCGGTCGCCGCTCATCATCACCAGCCGCAGCTCGGCAAGCGGGGAGAGGCCATCCGCGAGTGCCTGTTCGTGCAGCAGTGCGACGATCTGCGGCACCGAGTTCCACACCGTGACCCCGCCGTGCTCGCACATCTCGAGCCAGTGGGCCGGGTCGGCGGCCTTGTCATGGTCAGGCAGCACGAGCGCGGCGCCGACCGACAGCGCGCCGAACACGTCATAGACGGACAGGTCGAAGCTGAACGCGCTGATCGCGAACAGCCGGTCGCGCGGGCCGACGCTGAAGCGGCGGGTGCAGTCCGCGACGACGTTGGCCACGCTGCGGTGACTGACCATGACGCCTTTCGGCGCGCCGGTCGTGCCCGAGGTGGGCAGCACGTAGGCGAGGTCGTCGGGATGCGCCCCGGCGAGCGGGGCCGAATCCGGCCCGTCGTCGGCAGCCGTTCCGTCGGCTTCGGCGTCGCGGTCCAGCTCCAGCACCGTGCGCCGGGCGGCCGGGTCGCTCCAGCCGGAGTTGGTGAGCACACACCGCACCTCGCCGATGTCGAGCAGCTCTTGCTGACGGCGACCGGGCAGGTCCGCGTCCACCGGCAGATAGGCCGCACCCGCCAGCAGCGTGGCCATGATCCCGACGATCTGCTCGGGTCCCCGGGTCATGACCAGTCCGACGAGCTCATCGCGGCCGACTCCGTGGGCGCGCAGCCGGGCCGCCGCGGCGCGGGCCCGCCGGTACAGCTCGGCGTAGCCGAGCTCACCGGTCGAGGTGATCACCGCCGGTGCCTGCGGAGTGCGTTGCGCCTGGGCCGCGAACGGCTGGTGCAGCAGCTGCCGAGGCTGCGGCCGGTCGGTGTCGTTGGCGTTGCGCCTGCGCTCGCGCTGCTCGGCGGGCAGCAGGTCGAACCAGTGGTTGTTCCACTCACCGTTGTCGGCGAGCAGGTCGAGCAGGCGCTGATATCCCTGTGCCAGATCGTCCAGCAGGCCGGGCGGGAACAGTTCGTCCACGCCGTCGAGCTGGACGACGGCACCGCCGTGCTGCTCCATGGCGAACACGTTGAGCCAGGTCTGCGGTGTCTGGCTGATGGTGTGCGCCTCGGGTCCGAACAGCTCCAGCGCGGAGCCGTCCACCTCCGCGAGCGGATAGCCGATGGCGCTGTTGAAGGTGAAGGGCATGCGGGGCTGCCCGCCGCCTCGCCGGCCGAGTTCGCGCAGTACCTCGATGCCGGAGAAGTGCCGGTTGTCGAGGTCGGTGCGCAGCCGCTCCTGCACCGCCTTGGCCCGCTCGGCGAAGGGCACACCGCGGTCCAGCTCGACCGAGACGAGCATCGGGTCGCTGTACTGCCCGATCGACTCCAGGATGCGTGGATGGACCGGCGGCCGGTTGGCCACCGTGGTGGTCAGGGTGAACCGGGGGCCGGCGCCCCAGCACGCGAGGGTCTCGGCGTAGGCGGCGAACAGGAGCCCGGAAGGGGTTACGCCGACCGCGGCGGCGTGCTCCTTCAGCTCCGCCCACCGCGGCGCCGGCACCCGAACGACGCGCTGCGTGAAACGCGGTGCGGTGATCGCGGAGGGGCTCTTGGCCAGCGGCAGCTCCGGGTGGTCCCACAGGGTGCCGCTGTCCAGCCGCTCCAGCCAGTACGCCCTGGCCCGGGCGTAGGGCTTGCGGGTGCGTGCGGTCTCCAGAGCGGCCACATAGGACTCGAAGGAAGCCTCCTCGTCCGCCGGTGGCCGTTCGCGCTCGTAGTGCGCCCACCAGTCGCGGAAGAACAGGAACATGCTGATCCCGTCCATCACCAGGCCGTCATGGCCGACATGCAGCACCATCCGGTCCCCGGCCAGCAGCGACACCTCCGCCGCCAGCAGCGGCGCCTGGGAGACCGGCAGCATCCGGTGCGTCCAGCGCGCGCGTTGCGCGGCCAGCCCGGTACCGTCGTCGTCCCGCAGGTCGACCCGGCCGATCCGGACCTCCACCTGCGTCTGCCGGACCTGGGACTGCGTCGACGTGAACCTGGAGCGCAGGCAGTCGTGCCGGGCGACCACGGCATTGAGCGCCGCCTGGAGCCGGTCGAGGTCCCAGTGGCCCTCAATCTCGTGGTAGACGTAGCTGGCCACGTTGCCCAGCTCGAACACCTCGTCCCGGCCGGCGAGATAGCTTTGCTGCAACGGGGTCAGCGCGAACCCGGGGTCCGGGGTGAGATGGGCGAGGAGTTCGGCCTTGACGGCCTTGATCCGGCCGACGAGATCGGCGTCCACACGCTCGCGCGGTCCCTGCAGCCGCAGGTCCGGGCCGGCGGCGACGATGCTCAGACCACGGGAGCCGATCTCCTCCAACACCGCCAGATAGTCGGTCATCGGGCCACCGCCTCGGCCAGCTCCCGGCTCAGCGCGGCGATGTTCCGGTCGGAGAGCAGCTCCGCCATCGGCACATCGAGATCCAGCCGTTCCAGGATCTGGTACTGCACCGCGACCGCCTGCAGCGAGGACGCGCCGAGCTCCCGCAGCGTCTTGTCCGCCACTACCGTCTCCGCCGACAGGCCGAGCGTGCTCCGGACCAGCTCGGCGAGCCAGGGGAGCGGGTCCGGTGCGGCGTCCGGCGGTTCGGGCAGTGTCGGCTCGGCGGCGAAGAACACCTGCCCGGTCAGGTCCAGCCTGGTCCCGGCCGGCACCAGGTCCACAGCAGAGGGCCAGGTCGGCCCGCTCCCGCCGAGCAGGGCTCCGAGGCGCGCGGCGAAGCGCGGCATGACGGGCGTGGCGACCCGGGACAGCAGCCGGGCCGCCGCCAGTTCGAGCGCCATCGCCGTGCGGTTCTCCGCCTGCCACCCGGACGCGCCGACGAGCACTTCCTCGCGCTCGGCGAACGTGCGCGCGTCGGCGACGATGCCCTCCAGTTCGGCGGTGGCCGCCCGGAGGGAGAACCCGTCCTGGCCGAGGTGCGCGGTCACGGCCGCCAGCCGCCTGCCGAGCTGCGCGTAGAACGCGGTGTGCTCGGGGGTCCAGATTCCGGCGTCCGGTACCACGCCCCCGTACCGCGTGTTCAGCCGACGGCCGAGGTCGTCGAGCCAGCCCTGCCAGCCGTCGATCAGAACCTCGCGCACGGTCGCGGTGTAGGTTTCCCGCTCGAAGTTGGTGCGCTCACCCTCCGGGCGGGTGCGGGAGAGGTAGAACCGGACCGCGTCCACCGTCTCCGGCGAGAGGATGTCCTTGCCCCACACCGCGTGCCGTCGGCTGGTGGAGAACTTCAGGTTGTCCAGCAGATAGAACTCGTTGACGTGGTAGTCGATGTCCGGCTTCCAGCCTGGGAACGCCAGCTGATACAGCACCGGGTAGAGGATGGCGTGGTAGAAGCTGTTGTCGTAGCCGAAGAAGTGGACGATCTTCCAGTCCTGCTCCGGTTTGTCCGCTTGCCATGTCTCGCCGATCCGGGCGCCGAGCCGCGCGATGCCGTGCAGGAAGCCGTACGACATCTCCGGCCACACCCAGATCACCTGGTCGTCGGCGCCGCGCGGGGACACGCCCCACTGCGCGGGGTGGGTCAGCGGCAGGTCGAAGGTCTCGCGCGCGAACACCCGCTCGGCCAGTTCACGCAGCCGGGCGGGGACGCGACCGAGCCGGTGGTGCCGGGCGACGACCTCGCGGAACTCGTGCAGCGGCAGCGTGTGCCGTGCCAGGCTGCCCGCCCGTACCGAGTCGGAAATCCGGCTGCGCGCCTCGGCCAGGTCGGCGGTGATGTTGGGCTCGCCGCACTCCTCGCAGATGTTGCCGTTGGTGGCGGCCGCGCAGGACGGGCAGGTGCCGGACACGTCGACTTCGTAGAGGTACCGGCCGGTCTCCCCGTCGAACAGCGCGGGAAGTTCGCGCGGGGCCACACGGCCCGACGCTCCCAGCGCGGCGAAGAAGTCGCGCAGGCCCTCGCGGTATCCGCCATCCGCACTGGTCACCGTGAACTGGTCGGGCCGGATGTCCATCAACTCGAGTGTCCTGGCGATCTCGGCGCCGTAGTGCGAGGCGACCTGCTCGGGTGTGCTCCGCTCCTGCGCAGCCTTGGCGACCACGTAGCTCTGGTAGTCGTCGCTGCCGGTCAGATGCCAGGCCCGCACTCCGTTCATCCGCTGGAACCGGACGAACGCGTCCGCGCCGAGGTACGGGCCGGACAGATGCCCGAGGTGCAGGTCACCATTGGGGGTCGGCGGGGTGGAGAAGACGAACACCGGCCGCTCCGCCAAGCGCCGCCGGCCGGGACGCGCGGCCGCCTCCCCGGCATGGCGGGGCTCACGCCAGTAGCACGTCACGAATACGACATCTGTGTCACCGGTGTTGTCGATGACGTGTGTCTCGAACGGGTCGAACTTGACGACCGTGCCCGGCCCCACCGGATGCCGCGCGCCGTCCACGACGACTTCACCGTTGCCCGACACGATGACGAACATCTCGATCTCGTCGTGCTGGTGCGGGTCGGAGTGCCTGCCCGGCGCCACCCTGCCCCAGCCCGCGCCCAGCCCGACGACACCGGGCAGGTCGATGGTGTTCATGTCGATGCCGAAGGCATCGCTGAGCGTCGCGGGGTCGAAGGTATCGATCCTCATGCCGGGCTCCCTTCCACGCTCGGGTCGAACAACTGGACGGCCTCGGCCGCGATGGCCGGGGCGAGGCGGTAGCCGGATCCGTTGGCCGCGCCCGCGAACACCACCCGGCCGTCCGGGTCGAGCCGGCGCAGCAGCGGCTGGCGGGAAACGCTGTAGGCGTCGCAGAAGACGCGCCCGGCCGTGCAGCGCGACGCGAGCGAGGGCGCGTAACGGCTCAGGCATGCGCGGGCCTGCTCCACGTCGTACGCGTCGAGATCGGCGCCGACCCGGTCGGGATCGACGTCCCATTCGTGGCAGGTGTAGCTGAACAACCAGTGTCCCCGGTAGGCCAGGGGGAGCAGGAAGGCGTCCTCGTCGTGGAAGACGACCGCCTGGTCGGCCTGGTCCACAGGATGGTCGATGTGCAGGGCGACGATCTTCTTGACGCGCGCTCCCAGCGGCGCCACCAGATCGGCCCAAGCGGGCACGCCGAGCCACGGTCCCGGCGCGAGCACCGCCCGGTCGACGGCCAGCCGCTCGCCCGTGCTGAGCGAAAGCCGCACACAGCGGCCACTCGGCTGCAGTGCGGTGACGCGG
Source organism: Streptomyces sp. NPDC020490 (assembly GCF_044335305.1). Taxonomy (NCBI): domain Bacteria; kingdom Bacillati; phylum Actinomycetota; class Actinomycetes; order Kitasatosporales; family Streptomycetaceae; genus Streptomyces; species Streptomyces sp. NPDC020490. The sequence continues at coordinate 12,599 of NZ_JBIRUY010000056.1, read as the reverse complement.
ACTCCCTCACGCACGCCGACCCGCGGGCGCAGGTCGGTGATCAGCACCTGGACCAGGCGGTGCACGTCCGCGTAGTGTGCGCCCCTGACGTCCCACAGCGACGCGCCGGGCGGCACGCGCACCTCGGCACCACAGGCGTCCAGCACGGCGTGGGCATCGTCCCGGCGGACCGGCTCGACGTAGATCCTCTCCAGCTCACCTGGGTCGGACTGGGACATCACCGACATGCCGACCGGATGGATCGGCACGGTGGGCTGGTCGGCCTTGAGTTTCTCGTAGAACTCCTGGCTGTAGCCCGACATCCGGCGCACCCGCTCGCTCGCGCCACGCGGGAAGTGCAGTCCGGCCGAGCGCCTGCTGGCGCCGCAGCCGACCGCGTCCTGCTCGAGGAGCAGCACCGTGCTCGCCGGGTACTGGTGGATGATCTGCCTGGCCACCAGGCAGCCGATGATGCCACCGCCGATCACCGCGACTGTGCCTAGAGCCATCTCACACCGTCCCTCGCAGTTCGCCGTCCTCGCCGTCCTCGTTCGCCCACTCGACGAAGGAGGAGAGCTGTTCTTCCCGCTTCACACCGCGCAGGCGGTCGACGATGCGCTGGCTGCGCCACGCCAGGAGGCTCAGGTTCTTGTCGGCGAGGCCGCGCTGGTTGGCGGTCCCGTTCTGGATGAAGATGTTGTGTTCTTCCGGGCCGTCCCAGCGCACCGCGTAGTCCCGGTCCACTTGGTACTCGCCGCCATCGCAGTCGAGTCGGTCCGCCAAGGGGGCGAGCAGTTCCAGGAGTCCGGTGCGGAAGCCGGTCGACCAGATGATCACGTCGGTCGTCACGTGCTGGGGTTCGTCGGGCCGGTCTTTGTTGACCACCGTCAGTTCCCACCCCGCACTGGCCTGGGCCACGCCCGTGATCTCCCGGTTCGGGTACAGCCTGATCAGACCGGGCGAGCGTGCGATGAACCGGTGGTGGTAGGTCCGCTGGTAGATCGCGCGCAGGGTCGGCTCGGAGATTCCATCGCTGGAGAGGGTGTTCTCCTGGTTGATCCGCTTGCGGGTCGCTTGCTCCAAGCCGTAGAAATACTCCGAATAACACGGCATGTAGAAGTCATTGGTGAACGGCGAGTCGTCGATCGGCAGGAAGTTCCGGCGCCGGGAGAACCACGACACCCGGCTGGGCAGCTCGCTGCCTTCACGGGAGATCAGGTCGAGGAACGCCTCGGCGCCCGACTGCCCGCCACCGACCACCACGACGCGCTTGCCCCCGAGACCTACGGCCTTGTCGACGAAGTCGCACACATGGAACTGGCTGCGCGAATGCCAGCCCTGGCCGGCCGGCGGGATCCACGGCTGGCTGCCGACGCCGACGGAGATGTTGTCCGCGGTGAGCATCCGATCGTCGGTGCGCACCTTGAACACACCGTCGAAGTCGACCGATCGCACTTCCTCGCCGAACACGACGTTCTTCATGCGCCAGCTCGCCCATTCCAGGTAGTTGCGGAACTCCTGCCGGGGCACCGCGTCGAACTGGGCATTGATGAAGTGATAGATCCGGCCCTGGTCGTGCAGGTAATTCAGGAACGAGAACTTGCTGGTCGGATCGGCCAGGCTGACCAGGTCCTTCAAGGTCGACACCTGCAGTGTGGTGCCAGGGATCTGCTGGCCGTCGTGCCAGCCGAAGGCTTCCTTGCGATCGAGGAACAGACTGGGCAGGTCCCGGTGGGGATACAGCAGCGCGGCCAGGCTGAGATTGGCTGGGCCGACACCGATACCGAGCACACCCAAGTGGTGGGGGTCGGTCATTTTTCGACGCCCCCGTTTCCGGTCGAAGACTCCGTGAACTCGGCGGTGATCCCGCTGGAGCGCAGGGAGTCCAGCCAGCGGCGGGCCGCGTGCACGCCTTCGGCTCCACGGTGCAGCCCGGCGGGCAGGCGCCCGGAGAGGATCTCCCCGACACCGACCGCCAGCGGCGTCGACACGAGCCGGGCCATCGCACTGTCCTCCTCGTCGCCGGTGACGTCGACCACGTACTCCCCGGACCACGCCGTGGCGTCCTCCCCCTCGACGGCGAGTGCGACGGCCAGCACCACCCGGTCCCGGTCGGCGCCGGTGGTCGGGTACCGCCGCGCGAGGTCCTCGGCCAGCTCGGTGATCCGGTCCGGTGTGCCGGTGCGCAACTCGGCGAACACTGGCTGCCATGCGGCCTGCCAGCCGTGGAGCCGGAGGGTGCCGCGGATGAAGGTGTCCAGCGACCACAGCCCTGGTACGCCGTACTGGGCGATGAAGGGGATGCTGTCGCGATTCGGGTACGCCTCGAACTCCTCACCCCGCACCAGGTGCGGGCGGGTCGCCTCCCAGGGCCTGTCCGCCGTCAGTTCGGCGCCGCCCTCGACATAGCGTGCCGGCGCGAGCAACGCGGTCAGCACGCCGCGCGGCGCCCAACTGAACCGGTAGCGGAACTCGTTGGGCACGGCGGGAAGCCCGCCGCAGTAGGAGGTGAACCTCGCTCTCGCCGGCCCGCTGACTGCGGCCCGGCCGCGTGCGACCAGATCGTTCGCCAGGAGGTGGTCGATGCCGGGATCGAGGCCCGCTTCGGTCAACACGACGATGCCCGCGTCCTCGGCCAGTTCGGCGATCTCGGCGCTGGCATAGCTGGTGTCCGCGAAATGCGCCCCCGCTGCCATGCTGAGCTTGAGCAACCAGGCGTGTTCGGTCGCCGGCAGCATCGACACGACCACGTCACCGTGGGCCGGAGCCAGCGTGTCGAGTGCCGCGGCAGTCGCCTTGCCGGCCAGTCCGAGCCGGTCCACGACGGCCTCGGCCTTGGCCTCGGTCCGCCCGTAGACCGTGACGTCGGCCTGGTCGGTCAGCAGCCGGACGCCACTGCCGGTGGACAGTCCGGTACCGACCCAGTGCACTCTAGGCATGGACATTCTCCTCCACCGCTGTAGGGAACCGCCGGGCCGCTCGCTGCCATGGCGCCGAGTCGAAGTGGAGCGAGTGCCTGCCGAGGCCGGCCGAGAACGCCGCACCGGCTTTCCGCGGCAGCAGCGAGGGGAGGTTGCCGATGGCGATGACCTGCGCCGGGCGCTCACCCAGGCGCAGCTCGCGGGCCGGCTCCTGGTGGTTGGTCACCTGGCCGTGCACCGGCAGGGTGTTGCAGTCCGAGGTCGCGTCGCAGGTCACGTCGGAGAGCACCGGCAGTTCGCCGGCCGGGTCGTCGCGATCGGGTTCGGTGAGCAAGGGTTTGACCGGGCCGGTGCAGAACACCGCACTGATCAGGATGTCGTGCGCCGGCAGTACGGTCAGCGCGGCACCGGTGCACCAGGCCGGGCGGCCGAGCGCGACCAGCCGCTGACCGTCCTCGCCGGTGGGGTGTTCGGAGTCGAGGAGCGTGCCACCGCCGGCGGTGAAGCGGCCCAGCAGGCCGGCGGCGCCGTGGCGGCCCTTGTAGGCGTGCCCGTACACATGCCGGTGCCGCAGTGGGGCCGGTTCGTCCGGCAGTTCCCTCGATCCGACGACGTAGGAGTCCGCAGGCGCGTCGACCCGGATGCCCGCCGGAGCGATGGTGCAGCCGGTCGTCGGACACTCCTCGCTCGGGAACACCCGCTGCGGCGACTGCCCGCGCGTGACCTGGTGTCCGGGGGTCACCGGACGCGCCGCGTCGGTCGGCGCCACCGCCGCTCTCCGTTCGGTGCTGCGCACCTTGTGCCTGAGCCACCATCGGGTCATCCGAACTGCCCTTTCAGGACGGGGATGCGGGCATTGGGCGAGGGCCGGTAGCCCTCGTGCGAGGGCGCCCCGGTCACCGCGGCGGCCACGCCGATGGTGATCGCGGCGGCCAGGACATGGCCGGGACACCGGTGGGTACCCCGGCCGAAGGTGAACACCTGTGGATCCGCCCGGCCGGGGAGGAACGCGTGCGGATCGGGGTTGGCCATCGGGTCGCGGTTGGCCGCGGCGAGCAGCAGCAGAATCGTTGAGCCTGCCGGGACTTCATGGCCGGCGACGGTGGTCGCGGTCACCACGTACCGGCGAGTGTTCTGGATGGGCGCATCGTGCCGGACCACCTCGTCGACGAAGCCCGCGAGATCGTCCGGCTTTCCATGGCGAGCCAGCGCGAGCAGGGTGTTGCCGACCAGCCCCGCTGTGGCGTCATAGGTCTGCGACAGCAAGCCGATCACATTGGCCGGCAGCGGAGCGGTCGTCGGCAAGCCGTTGCGGGCGGCCAGGCGGACCAGCTCGCCGATCAGGCCGCTGCTCCCAGCGCGCAGGCACGGGCCCAGCAGGTCGAGCAGACGCGCGGCCGCGGTGGCCGCGGCGGCCTGGTCCTCGGCGGTGGCCGAGGCGGGAACGCACCTGACGAATTCGCCGATGAGCCGGGCTGCTTCGGCCGGGATGTCCCCGCCGAGGCCGAGCACTGTCGCCACCACCCGTGCGGGCACCCCGAACTGGAGGTCCGTCCAGTCAGCCGCCTTGCGTGCCTGCTCCGCGGCCAACGCGACGACCTGCTTCTCGCTGATCGTGTTCAGCGCCGCGAGCAGGACCTGCTTGAGCCGTACCTGCGGTGCGCCGTCGGTCATCCGGACCAGCTCGCCGAACACGTCGCCGGCCGGGGTGCCGAGGATGCCGCTCGGCACCGGCTCGCTCCTCGGCCGGACTCGGCAGGCCGGATCGGCGAGCACCTCGGATACCGCCGCTGCGCCGGCCGCCACCCACAGCCCGCTGTCGGTGTCATGGCCGAACGGCCGGTTGGCCACCAGGTCGGCGTAGAACGGATACGGATCGGGATGGGTGGCCGCTGTGCTTGCGGTCGCGGAACGTGGCTGCGTCATGATGCCCCCCGGTGCGTCCGGTCCGGATCGATCGCCGCCGCGATGATCGCTTGCTGTATCTCCGACGGGCCCTCGTAGATCCGCAGCGACCTGATCTGCCGGTACAACCGCTCCATCAGGCTGTCGTGAACCAGCCCGGCCGCGCCGAAGATCTGCACCGCACTGTCCACGATCTGCTGCGCGGCCTCGGTGGCGTAGAGCTTGGCCACCGAGGAGTGCCGGGCGTAGCGGGGGCCGCCCTGGTCGGTCTCCCAGGCGGACCGGGCCACCAGCAGCGCGGCCGCGTCCAGCTTGACCTCCATGTCGGCGAAGGCGGTGCGCACGGTGGGCAGATCGAACAGCTTCCCACCCAGCATCGGCCGCTCCCGCGCCCTGGCCAGCGCCGCGTCGGCGGCCCGGCGGGCGAAGCCGAGCGCGGCGGCGCCGACGGTCATCCGGAACCGGTCCAGTACCTCCATCGCGATCGGGAACCCGCCGCCGCGCCTGCCCAGCAACGCCTCCCGCGGCAGCGCGCAGTCGTCGAACACCACATGGCCGAACGCCCGCGGGGCGATCATCGGCACCGGCTCGACGCGCAGGCCGGGGGTGCCCGCGGGCACCAGGAACGCGGTGAGTCCGAACGTGCCCGGCCCAGGACCGGTGCGCGCGATCACCGTGTACACGTCGGCGATGCCGGCGTTGGCGATCCACGCCTTGCCGCCGTTGAGAACCCATCCTCCATCGGTTTCGCGCGCCTCCAGCCGGATCGCGGCGACGTCCGAGCCCGCTGTCTTCTCCGACACCGCGAAGGCGCCGCACAGGGTGCCCGCGGCCAGTCCCGGCAGATACCGGCGGCGCTGGTCGTCGGTGCCGAAGAGGCGGATCGGGGTCGCTGCCAGGGCCTGAATGGAGAACGCGTAGTCGGCGAGATCACCGGTGTACGCCAGTGCCTCCCGCGCCAGGCACAGCGCGCGGCAGTCGTCGGGACCGCCGTCGAGGAACGCCAGCCAGCCTGCGTCACCGAGTGCGCGGAGGATGTGCAGGCCCGCTGCTTCCGGCTGCCCGGAGTCGGCGAGCGTCTCCCGGTGTTCGTCGCACCAGGTGGTCAGGCGCTGGGCCAGTTCGCGGTGGTGATCCTCGTACAAGGGCAGCGCGAGGATGTGAGTGTCGAAGTTGCTGTGGGACGTGGCCGTCGTCATCAGATGATCACATCCGCCGACTTGTGCCGGTCGAGGCCGGCCACCAGGTCGTGCTCGATGAAGTAGGCGAAGGAGGCGTAGCCGCGCCAGATCCGCTCCCAGTGCGACGGCACCGCGTCGGCTCCGGACAGCTTCGCCACGTCGTGCAGGTGGGCGATGATGATCTCGGCCGACTGCCGCGCGTGGCCGGCGGAGAGGTTGTCGATGGAGAGGTGCGCCTCCTCGTAGGCGATGTCGAAGCCGTGGCGGCGCAGCTTCTGCATCTCGTGCATGCGCATGGTGCCGAGCCCGAACATCTCGATGCCCAGGTTGTAGCCGAGGATCTCCTCGTAGAACGAGTCCGGGAACAGCGCGAGACTGAGCTGGAAGAGGGAGAACCCGTAGAGGTGGTCGGGCAGTTCGTCCTGGTCGAGGAACGCGGTGTCGCGGATGTGCGGCACCTCGATGCCCATGCTGGCGAGCACCTGGTAGATCAGGGTGATGTGGTTCTTGGTGACGTCACCGCGTCCCATCTCGTCGGCGTAGATGGAGTAGAGCATGCCGTCGCTGCGGCGGGTGTAGCGGCCAGTCGCTCCGATACGGTGCGCCCACGCGCCGTCGATCATGCTGCCGAGGGCAAAGGTCTTCTGACCGAAGATCACCTCGTCGCGGTCCGGGATCTCGGTCAGCGGCCGGTAGGGGTTGACCAGCTTGTCCCAGTAGATGCGGTCGACGTGCTCGTTCAGCGCCGAGGGCGCGTAGTCGAACCAGCTCGCGTCGGTGAGGACGCCGTCACCGCCGTACTCGAAGAGGATCTCGGCGCGGGCCAGGCCCTCCTCGGCGTTCGCGCGCGCGAGGGGCAGGGTGTTGGGGAAGTTCTCGATGTTGACCAGCCGGTGCAGGAATGCGCGGTCGTCGCCGCGGGCGGCGGCCCTCAGCCGCGTCTTGGGCGGGGGCGCGCTGATCGCCTCCGCGAGCGCGCGTGCGGCGTCGTCACCGGCCGTGTCCGGGGTGAGGTCGATGTCGGGCAGGTCTCCTGAGGCGATGGCCTCGGCCCACCGCTGGAAGGTCGCCGCTTCCTGCTGGTCGAAGATGCCGAACATGGGGCCGCCGAACTTGATGGCCCGCACGAACCGGCATCCGCCGTCACGCGGCTTCAACTGGGGTGACGCCCGGAAATCACCGATGAACTCGGCCAGGTCGAAGTCGGGATCGCGGAACCGTTCGGTCAGCGGTCGGCCGCCGACGCGGACGTTGCGGTGCTGCTTGCCCGCGAACGGGGCGTGCCTCGCCACGATCCGCGCGACCTGTGCGTCCAGCGAGAGGCCCGCATGCCACTCGGCGACGTCGCAGAGCAGACGCACATGCTCCAGCTCCATCGTCAGCGTGCGTGCGACAGCGGCGTAGAGCCTGTTCCTGACCGGCGACGGTGCCAGTGCGAGGTAGTGGGCGAGGGTGTCCCGCAGGTCCGCCTCGGTGAGCATGGGCCGGGTGCCGAGCAGGAGTTCGTCGACGCCGAGGGTGGCCATGACGTAGTGCGTGCCCACGACCTCGGGCAGAAACGTCGCGGGCAGCCTGGCCAGGCTGAGGCGGTAGGCGCCGTGCCACGTGGTGAGCGGCCGGGCCTCCGCCCGTCGCAGGAAGTCCGGCGCCGTGACGTCCGGCAGGAACACGCCCAGGTCTTCCAGTGCCTGCCCGCGCATCTGTTGCAGCCCGCGCCGGGGATTGCCCGCACCGCGCCACACGAACTGGTGGCGCACCAGGTGGTTCACCACGGTCGAGGGCTGGGTGGCAGGCTGGGAGACCGAGTCCAGCCAGCAGCCTCCGATCAGCGTCAGCGGCGCGCGCTGTGCCACCACGGCGTCGCACACCCGGGGTTCGGCGTCGCGCAGCGGTTGCAGCATCTCGGCGATCCGCCGACGCACCTGCGCCGTCCGCTCGGCGATGCTGTCGACCTCCTGCGCACCGGTGTCTTGGGCGGTCGGTTCTCGCACGTCACCGAGGAATCCGTTCAGCACGTGTCGGGCGAGGAGGAACACCACCTCGGACTCTTGATCGCTCACCAGCCGGTGGTAGACGGCCTCGGGGCCCGAGGCGATCACCTCGTCGGCCGCCGTGACGGCAGCCGGGTCGAATTCGGAGGCGGACAGAGGTGATACGACGAACGTGTCGGGCAGGGCGAAAGCAGGCATCGAAACCTCCGGGCACTGTCCTCAGGCCGTTGCGATCATGGCCGTGGTGGGGTCTTGTGCAGCAACATGGCGGCTCGGGAACCCGGTACGCTCGCGGCGAGCAGGTAGTACCCACCCGGTTCGGCGCGGCGGTCGGCGAGATTGATCAGCGGGTCGGCAGCGAAGCAGTGGCCAATCCGGGAGGTGTTGGCGGTGTCGAGTTGCGCGGGCGTGAATCCGGCCAGGCGTTCCTTCATCACGACGATCGGGATGAACAGGTTGTTGTGCAGTACGCCGGCCAGGTCGCTGGGGGCCAGCCCGTGCGGGGTCAGCAGGAGGTCGTTGACCTGTCGCGACAGGTCCGCGCTGATTTCGTTGCCCCAGTCCAGCGCCCGGGTGTCCTGCGCGCTCGCCGAGCCCAGGATCTCGTAGTCACCCGGCCGCGTGGTGACCAGACAGCCGGCGGCACCGTCGCTGAACAGGGCGAAGTTCTCCATCCGGGCGGTCTCGGTGGCGCTGCGGTCCGCGCTGATCACCAGGACGTTGCGGTACTTGCCCGCCCGGGCGAAGGACTCGGCCACGCCGAGCCCGCTCACCAGATTGGTGCATCGGTTGAGGGTCAGGCCGAGGAACGGGCAGTCCAGACCGAGACCGTTCATGATCGTCTCCATGAACCCGCCGTGGGTGTGCGCGTCGCCGGGGAACCACGTCGAACACAGCACCAGCAGGTCCACTTCCGCCGAGTCGGTGATCGTCTTCCCTGTATCGACGACCAGTTCCTCCAGTGACTTCTCGGTGCGGCGGACCTTGCCCCAGCCCCACAGCCGGGCGTCGGGCTGCATGCCGTACTCCCGAACGCGCGCGGCGAAACCGGGGATCTCGTGGTGGTCCTGCTCGATCTCGCCGAGCAGGTAGCCGGGGGAGGTGAGGTAGACGGGGGTCATGACCTGCCCAGCAGCGCGTTCGATTCGGCGTAGCCGAGCGCGGACTTGGCGAAACCGAACGTGCCCTGCTCCGCGAGTTCAGCCGCCGCGTCGAGCATCGCGGTCAGCGCGACCCTGGGCAGTGCCGAGCCGAGGCTGATCCGGCGGACGCCGAGGGCGCCCAACTCGGCGACCGAGCACGCGAGCAGGGGACCGGCGGCGAGCACGTTGACCGGCTTGTCCAGGGAGGAGCAGACCGCCTTGACCGCGTCGAGGCTCGGCAGCGCCGGTGCGTAGAGCACGTCCGCACCGGCTTCGGCGAAGGCCTGCAACCGTCGGATGGTGTCGTCGAGGTCAAAGCGTCCGTGGAAGAAGTTGTCGGCTCGGGCGGTCAAGGTGAAGGGGAACGGCTGCGCGTGGGCGGCCTCCGCAGCGGCGACGACGCGGTCGACCGCTTCGGTGATGTCACGGATCTCCTTGCCGGACTCGCCCGTCGTGTCCTCGATCGACGCACCGACCACCCCCACGTCGGCAGCGCGTCTGATCGTCTCGGTCACGTCCTCGAGGCTGTCGCCGTACCCGCTCTCCAGATCGGCGGTCACCGGCAAGCGGGTCGCCTCGACGATCGACCGTGCGTTGGCCAGTGCCTCGTCCCGTCCGACCAGCCCGGCGCAGTCGGCGCTGCCGAGGCTGAAGGCGAGGCCGGCGCTGGTCGTCGCGAGTGCGGAGAAGCCGTGGCCGGACAGCAGTCGCGCGCTTCCAGCGTCCCATGGGTTCGGGACCACGAAGGTGCCTGAACGGTGCAGTTCGGCGAACGTGACGGCTTTACTGTGTTGATCGGCCATGTTTCCCTTTCTCACGCGCCGCCAGAACTCAGATCAGTTCGACCGGCAATGTCTCCGCCGCGCGGCGGATTACTTCGGTGACCGCTTCCGGATGGTGCTCGAAATAGAAGTGCCCGCCTTCGGACCAATACATCTCGGGCTCGTCGACGCACTCGCGCGACCAGTCCTCCAGATCTTCACGACGGACCAGCGGATCATCCGTGCCGTTTACCAGAGAGACGCCGAACGGCAATACGCCGGCAGGCCGGTATCGATACTTCGCGACCATTCCGAAATCAGCTCGGACATCGGGAAGTATGAACTCCTGCAGCTCCGAATCAGCCAGAATCTCCGGCCGCAGTCCCCCGTAGACGGCCAGCGCGTCGGTGAGGCTCTGCCCGTCGAGCCCCGCCACTTCGACCATCCGCGGTGTCGGATGCAGGCTCGGCGCGACACAGCCGGAAGCGATCAGGTGCGCGGGCCGGTCGCCGAGCCTGCGACCCACCTCGAAGGCGATCAGCGCGCCAAGACTGTGACCGAACAGCAGAAATGGTCCAGTGCGCTGCGCTGCGATCAGTTCGGCGACCTGGTCGCAAACCGTGTCGATCCCGGTGCGCTCGGGTGGCGTGACCGCGACCAGTGCGGTTGCTCCGGCCAACGCCTCCTGCCACTCGACGAACGCCTGCGCCCTGCCACCGGCATGCGCGAAACAGTAGGTACGGGGCCACCCCGACGGCACAGCGCGTGCCATGTCGAACCATGCTTCCACCGACGCTTGTCCTTCTGTCGCAAAACAGGGGCGTGATCAGGACGGTCAACCTAATCGAAGCGTCGAACATGCCCGACCGGCAGATCAACAAAACTCGGATTCCATTGTTGCCTGCGATACGAACGTGTCAAGACCGAGTGACCGTGCTTGTAGCATTTCAATTCTTGACCAAGGAATTCCGGTCATGGCCGAAAATATCCAAGAGGGATCGGGGAGCGGTGATTAAGCCATGATCAAAGATTCTTGAAGGGATCGGGGGCACATAATTTCGGCCGACGATCGACGTAATATCCGGACACCGGGGCCGACGGGTGACCGTCGCGTGGCTGCTCGTCGCCTGCCCTACGTGGTCCGACCGACACGCAAGCAGTGCGGACGGCGAGCGCATGAGTTGACCGAGACGTCCGCTTGACGGCGTGGAGACAGTGAGGCGTAGCGGCGTATGCCGCGGCCGGTGGCCCGGTTCAGATGGGTGAGGCGGGCCAGGCCGTAGCGGGTCAGCACGCGGTGCACGGTCGAGGGCACCGGGCGCAGAAGGTGTGCGATGCGGGCCGGTCCTCACCGGCGCAGGAGGCGGACCTCGATGATCCGGCGTTCCGTCCGGGTCGTGCGGCGCGGGCTGGTGCGCGGGCGGCTGGAGCGATCGGCTGTGCCGGCCTCGCCGTACCGCCGGTGGCGTTCGACCCACCTGGGATCCACACCGAGCCGGAAGGCGCTCACCCCTTTCAAGATCCCTCAGCCGAGACCTGCGCCGGCTCGGACGCACCGTCCACAAGCTCCGGGAGGAAACACCTAGCGCCAGAACTCGGCTGTCGCCGACGACGCACGCAGCCCTTGGTCGTAGCCGGCGCGGGCCGCTGGTGCCCGCACCGTAGGATCGAGCAGGTCCGGTCCGATCGACGATGCCGCGGCGTCATCCGGGCGGATCACCATGACCTGCGCCCCCTGCTCGCGCAGCCCGGCGACCTGGTCGTCGAGGTCGGTGTTGCCCGGAATCACCATTACTTGGAGCACGAGGATCCGGTCGCATCCTGCGGCGAGGTCGGCGTTCTCCGCCGTGCGCGTACCGCCGTCGATGTAGCGGCGCCCGTCGATCGTGACCGGCGGCCAGGCGCCGGGCACCGCGCAGCTCGCTGCTACGGCGTCCACGAGGCCGACGCCCGATGCCGGGCCGAACACCCGCTCCGCACCGGTCTCCGCGTCCACCGCCACGATCTTCAGCTCGGACCGCGGCCAGTCGTGTGAGGGCAGCCGGGCCGCGATCACCGCGCGCCGCTCGGCTTCCGTCACGGTCGGCGCCGCCAGTGCCATGGCGCCGATCCGGCGCCGCACGTCGAGAGCGTCCGTGGCGCCGTCATGGGCATCGATGAACAGCGTCATCAGATCCTCAGCACCAAGGACGGGTGACAGTTCGGGAGTCTGGAGCGCCGGATCGGCTTGGCGGTCGAACAGTTCTCCGAGCGAGGTTCCGCTGGTGATCTGCGCTGCAACCGTCGACCCCGCAGATGTGCCGACGATCACGTCCGCATCCAGCGCGACGACGCCTCCTTCGAGGAGTCCGGCCAGCAGACCCGTCTGCCACGCGATTCCCGCCACACCACCGCCGCCGAGTACCAGCCCACGTCGAGTCATTTGCCGATGATATGCAGCGCCCCGCGGGAGCGGGAGGCTATGTCGTCTCAATATGATTGCAGGATCAAGACCTGCAGGCAGTCATCTGACCTGCAACGCTGCAAGGATTGAGAAGTTGATCAAGCCGAGTATTCTGGCCTGCCACGGTTGTGGCCTGCAGGGCTGCTGTGGTTGAGACGATCATGCACTCTCATTGAGGCGGTGAACCGTTCCGGGTTCGGTAGGGACTCGATCGTTTGAGAGGATCGAGTCATGGCACGTCCTTCCCCTTACCCGCTTGAGCTGCGCCGTCGTGCG
>NZ_JBIRUY010000055.1:0-49347 GCF_044335305.1 Streptomyces sp. NPDC020490 | reverse complement strand
AAGCTCCGCTGCAGCACCACCCGCATCACCGACCTGGTCAAGGCCGTACTCGCCCTTCACCTGGCCACGTCAAGCTGAGGTTGGAAAAGCCTCAATGTGCGGCTGTGCTGCTGCACTGCCGGGGCGGGCGCTTCGGTTGCGGCGATCGGCAACCAGGAGCAGCCCAAGACCGAGGGCGACCCAAGCGGCGAGGATGAGGGCCGGGCCTGTTGCGTCGGCTCCGTCGAAGAAGGCATTGGCGCGCAGCAGGCTGCCGGAGGCGCCCGGCGGTAGGAGCTGGCCGAGAGTGGACCAGCCGGAGGGGAGCCAGTAGGGGCCAGTGCTGAGGCCGGACAGGGGGTTGCCCAGGAGCAGCATAACTGCGGCTCCGGCGCCAAGCCCGGTGAAACCCATGAGTGCTTCCAACCCCATGAATGTCATGGACAGGGCGGCCATACCGAGGCTCAGCCCGAGGGCGGTGAGCCAATAGTCACCGGCCAGTGATCCAGTCCCGTACTGCAGAGTCTCGGTGACGGCCGCTCCGGCGAGCAGAGAGAAGAGTGTGACGCCGGCTACGCGTGTGCGCATGCCGGCGCGGCCGGGGAAGAGGCGGGTGAGGATAACGGCGGGGAAGATCCCGCTGAAGATCAGCGGCAGACCAGCGGTAGCGAACCCAGCTCCGCGGGGGTCGTCCTCGGGGTAGGGCACAAGGTCGTGGACGGTGGCCGACATCTGATGCTGGGCGGCGGCAGCGTTGCCCAGAGCCGTCAGGGCATTGGTGGCTATCGGTGCTCCGGCGGTGGCCGTGTAGATGTCGATGCCGTCGGCGCCGAGAGCCAGACCGCCTACGACCTGTCGCTCCTTGACTGCGGAAGTGAGAGCGGCGGTGTCGTGGTAGACGGTGACGTCCCACTCGGCCCCTTGCAGCTTCTCTTTCAGAGCCTGGGTAGCGGCCTTGGGTCCGGTCGCGCCAACCGGGATGTGGTGGGGTCCGCTGTTGATGCTGGGCAGGGCGAAGGCGCAAAGCATCAGGATGACCACGCCGGTCAGGCCGAGCAGGACGCTCGCCATTTTCCGTGCTGTCCCCGGCTGGGACGCCGAGGAAGTGGGTTGATCAGACATGAAGGGAGGGCTCTCTTTACGGCCTGCCCGCTGCCTGTCTGGCACAGAAAAGCGCGGGCAGGGGGGAGATGGATGTGCGTCTGAAGCCGGCCGAGGCGACGGCCCTGGACTCGACTGCGTGGTACACGATTACAGGTTATACTTATCCGTATGTCAAACCTAGATGGTGTCGCATACCAAGCAGTCCCCGAGGGCGTGGTGCAAGCCGCGCTGCGCGTGTCGCGTAGGCGCGGCGTCCCGGTCGCCGACGTCCCCATCATCGCGGTCGCCGAGGAGGCCGGACTTTCCCGGAGCACCCTGATGCGGCGCCTCGGGGGTTCCCGCCGTGCCCTGGATGAGGCGGTGCGCGCTGCGGGCGTCGATCCCGGAGGACAGAAGTCGGTTCGTGAGCGTGCAGTGGAGGCCGCAGCCGGCCTCATCAGCGAGCACGGGCTCGTCGCAGTCACCTTGGAACGGGTGGCCGACGACGCGCAGTGCTCCGTGCACAGCCTGTATGCGGTGTTCGGCGGCCGGGACGGCCTGCTGCGTGCCGTCTACGAGCGCTACAGCCCGATCCTGGACGTCGAAGCTGTTCTCGCGGTCCCGCGCGAGGCCCTGCCGGAGACGGTCCGGGCGATCTACCGTCTCTTGGTCGACGCTCTGAGCCGCGAACCGCGGGTCCTGCCCGCCATGCTCGCCGACGTCCTGTCCCGCCCCGACGACCCGGCCGTCCAATCCATCTACCAGCACGCCTTCTCCCGCATCATCGAGGGCGTCGGGCAGTGGCTCACCAGCGAGGTCGCCGCCGGCCGCATCCGCGACTTTCACCCATTGCTTCTCGTCCAGCAAATGATCGGCCCCCTACTCGCCTACTTCGTTATGCGACCTGCTGCGGCCCACCTGTCCGGGGCGGCTCTGCCTACGTCCGCGGAGGCGGTCGAGGTCTTCGCGCAGAACTTCCTGAAGGCCGTAGCCCGCTCCTCGGCCTCCGGAACGACCTGATGCGGTCTGTCGTGCCCACGACATCCCGGTAGGTCGGGCACGCATGCACCGTCGGTCCTCGTTGTTCTCGACGGCGTCCAGGCCCGGGTGAGCCGTGCGCAGGTCCCGCCCGCGGGTCGTTTCCGCCGCCGGGCCACGAAGCAACTGACGCCGCAGTCCCGCGACGCAGCAGGCCGGATCACGACGGAGAGCCGCGCCGCGCCCGGTACCTGCCGCGGGGACAGGGAAGAAGATCCGCATGTCGGCGTACAAGTGAACGTGCACCACTTCGTACGGAGGAATGTGCACCGTTTTCGGTGCGGTGATGGGGTGTTGGCCGTGAGTCTGCTGCTGTCGGTTCGGGGTGGCAGGGAGGCGGCTGACGGTGGTCTTGGATCCACATCGGTGGCTGGAGTTGAGGCGGTTTCGTCCGCTGTACGAGTCCGGTGCGATGAGCCTGAGGGAGATCGCGAAGGAGACGGGGCTGAACCGGCGGACGGTCGGCAAGTACCTCAAAGACCCCGCTTCGGTCGCGCCGCCGCAGAGAGAAGCAGCAGGCCAGCGGCCGCGGCGCGTGGTGGACGAGGTCGCGCCGCTGATCGACGCGATGCTCAGGGCCGAGATCCTGCTCAAGGGAAGGGTGATCCATGAGCGCCTGGTCCAGGAGTACGGGGTCGGCATCAACTACCAGCGGGTGAAGCTCTATCTGCAGGAGGCCCGGCCCCGGATCGCGGAGGAACTGGGCATCGGCCCGGGTGAGCTGGCGGGTCTGCACCGGCGGTTCGAGGTCGTTCCGGGTGCTCAGGCCCAGGTGGACTGGGGCGATGAGGGCAAGATCCTCGCCCATGTCGGCATCCCGAAGGTCTACTCGTTCCACATGACGCTGTCGTACTCGCGTGATCCGTTCTGCTGCTTCACCACCAGCCAGGACCTGGCGGCGTTCTTCGACTGCCACCGTCAGGCGTTCGCGCACTTCGGCGGGGTTCCGATGAGCAGCGTCTACGACCGCACCAAGACGGTCGTGCGCCGGCACGTCGCTCCAGGTGAGGCGGTTCCGCTGCACCCGGAGGCGGTCGCCTTCGCCGGGCACTACGACTTCGACATCGACGTGCTGGCCGCCTACCGCCCGCAGGGCAAGGGGCGGGTCGAGCGGCAGGTGAACATCGTCCGCGACCATGTGCTGGCCGGCCGGGCCTTCTCCTCCGTCGAGGAACTGGACGCCGCGTTCATGGCCTGGGTTCCATTGCGGCGGGCGAAGGTCCACGGCACTCATGGCGAAGTCATCGGACACCGGGCCGTGCGTGATCATATGGCCCTCCGCCCGCTGCCTGCGGCCCCCTATGTGGTCGCCCAGCGGCATCTGCGGCACGTCGGCAAGGACTGCCTGGTCGCCTTCGATGCGAACCTCTACTCGGTGCCCGCCCGCAGGGTCCGCCCTCGTCAACTGGTCGAGATCCGGGCCACGAAGTCCCAGATCACGCTGCACTCCACCGTCCCTGACGCCAGCGGGCAGACGCTGCTGGCCGTCCACCCTCGGGCGGTTGGCCGCGGCGCCCGCATCGTGGATGAGAGGCACTGGGACGGCCTTCCCACCGGCGCCGGCCGTCGGGTCACCACCGGCGACGACGCTCTGTCTCCACCTCGACGCAGCAGCCGGCCGGGCCGGCCGGAGACCGGACCGCTGCAGGCTCTGCTGAACCGGTCCGTCGCCGCCCACGTCGAGGTCGGCCGCCGTCCGCTGTCGGTCTATGACCAACTGACCGGCACCCGTCCCTCGGCAGATCGGCTCGACACCGCCGAAGCGGTCCCGGTGCTCGTCGATGAACGCTACGAGCGCGTGTGTGGCCGGTCGAGCTCGGCCGCGAAGAAAGACGCAGCCGCCTTCAGGATCTCGTTGGCGCGCTTCAGCTCGGCGTTCTCCTTCTTCAGCCGCTTCAGCTCGGCCGACTCCTCGCTCGTGGTACCCGGCCGGGTACCGGCGTCGATCTGGTCCTGCCGCACCCACTTGCGCAGCGTCTCGGTCGTGCCGATCCCGAGCTTGGACGCGACCGCTTTCATCGCGGCCCACTCGGTGTCGTAGTCGGGCCGCACCTCGGCGACCATCCGCACCGCACGACGGCGCAGCTCAAGCGGGTACTGGGAAGGACGTGCCATGACTCGATCCTCTCAAATGATCGAGTCCCTACCGAACCCGGAACGGTTCAGGCCCGTCAGCGGGCGAGGAAGGCCCACACCCGTAACGATGACTGAACTCGGGTGCATCAAAAGCCACTTACCTCCGTAGTCGTCAATGTAACGCACCACGTCAGCTCATCTGGCGGTGGCAATAACCCTTTGGCCTGCCGCCCCGGCCTGGGTCGGCACCGGCAGTGGTTTCCGCACTAGCGCCGACTTGCCGGCTATGCGACCAGGACTTGGCCACCACAGCCACGGCCGACTGCATGACCAACATCGGACTGAGCCGCACCCGTATCGTCAGCGCAGGTATACGCTCGTGCTCAGGTATTTCAGGCCCGAGTCAACCAGCAGGGTGGCGACTCTAGCCGTCGGCCCAAGACGCTGCCCAACCCGAATTGCCGCAAGGACATTTGCCCCCGACGACGTTCCCGCGAACAGGCCCTCCTCCCGGGCCAGGCGCCTGGCCATGTCCTCGGCATCCGCGGTCGGTACGGAAACGATCTCGTCCGGGAGCGTAGGGTCCCACATCGGAGGCCTGTAGCCGATACCTATGCCCTCAATGAGGTGAGCGCCCGGTTGTCCACCGGACAGCACCGCGGACTCTGCCGGTTCCACTGCGATGACCCGAAGGCCCGGGTGGTGGCGCTTGAGGGCGCTCGCCGCCCCGCGCAGTGAGGCCGCTGTGCCGATCGACTGGACGAAGGCGTCGACTCGTCCACCCGTCTGCACCCAGATTTCTTCGCCCATCGAGTGGTAGCCGACGATGCTGTCGGTGTTGTTGAGCTGGTCGGTCCAGTAGGTGCCTGGTTGTCGGCTAAACTCTTTCGCCTTCTCAATCATGCCTTCGATGAGGGCCTTCGTGATCAGACCACCCTCGCTCGGGATGAGGGTCAGTTCCGCACCAAACGCTGCCATCTGGATCAGTTTGTCGTTGCTGAACGCGTCCGAGGTGACGATCCGCAGACGGTACCCCTTGGCCGCGCAGACCAAAGCGAGTGACGCACCTGTGCTGCCGCCCGTGTACTCCACAACGGTGCCACCCGGCCGCAGCCGGCCGTCGCCTTCGGCTCTCGCGATCATTGACTGCGCCATGCGGTCCTTCATACTGCCTGTTGGATTATGCCCTTCGACCTTGACGAAGACTTCCGCGCACCCGGATGGGACGACCCGGTGCAATTTCACCAGCGGCGTATGTCCGATTGCCCCCAGTATGCTAAGTTCTGCGCCCATGATCGAGTCGGTCCCCTCGGTGTCTTTGCTCACGCTCTCGATCGTCGGTCGCGGACCCTGAACCACGCTAGTTCAACTCTTGAACCGCGATATCAGTCGCCCCCTGCGTACGATGCACCAGTGAGGGGATACGGGCAGTTCTGCGCGGTGGCACGGGCTCTAGAGGCCGTGGGCGAGCGTTGGACCCTGCTGATCGTCCGGGAACTACTGCTCGGCGCGTCATCCTTCTCCGATATTCGCCGCGGGCTGCCCCGCATCCCACGAGCAACTTTGGCTGCGCGACTACGCGCACTGCGCGCCATCGGCGTCATCGACGATGGCTACCGGCTCACGCAGATCGGCGCCGCGCTGGCCCCGGTGGTGCGAGAGCTGGCCCGGTGGGCTGTTGCCACCGACAGCGCTGCCCTGACTGCGGACGATCTCGACACATCCGCACTGACCTGGGACATTCAGCGTCGGATCGACACGAGTGCGCTACCTGAGCGCTCGGTCGTGCTCGCGCTTGAGTTCAGCGACCGCACCGCGCCCAATCGCAACTTCTGGCTGCATCTGTCACGCACGAACATCAACCTATGCCGCCAAGACACCGGGACACCGGTGGACATCTGGCTCACCGCACCAACCGAGGCGGTTACCAGATGGTGGCTTGGTCACATGTCCTGGGCACAACTGCTGCAGGATCATGAGGTACAAGTGCACGGCGACCGATCCCTCCAGTGCCAGATGCACCGCTGGTTCCAGAGGTACCTCTTTACCCCGGGAAACCTCGGGACGGCAGGATCGCAGCCGACAGACGTACCTTGAGATGACCTCTGGTGACTGCTGTGAAGCCGTCACTCCCGCCGCCACGTCGCTCGCCGCCACCGGTCTGATCGCTACCGCGCCCAGCGCGTCGGCCGCCGACCAGCGCATCAACCATCAGACTGTCACGGTAGCCCCCGGCGACACCAGCGTTGTCACCGCGAGTTGCCCGTACGATGCCCCCTATTCCGTGAAGGTCGGGTCGTCGGCCAGCTCGGCACGCACGACGAGCGTGTTCACGAACAGCCCGATGAGGTTCTCCACCTCAGGCCTGCTCCGGCCCGCCACCGGCGTGCCGATGCCGAAGTCCCGCTGCCCGCTCCACTGCCCCAGCAGCACCTGGAACGCCGCCAGCAGCGTCATGTACAGCGTCGCCCCGTGCTCCCGCCCGAGCCGCTCAAGCCCCGCGACCAGCTCCGGCTCCAGGCTGAACGCGTACGTCGCGCCCGACCACGTGTGAACGGGTCAGCGATTTCCCCCACTTCTGAGGCTTCGTGGTCACGGAATTGGCCAGGGTCGCGGTCACGAGTCCCCAAGGGGAAGTTGACCACGGTGGAGGCCTGGAATGCCTCAGATCAGGTGGTGTGACCTGCGAGTGATCGTTCCATCCGAATCGTTCAGGTTCCCCTTGGGCATCCCCGAGCCGGGTTGAGGGTCCTGACCATCTCGGAGTCGTCACCGTCCCTCGACCGACAGGCCGAGAGGTCGACGGACACTCTGGATGGCAAGAGGAACGTTCACCGTGGTCGATATCGTCGAGATCTACGTCCACTGGTACGCGGGCCGGTCGAAGAACCAGCTCGCGGCCTCGTTGGGGGTGGACCGCAAGACCATCAGGAAGTATCTGGCGCCGGCGGAGGCGTCCGGGATGGCCCCAGGTGGGCCGCCGATGAGCGAGGCGGACTGGGTAAAGCTGATCAAGAGCTGGTTCCCAGAGCTGGCCCGGCGTCGACTGAACCAGGTCACGTGGGCGGAGATCGAGCCGCACCGCGACCTGGTCAAGGGGCTGCTGGAGACGACCACAGTCACCACGATCCATCAACGCCTGAGAGATGAGGGGAAGTTGGCGGTGTCGTTGTCGACGTTCCGCCGGTGGGTGACCGAGAACCTCCCGGACGAGTCGGCCCGGTCGAAGGTGACGGTGCTGCGGGACGACGTCGAGCCAGGCTCGGAGGCCCAGATCGACTACGGCTTCCTGGGGCAGTGGGTCAACCCGTCGACCGGCAAGCGGCACCGGATCTGGGCGTTCGTGATGGTGCTGCCCTGCTCGCGGCACATGTTCGTCCGCCCGGTGGTGCACATGGACCAGAACGCCTGGACTCAGTCCCACGTCGAAGCGTTCCGGTTCTTCGGCGGTGTCCCGCGGCGGTTGGTGCCGGACAATCTGCGCACGGCGGTGGACCGGCCGGACCTCTACGACCCGAAGATCAACACGTCGTATGCCGAGCTCGCGACCTACTACGGCGCCTTGGTCGACCCGGCCCGGGCGGCGAAGCCGAAGGACAAACCGCGGGTCGAGCGGCCGATGCCGTATGTCCGTGACTCGTTCTGGAGCGGGCGGGAGTTCACCTCGGTCGAGCAGATGCAGGCCGAGGCCCTGACGTGGTCGGCCAGCACCGCCGGCCGCAGACAGTGCCGCCCGCTGGGCGGCGTCGGCTGAGTACACCCGCAGCGCCTTCACGTGGCGCGATGGGAAACTGACCCTGGCGAAAATGGCCGAGCTGCTGGACATCCGCTGGTCGCGTCCGCTGCCCGAGGGTGCGGTACCGACCACGGCGACCGTGTCCCGTGACGCGGCGGGACGCTGGTTCGTGTCCCTGCTGTGCGAGGAGAGCGTTGCCCCGGCCCCCGCCACCACGGCGGCGGTCGGCATCGACGCCGGGATCACCTCCCTGGTGGCCCTGTCCACCGGGGAAAAGGTCGCCAACCCGAAGCACGAGCGGCGCGACCGTGCCCGGCTGGCACGCGCGCAGCGGGAGCTGTCGCGGAAGGCGAAGGGCTCGGCGAACCGGGAGAGGGCCCGGCGTCGCGTGGCCAAGGTCCACGCGCGGATCGCCGACCGGCGCCGTGACTTTCTCCACAAGCTGTCGACTCGTCTCGTCCGTGAGAACCAAACGGTCGTGATCGAGGACCTCACCGTCCGCAACCTGCTGAAGAACGGCCAGCTCGCACGCGCCATCAGTGACGCGTCGTGGACGGATCTGCGCTCCGTGCTGGAGTACAAGTGCGCCTGGTACGGGCGCGAACTCGTCGTGATCGACCGCTGGTTCCCCAGCTCGAAGCTGTGCGGGGCGTGCGGCACGGTCCGCGGGAAGCTGCCGCTGAACGTCCGCGAGTGGACGTGTGATTGCGGCACGGTGCATGACCGCGACGTGAACGCGGCACGCAACATCCTGGCCGCCGGGCTGGCGGCGTCCGCCTGCGGAGACGGTGTAAGACCTCAACGGGAGTCCTCCCGGACCGGGCGGTCGTCGATGAAACAGGAACCCCAGCGGGTGACCGCTGGAATCCCCCGCCTTCAGGCGGGGGAAGAAGTCAAGGCCGGTTCTTGACCTTCTGGGCGGAGGACAGGAGGGACGGGGCGACCGGGGCGCCGTGCCCCAGGACGCCGTGATCGTATGCCGTCTCCGCGTGCACCGTAAGGTCCAGGCCGGTGTGCTCCTGCTCCTCGCTCGCGCGGAAGCCCGTGGTGACGTCGATCAGCTTGCCGAGGCCGTACGTGACGCCGAAGGCGTACGCCGCGACGACCGCCACGGCCACCAGTTGCCTGCCGAGCTGGGCGAGCCCGCCGCCGTAGAGCAGGCCCTCGGCGCCGCCGGTCATCGCCTTCTCCGCGAAGACGCCGATGAGCAGGGTGCCGATGACACCGCCGACCAGATGGACACCGACGACGTCCAGGGAGTCGTCGTAGTTCAGCTTGAACTTCCAGCTCACCGCGTACGAGCAGACGGCGCCCGCGGCCAGGCCCACGACCAGCGCGCCGAGCAGCGAGACGGCCCCGCAGGACGGCGTGACGGCGACCAGGCCGGCGACCGCGCCGGACGCCGCGCCCAGCGTCGTCGGGTGGCCGTCGCGCCTCTGCTCGACGAAGAGCCAGCCGAGCAGGCCGGTGCAGCCGGCGGCGAGGGTGTTGAGGAAGGCGGCGGCCGCGAGGCCGTTGGCGCCGAGGGCCGAGCCGGCGTTGAACCCGAACCAGCCGAACCACAGCAGGCCCGCGCCCAGCATGACCATGGGCAGGTTGTGCGGGCGCATGGCGTCCTTCTTGAAGCCCAGCCGCGGACCGAGGACCAGGCACAGGGCCAGCCCGGAGGCGCCGGAGGCGATCTCGACCGGCAGGCCGCCCGCGAAGTCGAGCGCGCCGAGGTCGTGCAGGATCCAGCCGTCGGGGCCCCACACCCAGTGGGCGACCGGAACGTATACCAGCAGCGTCCACACGGGCACGAAGACCAGCCACGCCCCGAACTTCGCCCGGTCCGCGATCGCGCCGCTGATCAGGGCAGCCGTGACGATCGCGAAGGTGAGCTGGAAGGCGGCGAAGAGCAGGGTGGGGACGGTTCCGTGGACGCTGTCCGGCCCGAGGTCCGCCATCCCGGCGTGCCGCAGTCCGCCGATCAGTCCGCCGCCGGCGTCGTCGCCGAAGGCGAGGGAGTATCCGGCGACGAGCCACACCACCGTGACGAGGGCGATCGACACGAAGCTCATCATCAGCATGTTCAGGACGCTCTTCGTGCGGACCATGCCGCCGTAGAAGAGGGCCAGGCCCGGGGTCATCAGCAGCACGAGGGCGGTGGCGGCGAGCAGCCAGGCGGTGTCGCCGGTGTCTGTGTGCGCGGCGGCGAGGGTCACGGTCGTCTCCAACGGTGCGGGGGCTCGTCCGAGGGTCACCGCAGTGCGTTTCCGGATGTGTACGGATGTGTTTCCGTGGCGTTTCGTTGCGTCGGGGTTACCGGGATCTCACGGTGCGGGGGCCGGGCGGGCGGCGGTGCGGCGGGGCGTTGTGGATCAGGGAGAATGGGCCGCATGAGCGTTCGCAGCCAGTCATCCGAGCCGTCGGAAATGCCGGAGGCCGTCCACCGGGCCGGCTTCGCCTGTTTCGTCGGCCGCCCCAACGCGGGCAAGTCCACCCTCACGAACGCTCTGGTCGGGCAGAAGGTGGCGATCACCTCGAACCGGCCGCAGACGACGCGGCACACGGTGCGCGGGATCGTGCACCGGGAGGACGCCCAGCTGATCCTGGTCGACACCCCCGGCCTGCACAAGCCGCGGACGCTGCTGGGCGAGCGCCTGAACGACGTGGTGCGCACCACCTGGGCCGAGGTGGACGTGATCGGCTTCTGCCTGCCGGCCGACCAGAAGATCGGTCCCGGCGACCGGTTCATCGCCAAGGAACTGGCCGGCATCCGCAAGACGCCGAAGGTCGCGATCGTCACCAAGACCGACCTGGTCGACTCCAAGGCCCTCGCCGAGCAGCTGATCGCGATCGACCAGCTCGGCAAGGAGCTGGGGTTCGAGTGGGCGGAGATCGTGCCGGTGTCGGCGGTCGGGGACAAGCAGGTGAGCCTGCTGGCGGACCTGCTGATCCCGCTGCTGCCCGAGGGCCCGGCGCTCTACCCGGAGGGCGACCTCACGGACGAGCCCGAGCAGGTGATGGTGGCGGAGCTGATCCGGGAGGCGGCCCTGGAGGGCGTCCGTGACGAGCTGCCGCACTCCATCGCGGTGGTCGTGGAGGAGATGCTGCCCCGCGAGGACCGCCCCGCCGACAAGCCCCTCCTGGACATCCACGCCAACCTTTTCATCGAACGCCCCAGCCAGAAGGGCATCGTCATCGGCCCCAAGGGCAAGCGCCTGAAAGAGGTCGGCATCAAGAGCCGCAAGCAGATCGAGGCCCTGCTCGGCACCCCGGTCTTCCTGGACCTGCACGTGAAGGTCGCCAAGGACTGGCAGCGCGACCCGAAGCAACTGCGCCGACTGGGTTTCTGAGCCCGGGGACAGCCGGGGGCGAATGGCGGCGTGCCCTGCGCGCCCCCCGCCCGCACGCGTTGCGCGGCCGCGCGGACCCGTGCCGAGCGCTCGTGGTGCGGCCGGCTGGGGTTGTTCGGCCGCGCGGCCGAACGCGCCGAGAGGCTCGCCGCCGAGCCTGGTGGCGGGAGTGGGTGACTGCGCGGTCCCGTTCCGGCCGGCCGGCCGGCCTGTCGGCGTGCGGCGTGCCGCTGCCGGGTGCGTGTTGCGCGGTCGCGTGGGCCCGTGTCGGGCGCTCGTGGTGCGGCCGTCGGTGCGGTCGGCTGGGGGTTGTTCGGTTGCGCGGCCGCGGTGCCTGGAGGCTGGCCGCCGAGCCTGGTGGCGGGAGTGCGTGACCGCGCGGTCCCGTTCCGGCAGGGCCGTCGGCGGCTGCCGGAGCCGCTTCTCGGGCGTGCGGCGTGCCGTCGCCCGGTGCGCGTTGCGCGGACGCAGCGGTCCCTTGCCGAGCGCTCGTGGTGCGGCCGCCGGTGTGGCCGGTTCGGGGTCGTCCGGCCACGCGGCCGCGGTGTGCGGAGGATCGCCGCCGAGTCCGGTGGCCGGAGTGCGGGACCGCGCGGTCCCGCTCCGGCAGGCCTGCCGGCGGGCCCGGGTCCGTGTCGCGCGCTCGTGGTGCGGCTGCCGGGTGCGGTGGCCGGTGTGCGGCGGTCACTCCGCGGCGGTCACTCCACGCCGCGGATCCGGCCTACGAGGACCGCGCCCGCCAGTCCGATTGCCGCCGCCACCAGGTACAGCACCCGGTAGCCGCCGAGGTGTGTCACGATCGGGGCGGCGAGGGCGGGGGCGGCGACCTGGGGGAGGGCGTTGGCGACGTTGATGACGCCGAGGTCCTTGCCGCGGTCAAGGGCGGTCGGCAGCACGTCCGTCATGAGCGCGAAGTCGACGGAGGTGAAGACGCCGAAGCCGACCCCCAGCAGGGCCGCGGCGGCGATCGCGCCCGGCCAGGTCTGCCAGCCCGCCAGCGCGGCCGTCGCCACCGCCATCAGCACGCCGGACCAGACCACGAAGGGCTTGCGCCGGCCCACCCGGTCCGACCAGACCCCGCCGACGACGACCGTGGCGAGCAGCGTCAGGCCGTTCACCGCGGTCAGGATCAGCACGCCCTCGTCCGGATCGGGGCGGTGCAGCCGGTCGCGCAGGTAATACAGCAGGTAGAGCAGGACGAGCGCGTTGCTGAGGTTGATCAGGAAGCGGGTCAGCCAGGCCCAGCCCAGGTCGGGGTGGCGGCGCGGGCTCAGCCAGAAACCGGCCAGGAAGCCGCGCCACGACCACGCCGGCCGGTCGGCCGGCGCCAGCCGCAGGTCCGGGTGGCGCAGGACGTACGGCGCCACGCCCACCAGCGTGAACACCGCGCACGCCGCGTACCCGGCCGCCACGCCCCCGGCGGCCGTCGCGAGCCCCGTGCCGCCGACCACGCCCAGGATCTGCGCCGCGCCCAGCCAGCCGCCCACCGAGCCCCGCTGCCGTCTGGGGACCCGGTCCGGGACCGCCGCGGTCACCGCGGCGAAGGCGGCGTTCAGCGTCAGCTGCACCAGGCACCAGCCCACCGTCATCGTCGCCACGCCGCCCGCGCCCGGGAGCAGCAGCAGCGACAGCGCGCCGCCCGCCGCGCCGGCCACGATCCACGGCGTACGGCGGCCGAAGCGGGCCGTCGTGCGGTCCGACAGCGCGCCGAAGAGCGGGTTGGCGACCAGGGACACCAGCGCGCCGGCTCCCGTCACCCACGCCAGCATCGTCTCCTTGGACATGCCGGAGCCGGGCGCGAAGTCCTTCGCCTGGGAGGCCAGCAGGATCTGCAGCGGGCCGTACCAGCCCACCCAGATCGCGCCGTTGGCGAGCGAGAGCGCCGCGACCCAGCGGCGGCCGACCTTCTCGACGGGTTCGGCCAGCGCCTCCGCGGGCCCGGCGGGCCGCACCGGCCGGGTCCCGGTCATCTCTGCGCCCGCAGCACGTCCCGGAACCAGGCGTAGGAGGCCTTCGGCGTCCGTTCGAGCGTCGCGAAGTCGACGTGCACCAGGCCGAACCGGCGCGCGTACCCCTCCGCCCACTCGAAGTTGTCGAGCAGCGACCACACGAAGTAGCCGCGTACGTCCACCCCCGCCTCCAGCGCCCGGTGCAGCGCGCGGATGTGGCCGTCCAGGTAGGCGATGCGGTCCTGGTCGTCGAGGCCCTCGTAGGAGCAGCCGTTCTCGGTGATCACGACCGGCGGCAGGCGGTCGCCGTAGCGCTCGCGGAAGCCGGTCAGCAGCTCCGTCAGCCCCTCCGGGACCACCGGCCAGCCGAAGTCGGTGACCGGTACCCCTTCGATCTGCCGCACGGAGAAGGGCAGTTCGGCCGGGATCGGCACCCCGCCGAACTCGCCGTCGGCGCCCTGCGGGGCGCCCACCCGGGTCGGCGCGTAGTAGTTGACGCCGTACCAGTCCAGCGGCTCGGAGATGACCTTCAGGTCCGACTCCAGGTCGGCCGACGGCATCAGCTCGCCGATGCCGTCCGGGTAGCGGCCGAGCAGCAGCGGGTCGGCGAACAGGCGGCCCAGCAGCAGGTCGTAGAAGTCCGCCGCCTCCACGTCGGCCGGCTCGGCGGACGCCGGCCAGGTCGGCCCGTGCGAGTTGGCGATCCCGATGTCCCCGGCGCCGGCCGCGCGCAGCGCCCGTACCGCCAGGCCGTGGGCCAGCAGTTGGTGGTGGGCCACCGGGAGGGCGTCGAACAGCAGCCGCTTGCCCGGCGCGTGGACGCCGAGCGCGTGGCCGAGCAGGGTGTGCTCGGCGGGCTCGTTGAGGGTGATCCACTTGTGCACCCGGTCGCCCAGCCGCTCGGCGACCACGGTCACGTACTCGGCGAAGCGCGACGCGGTGTCCCGTTCCAGCCAGTCCAGCGCGGCCGGCAGGTCCCAGTGGAACAGGGTCGGGACCGGCCGTACGCCCGCCGCGCACAGCTCGTCGACGAGACGGTCGTAGAAGTCCAGGCCGCCGGGGGAGTTCACCCGCGGCCAGGAGACGGAGAAGCGGTACGCGTCCACGCCCAGGCCGGCCAGCAGGGCCACGTCCTCGCCGTGGCGGTGGTAGTGGTCGCAGGCGACCGCCGCGGTCGAGCCGTCCTTCACCCGCCCCGGCTCGGCCGTGAACGCGTCCCACACGGACGGTTCGCGCTCGTCGGCCGCGCCCTCGATCTGGTGGGCCGAGGTCGACACGCCCCACAGGAAGCCTGCCGGGAACTGGGGTATCTGGTCCGTCGCCATGCGCGGATCATCGCTACCGCCGGTAACGGAAGTCAACGGGCGAGCGTGAACGACGAGTTACGCACCCTCCTTCAGCACCCGGGAGACCAGCTTGCGCTGCTCGTCGGTCAGCCGCGGGTCGGAGGCGTACACCGTCGTGCCGTCCACCGTGATCTGGTAGTTGAAGCCGTCCGGGACGCCGACCGGAGGCGTGTGCCGGCCGGCCGCGAGCGCCTGTTCGGCCAGCGACTGCCAGTCGCCCGCGTCCGGCCGGCCCGAGGTGTCCACCTCGGCGTACCGCTCGATGCCCGCGAACCCGCCGGTGCGCCTCACCTGAATACGCATGGGTCCCTGTCTAGTACGGAACTACGCGGCGCGCACCCCGACCTGCTCCCAGCTCTTCTGCACCGCCCGCAGTTCCTCGCCCTGCCCGTAGCGCTCCCTGGCCGCCTCGGCGGTGAGCGTGGCGAAGTCCGCGAACAGCGCGTCCTGCTTCAGCTCGCCGCCGGTCAGCACGTCGTACCAGATCTGTCCGGCCCGCTCCCAGGCGTGGCCGCCGAGGGCGGAGGCGACCAGGTAGAAGGCGTGGTTGGGGATGCCGGAGTTGATGTGGACGCCGCCGTTGTCCCGGCCGGTGCGCACGTAGCCGGCCATCGTCGCCGGCTGCGGGTCCTTGCCGAGGACGTCGTCGTCGTACGCGGTGCCCGGCTCCTTCATCGAGCGCAGCGCGCTGCCGGTCACGCGGGGGGCGAGCAGCCCGGCGCCGATGAGCCAGTCGGCCTCGGCGGCGGTCTGGCCCAGCGAGTACTGCTTGATCAGCGAGCCGAAGACGTCCGACAGCGACTCGTTGAGGGCGCCGGGCTGGCCGAAGTAGGTGAGGTTGGCCGTGTGCTGGGTGACGCCGTGGGTGAGCTCGTGGCCGATGACGTCGACCGGGATGGTGAAGTCGAGGAAGACCTCCCCGTCCCCGTCGCCGAACACCATCTGCTCGCCGTTCCAGAAGGCGTTGTCGTAGTCGCGGTCGAAGTGGACCGTCGCGTCGAGCGGGAGTCCGTCGCCGTCGATCGACCGGCGGCCGAACGCCTTCAGGTACATCTCGAAGGTGGCGCCGAGACCCGCGTAGGCGCGGTTGACGGTGGCGTCCGTGCCGGGCTCCTCGCCCTCGCCGCGGACCTTGTGGCCGGGCAGGTCCGTGCCGTGCCGGGCGTCGTAGATCGTGCGGTGCGGCGTGTCCGGCGCGGCCTCGGCGGGCGGGGCGACGGCCGGGGCGCCGATGACGGTGGTCAGCCGACGGTGGGTGCGCTCGTAGGCGTCGCGTTCCAGGGTCCTGCGGGCGGGACGCGCGAGCGCCGGGTCCTCGTGCCGGGCCAGCCGGTCGAGGACGTGCGGCGGTACGACGGTGCAGAAGACGGGCTCGAAGCCCCCGTTGGTCTTCGTCATGCCCGGCACCCTTGCACTCGGTGACCTTGCTGTCACCAGTAGCCACCATGATTGGTGAAATATCGGGACAGTCGGCCGCACGCTCCGTGACAGAGTGGTATAGGGCACTTTTTGTCCCGGTTGTCGCGCGAGTCCCGCATACTGATACGGCGCCCCGCATCCGAAGGGGCTCGGCTAGCATGCGGAGCATCATGCGTTTCGGGCTGCTTCTTCTTAGCTGCCGCGGCGAGGGCCTGTAGTCCAGGTCGACTCCCTCCCCGCGGAGCTTCGCGTTGCGTCGTCGGCCGTCCTTCCGGACATCCTGAGGAGCCCCGCAAACATGGCGAACCGCCAGCAGCCCAGCACCATGCCGATCCACAAGTACGGCCGCTACGAGCAGGTGGACATCCCCGACCGCACCTGGCCCGACCAGCGGATCACCGCAGCCCCCCGCTGGCTCTCCACCGACCTGCGTGACGGCAACCAGGCCCTGATCGACCCGATGTCGCCCGAGCGCAAGCGCCGGATGTTCGACCAGCTGGTCAAGATGGGCTACAAGGAGATCGAGGTCGGCTTCCCCGCCTCCGGCCAGACCGACTTCGACTTCGTGCGCTCGATCATCGAGGAAGAGGGCGCGATCCCCGACGACGTCACCATCTCCGTGCTGACCCAGGCCCGCGAGGACCTGATCGAGCGGACCGTGGAGTCCCTGAAGGGCGCCAAGCAC
Organism: Streptomyces sp. NPDC020490; assembly: GCF_044335305.1. Lineage (NCBI taxonomy): Bacteria > Bacillati > Actinomycetota > Actinomycetes > Kitasatosporales > Streptomycetaceae > Streptomyces > Streptomyces sp. NPDC020490. The sequence goes on along the minus strand of NZ_JBIRUY010000055.1, from coordinate 32,698 downwards.
GCCACCGTCCACCTGTACAACGCCACCGCGCCCGTCTTCCGCCGCGTGGTCTTCCGCGGCTCCAAGGACGACATCAAGCAGATCGCCGTCGACGGCACCCGCCTGGTGATGGAGTACGCCGAGAAGCTGCTGGGCCCGGAGACCGACTTCGGCTACCAGTACAGCCCGGAGATCTTCACCGACACCGAGCTGGACTTCGCGCTGGAGGTCTGCGAGGCGGTCATGGACGTCTGGCAGCCCGGCCCGGGCCGCGAGATCATCCTCAACCTGCCCGCCACCGTGGAGCGTTCGACGCCGTCCACGCACGCGGACCGCTTCGAGTGGATGCACCGCAACCTGTCGCGGCGCGAGTACGTCTGCCTGTCCGTCCACCCGCACAACGACCGCGGCACCGCCGTCGCCGCCGCCGAGCTGGCCGTCATGGCCGGCGCCGACCGCGTCGAGGGCTGCCTGTTCGGCCAGGGCGAGCGCACCGGCAACGTCGACCTGGTCACCCTGGGCATGAACCTGTTCTCGCAGGGCGTCGACCCGCAGATCGACTTCTCCGACATCGACGAGATCCGCCGTACGTGGGAGTACTGCAACCAGATGGAGGTCCACCCGCGCCACCCGTACGTGGGCGACCTGGTCTACACGTCCTTCTCCGGCTCCCACCAGGACGCCATCAAGAAGGGCTTCGACGCCATGGAGGCCGACGCGAAGGCCAAGGGCGTCACCGTCGACGACATCGAGTGGGCGGTGCCCTACCTGCCCATCGACCCCAAGGACGTCGGCCGCTCCTACGAGGCCGTCATCCGCGTCAACTCGCAGTCCGGCAAGGGCGGTATCTCCTACGTCCTGAAGAACGACCACAAGCTGGACCTGCCGCGCCGGATGCAGATCGAGTTCTCGAAGATCATCCAGGCGAAGACGGACGCCGAGGGCGGCGAGATCACGCCGAAGGAGATCTGGGCGGTCTTCCAGGACGAGTACCTGCCCAACCCCGACAACCCCTGGGGCCGCATCCAGGTGCGGACCGGCCAGTCGACCACCGACACCGACGGCGTGGACACCCTCACCGTCGAGGCCACCGTCGACGGCCAGGACACCGTCCTGACCGGTTCCGGCAACGGTCCGATCTCCGCCTTCTTCGACGCCCTGCAGTCCATCGGCATCGACGTACGCCTGCTGGACTACCAGGAGCACACGATGAGCGAGGGCGCCTCCGCGCAGGCCGCCTCGTACATCGAGTGCGCGATCGACGACAAGGTGCTGTGGGGCATCGGCATCGACGCGAACACGACGCGTGCGTCGCTGAAGGCGGTCGTCTCCGCCGTCAACCGCGCGGCCCGCTGACCCCCGCTGACCGGGCATTTCGGGGCCCCGGCCGCCGCATACGGCGGCCGGGGCCCCGTCGCGTGTCGGCCATCCGCCCGTGCAGGTCACGGAAAGGTCTCGTCCAAGGTGCTGACTGAGCCTGCCCGATGTGGCTAACATCACGGAGGCGCGGCAATGTTGCCGTGGGGTTACGGAGGTGCGACGTGCTGCCAGGACGGGGACGAAACGGCCGTGCCGCCAGGCCTGCCCGCATCCTGGGCAGCCGTACCGCGTGGACACCCGTGTCGGACGGCGAGTTCTTCTGCCCCGGCTGCGGAGGCGACCGCAACTACCAGCGCCTCACCGGCCGCCGCCGCCTCACCCTGCTCGGCGTCCCGGTCGTGCCGCGCGGCGAGACCGCGCCGGTCGTCGAGTGCGCCGCCTGCCGCCGCCACTTCGGCACCGACGTCCTCGACCACCCCACCACCGTCCGCTTCTCCGCGATGCTCCGCGACGCCGTCCACACCGTCGCCCTGGCGGTGCTGTCCGCGGGCGGCACCTCCTCCCGTACGGCCCTGGAGGCGGCGGCGGGCGCCGTCCGCGCGGCCGGCTTCGACGACTGCACCGAGGAGCAGCTGGCCGCGCTGGTCGAGGCGCTGGCCGCCGACACCGGGCGGGTGCACGGCCCGTCCTGCGGGGCCGGCCTCGCCATAGAACTGCACGAGGCCCTCGACCCGCTCGCCCCGCACCTCGCCCCCGTCGGCCGCGAGTCGGTCCTGCTGCAGGGCGCCCGGATCGCCCTCGCCGACGGCCCCTACACGCCCGCCGAACGCGACGTGCTCGCCACCGTCGGCGCGGCCCTGACCATCTGCGCCGACGACGTCAGCCGCCTGCTGGAAGCGGCCCGCACGCCGTCCTGACACGCGCCCCCGGGTACGACCCGGACGTCGCCGGGGTGCCCCGTCTCGGATCCGTGGGTATCCCGGCCGCATCATGGGCAAGCCGGGGGCGCGGGACCGGGCGCAACTGGTGATCGTGGCGTACGAGTCGGGACTGGTCACCCCGGGGACGACGGGGACGACGTGGCGGACGGCCGGCGGGCGGGGCTCACAGCAGCCCGGCCGCGGCGAGGTGCTCGCCGACCCGTTCCACCTCCCGCGGCGACAGCGGCACCTGGGGTTCCGCCGTCGCCGGGCAGTCGATGATCCCGCGCAGGTGCAGCGCCGCCTTGAACGCGCCCAGCGCCGCCGAACCGGCGCCCATCCGGGCGGGATCCCCGGCCCGTACGATGCCGAACAGGGCGCACAGCCGCTCCTGTTCGAGCCGGGCCCGCTCCCGGTCGCCGGAGCGGCACAGGCGGTCGAGGCGGACGTAGCCGTGCGGGTCGACGTTGGCGAGGCCGGGCACGGCTCCGTCGGCGCCGAGCGCGAGCGCCGAGTCCACGATCAGCTCCGAGCCGGTGAGCACGCTGAAGCCGGCGATCCCGGGATCGCCGCGGACGCCGGTGACGACCTCGCGGAAGGCGGCCAGGTCGCCGCTGGAGTCCTTCAGCCCGGCGAGCGTGCCGTCGGCGGCCAGCTCCAGGACCAGTTCGGCGGGCAGCTTGGTGTGGACGGCGACCGGGATGTCGTAGGCGACGACCGGGACCGGGGACGCGGCGGCGGCCAGGCGGTAGTGACGGGCGATCTCGGCCGGGTGGGTGCGCGCGTAGAAGGGCGCGGTCACGACCACCGCGTCCGCGCCCGCCGCCGTCACCGCCGCGACGTGGTCCAGCACCCTCGGCGTCGTCATGTCGATCGCCCCGGCCAGCACCGGCACCTGCCCGCCCACGTGCGCCACCACCGACGCCACCACCAGGGCGCGCTGCCGGTCGGTCAGGTACGCCGCCTCCGACGACGAGCCCAGCACGAACAGCGCGTGCACGCCGCCCTCCACCAGGTGGTCGACCAGCCTGAGCAGCGAGGGAACGTCCACCTCGCGCTCCGTTGTCAGGGGCGTGCACACGGGCGGGACGACTCCGGTGAGCGGGGCGGGGAAGGTCATGCGCACTCCTTGCTCGCTGTGACGCACGGGGGCCGCGCGTCGGCTGGTCCTGCGTTCCAGCATGACGGCAGCGTGCGGAACCGTACGCTGGCCCGGTGACGGAGACCTGGCAGCCCGCGGACCCCGGTGTGCTGCGGCTGCCGTCGGGACGGCTGGTGCGGGGGCGGGGACTGCGGCGCCCCCTGGTACCGGGGACGCCCACGCCCTCGTACGCCCTCCACCTGCTCGGCCGGCGGCCCGCGTCCGTCCCCTGGGAGTCCCGCTGGGTGCGGTGGCCCGACTTCCGGCTGCCCGCCGACCGCGCGGACGCCCGCGCCGCGCTCACCGAGGCCTGGGAGCGGGCCGCCGGCGAGCGCGTCGAGATCGCCTGCGGCGGGGGCCGCGGCCGCACCGGCACCGCGCTGGCCTGCCTGGCGGTCCTGGACGGCGTACCGGCCGCGGAGGCGGTGGACTTCGTCCGCCGCCACTACGACCGCCGCGCGGTGGAGACGCCGTGGCAGAAGCGGTACGTCCTGCGGTTCGGGGTCGACAGGGCTTAGACGAGGATCTGGGCCAGCACGGTCGCCGTCTCGGCGATCAGCGCGTGGTCCCACTCCGCGTCCCGGTCCGGTTTCGTCAGCTGGACGGCCAGCACCACCGGTGCGCCGTCCGGGGTCCAGGCGATGCCCGCGTCGTTGTCGGCGCCGTAGGAACCCGCGCCGGTCTTGTCGGCGACCGTCCAGGAGGCCGGAAGTCCCGCGCGGAGGCGGTTGCCGCCGGTCGTGTTGTTCAGCAGCCAGTGGGTGAGCAGGGCCCGGTCGGGAGCGTTCAGCGCGTCGCCGAGCACCAGCCGGGCGTAGGTGCGGCCGATCGCGCGCGGGCTGGTGGTGTCGGTGCGGCGCCAGGGCTCCGCCGAGTTCAGCTCCGTCTCCCAGCGGTCGAGGCGGGTCACCGGGTCGCCGAGGGAGCGGGCGAAGCGGGTGATCGCGGTGGGGCCGCCCAGCTCGCGCAGGAGCAGGTTGCCCGCGGTGTTGTCGCTGAACCGGATCGCGGCGTCGGCCAGCTCGGCGACCGTCATGCCCTCGGCCAGGTGCTCCCGGGTCAGGTCGGAGCCGTCCACCAGGTCGGCTTCGGTGTAGTGGATCCGGCGGGCGAGGACCTCGCCGTGGCGGTCCAGGTCGCGCAGGACGGCCGCCGCGGCCAGGGTCTTGAACAGGGAGCAGACGGGGAAGAGCTCGTCGGCGCGGTGGCCGACGGTGCGTCCCGTGCGGACGTTGCGCGCGAACACCCCCAGCCGGGCGCCGTGTCGCCGCTCCAGCTCGCGCAGACGGTCGGTGGCGCTGGTGGTGGCGGCGTGGGCGGGCGCGCCGGCGAGCAGGCCGGCCGCGCCGGCACTACCGGCCGCGAGCAGGGCGCGCCGGGTCATCGGGGAGCGGTGCGAGCTCAAGACCGTGCTTCTCCTTCGCTCGATACGGGTCTGCCGTCTCACCTTGACCGACGCCCGGACACCGTCCCCCGGTTGCTCCGTCACCGGGCCGGACGCGCGCACCGCGTCCGGCCCGGCGTGCTCGTCAGAGCAGCTTCTTGCCCCGCAGCCGCGCCTTGACCGCCTCGCGTCCGTTGCCGAGCACCAGGCGGCGGACGACCGGGTCCGCGTCCGTGGCCGCCCAGCGGACCATGCGCAGCAGCGTCTTGGGGCGCGGGTTGAGGAAGCGGATGTCCCGTTCGGCGAAGCCGAAGTGCTTCGGCACGAAGTCGGCGGCCTGGAGCCGTTCGTAGAGGAAGTCGGCCGCGTCCGGCGCGCTCACCACCCCCGCCTCGACCGCCTCGCACTGCCTGACCATCGCGTCGTACAGGCCGGCGAAACCCTCGTGGTCGGGCCAGTACAGGCCCGGGTGGGGCACGTCCTCCAGGTCCGTGAAGTGGCTGTCGCGGCCGTCCTTGCGGTACGCGGTCAGGGCGGTCTGCATGCGGTAGACGCCCGCGTTGGCGCCCCACGCCCAGATCCGGAAGACGGCGCTCCACAGGTCGTAGTCGCACCAGGAGATGAAGGCCGAGTTGACGAGGGAGTCGTTGTAGTCGAACAGGCCCTGCTGCAGGCGGTCGACCGGGGCGAAGCGCTCGCCGGAGAAGTCGTCGTCCTTCACCGCCTTCAGCAGCCGCCACGCCAGCAGGTTCAGCGCCTCGGTGGTGTTGGACAGGCCCCGGGAGAACAGCGGGTCGATGAAGCCGGCCGCGTGCGAGAGCAGGAACCAGCGGTCACCGGCGGTCTGCTTGGAGGAGTACTGCAGGCGGCCCGTGGACGTCCACTCGCGGACCGGCTTCATGCCCTCGAACTGGCGGACGATGTCCGGGTACGGCGCGGCCAGCCGACGGAAGTCCTCCTCCGGCGTCACGCCCTCCGGTTTCGGATAGCGGCGCGGGTCGACGGTCATGCCGACGCTGCACAGCGGGTTCTTCGACCACTTGTTGTTGTCGAAGCCGATCACCCACGCCCAGCCCCGCTCGAACATGTGGTGGACGGTGCCCTCGTACCACGGCACGGGCGGCTGCTGGCTCGCGGGAACGTGCTCGAAGAGGCGGTCGGTGGGGGTCAGGTCGACCACGTGGTTCCACACCGAGCGGGAGTGGTGCTTGAACCGGCAGGGATCCTCCCGCAGGCCGAACTTTTCGGCGACCGGCGAGCGGAACCCGCTCGCGTCGACCAGGTAGCGGGCCCGGTACGAGCCGTCCCGGCCGGCCAGCGTGACTCCCGAGCCGTCGAAGTCGATGTCGGTGACGAAGAAGTTCTGCCGGATCTTGCACCCGTACTTCACCGCGACCTGGAAGAGGTAGGAGTCGGTGTCCTGCCGGAACAGGTGCGCCGCCTCGTGCAGGAGCTGCGGCGGGGTGTTGAACTCGTTGACCTCGCGCGGGTTCTGCGGCGCCCCCTCGTGGTGCAGCAGGAACCCGAAGTGCCGCTTGACGCCGAAGCGGGGCCCGATGGCGCGCGTGGTGTCCGTGAACGACGCCAGGTGCGCGATCTCCGGTACGTCGTAGCGCTCGGCGAGCGTGCGCATCGACACCAGCGTGAACGGGATGGTCGACTCGCCGATCGCGAACCGGGGATGCGAACCGGCGTCCAACAGGAGCGTTTTCGCGCCGTTGCGGGCCAGGATCGCCCCCAGGATCGAGCCGGCGACCCCCGACCCGAGGATCGCGACGTCGAACGTCTCCTTCTCCAGCTCTAACGTGCTGCCCTGCGACTCCATCAGGACCTGACCAGGGGACGCGCCGCTTCAGCGGGGTGTGGCACGGCTTCTTCGGGCTGCTCTGATGCCGACCGGGAGCGAGGATCTGCACTGTTCACCTGTGCCGCCTCTCTGCCGCATTAGACATGCGGCGCTTGTATAGTGATTGCGTGGCCGTGACCAGGAAGGTCCGCCGATTCTCCGGCGGCGTGTATGACCTCGGACTCCGCATCGTGTGGTGCCCGAAGTACCGCCGTCCGGTCCTCGGTGGTCGGGTCGCGGAACGGCTGGAGGAATTGATCCGGCAGAAGGCCGACGAACGCGGCTGGGAGATCATCGCCCTTGAGGTGATGCCCGACCACGTCCGACTCTTTGTGAAGCACGACCCGAAGTCATCAGCCTCGTACGTGGCCAACCAGTTCAAGGGCTTCACTTCCCGCCTCCTGCGCGAGGAGTTCCCGCACCTGAAGTCGCGGATGCCCACGCTGTGGTCGTCGTCGTACTTCGCGGCATCGGTCGGTGCCGTGTCGGCGGCGACGATTGAGAGGTACATCAACACCCAGTGGGAGCACCCGCGGAAGAAGGGGGCTGGTTCGTGATCCGCGCGTACAAGTTCCTCCTTCGCCCCACCAAGGGTCAGGCGGCAGCGCTCACCGACATGCTGCGAGACCACTGCTCCCTGTACAACGGGGCCTTGCAGGAACGTCGGGACGCCTACCGGCACGCCTCGAAGACGAGCATCAAGTACGGTGACCAGTCCGCACAGCTCAAGGAGATCCGCGCATGCGACTCCGAGCGGCAGGGCCGCTGGTCGTTCAGCTCGCAGCAGGCCACTCTGCGACGCCTCGACAAGGCATTCCAGGCGTTCTTCCGCCGGGTCAGGGCCGGACAGACGCCGGGCTACCCGCGCTTCAAGGGCGTCGGGCACTTCGACACCGTCACTTTCCCGAAGGACGGCGACGGCTGCCGCTGGGACTCCACCCCCCACGACCGTCAGACGCGCGTCCGCCTCCAAGGCGTCGGGCACATCCGCGTGCACCAGCACCGGCCCGTACAGGGCCGCGTCAAGACGATCAGTGTGAAGCGTGAGGGAACCCGCTGGTACGTAGTCCTCTCCTGCGACCGGGTTCCCGCCGAGCCGCTGCCGCCCACCGGGGCGATCGTCGGCATCGACATGGGCGTCGCCCACTTCCTGACTACCTCGGAGGGCGCACACGTCGCCAACCCGCGCTTTCTCCAGGCGATGGCCGCCGAACTCGCCGAAGCGCAGCGGCACCTCGCGACGTTCCCCAAGCGGACCCGGCAGCGCACCAAGCGCCATCGCGCGGCGGCCCGGAAGGTCGCCAGGCTGTACGCCAGGATTCGCAGGCAGCGCGCCGACTTCCACCACAAGGCCGCCCGCACGCTTGTCGCCGACCACGACGTGATCGCGCACGAGCAGCTGAACACGGCGGGCATGACCAAAAGCCCTGCCCCCAAGGCCGACCCCGGGCGGCCCGGCAACTTCCTGGCGAACGGTGCCGCCGCGAAGGCCGGGCTCAACCGCAGCATCCTTGAAGCGGGTTGGGCGCAGTTCCTCGGAATCCTGGCGAACAAGGCTGAGAGCGCCGGTCGCCTCGTGATCCCGGTGGACGCGCGCAACACCTCCCGCACATGCCCCGAGTGCGGGCATACCGCGAAGGAGAACCGCCTCACCCAAGCGGAGTTCCGGTGCACGGCGTGCGGGTACACCGCAAACGCGGACCACGTCGGCGCGACGAACGTCCTCAACAGGGCCGGGCCGGCCCTCTGTGACGTGGCTTAGCCACCGACACGGGAAGCCCGCGCGTTTACGCATGGGCGGAGTCACGTGCTGTCTCCTTGTCGTCGTCGACGGCCGGCGAACCGCTCCCGGACGAGTCCGCCCATGGCCGACTTCAAGAGCGCGGCGGTCTCCTCGGGTGCCTCGGTACGCACCCAGCGGGCGGCCCGCAGCAGGCGTGCCGGGGTGTTGTGGAAGAAGCGGTCGGTGGGATCGGCGAGCCCCAGCGAGGGCGGCACGTAGTCGGCCGCGCGGAGGGCGGCGAAGAGGTGCTCCGCCGCGTCCCGCGGGGTGCGTGCGCCCCGCTCGACCTCCTCGCACAGCGTGCGGGCGAGCGGGCCGAGCGAGTCGAAGTGGTCGGCGCCCGCCGAGGGCGCACCCGGGCGCCGGCCCGGCTCCAGGGTGCGGAAGACCGTGTCGTCCCCCGTCCTGCCGAACGCGGCGCAGGCGTCCTCCACCGCGAGCGCGCCGAGCACGGTGCCGAGCGTCCACACCCGGACGACGGCGTTGAACAGGCCGTGGTCGCGGAACGCGACGAAGGACGCGTACGCGAGGTCGTCCTGCGCGGCGAGCAGCCGCCGCTGGAGGTCCGCCACGTGCCGGAAGCGCGCGGTGGACCAGTCGCCGTCGCGCGCGGCGTCGATCAGCGGCCGGGCGAGGCTGCTGACGACCTCCAGGCCGTACGCCGGACCCCGCGCGTACAGCGGGTCGAAGGATCCGGCGGCGTGCGCGGCGAGGCAGTAGCGGTCGCCGACCGGATGCCGGCGGGAGTACTGCGACCGCCGGCCGGTGGACGTCCAGGGGCCCGCCGCGACGGCCTGCCCGAACTGCGCGCCGATGTCCGGGAACCGGCGCAGGACCGCACGCAGCTCCTCCTCGGCCGGCCGGCCCTCGGCGAACGGGTGCCTGCGCGCGTCCAGGGTGAGCGCGACGGCGCACGGCGAACCCGGCGAGCTGCGGCGCTGGTTGCCGAACGGCACGACGCGCAGCCAGCCGCCGTCGAAGACGTGGTGCAGGGTGCCCTCGTGCCAGGGGCTGGGCTGGCCGTGCAGCCGCCCGGCCGGGGTCTCGTCGTACGGCAGCACGCCGGTCATGAGGGTGGACAGGGTGCGCGACCGGTGCCGCGGCGCCGGCGGGTCCTCCCGCAGCCCCAGCTCCCGTGCGAGCGGCGAGCCGCGGCCGTCGGCGTCGACCACGTACCGCACCTCGCACGTGGTGCCGTCGGCGGTGCGCAGCCACGCTCCCGCCTCCGGGTCGATCCGCACCTTCTCGACGCGGGCTCCGGGGCCGGTGCGCACGTCGGCGCCGTGGTGCCGTGCCACATCGAGCAGATAGCCGTCGGTGTCCTCGCGCCACAGGTGCGGCGGATCGGCGACGACCTTGGGGTTGACGACCTGGTACACCTCGCCGGGGTGCTGGCGCAGGCCCTCGCGGTGCAGGACGAAACCCATGTTCCGCATGACCCCGCAGCGGGGCGAGACGTCCCGCTCGACGCCCTTCAGCGTCGCGAGCGCCTCCAGCTCGGGCACGTCGTAGCGCCGGGCCACGACCCGCAGCAGCGCGGAGGCGTACGGCACGACGGTCTCCCCGACGGCGATGTCCGGCCCGGCGCCCTGCCCGGCGCCCGGCGCGAGGAGCACCGTCCGCACGCCGGACCGGGCCAGCACGGCCGCGAGCAGGGGGCCGGTGAAGCCCCCGCCGATCACGCCGACGTCGTACACCGCACCGTTCGCGCCACTGGTCGCCATCGCGGGCCTCACTGCCGGTCGGACACCAAATGCACTGTGCGTTGAATTCTACATACGCTGAGTTAAATGGGGAAGGGAGGAGCGCGGGCCGTCGCGCGGCCGGCGTAGGCGAGAATGGACGCATGAGTCTGTTCCGCGACGACGGCATCGTGCTGCGCACCCAGAAGCTGGGTGAGGCGGACCGCATCATCACGCTGCTGACGCGCGGACACGGGCGGGTGCGCGCCGTCGCCCGCGGAGTGCGGCGCACGAAGTCGAAGTTCGGAGCCCGGCTGGAACCCTTCTCCCACGTCGACGTGCAGTTCTTCGCGCGCGGGAGCGAGCTGGTCGGCCGCGGGCTGCCGCTGTGCACGCAGAGCGAGACCATCGCCCCCTACGGCGGCGGCATCGTGACGGACTACGCCCGCTACACCGCCGGCACCGCCATGCTGGAGACCGCCGAGCGCTTCACCGACCACGAGGGCGAGCCGGCCGTGCAGCAGTACCTGCTGCTCGTCGGCGCGCTGCGCACCCTCGCCCGGGCCGAGCACGCCCCGCACCTGGTGCTCGACGCGTTCCTCCTGCGCTCCCTCGCCGTCAACGGCTACGCCCCCAGCTTCAGCGACTGCGCGAAGTGCGGGATGCCCGGTCCGAACCGGTTCTTCTCGGTGGCCTCCGGCGGCTCGGTCTGCGCCGACTGCCGGGTGCCGGGCAGCGTCGTGCCCTCGCCGCGGACCCTGGAACTGCTCGGCGCGCTGCTTACGGGAGACTGGGAGACCGCGGACGCGGCCGAGGCACGGTACGTCCGGGAGGGCGGCGGGCTGGTGTCCGCCTACCTGCACTGGCACCTGGAGCGCGGGCTGCGCTCGCTCAGGTACGTAGAGAAAAGCTAGCGGGAAAAGCCAGAGGGAGACGAGAAGCACATGGTCGTACGCGGGATCCTGGGACGCCGGCGCAGCGAGTACAGGGCGCCGGAACCGCACCCGTCCGGCGCCCGCCCGCCGAAGCTCCCGGGCGAGCTGGTCCCGAACCATGTGGCGATCGTCATGGACGGGAACGGCCGCTGGGCGAAGGAGCGCGGCCTGCCGCGCACCGAGGGCCACAAGGTCGGCGCCGAGCAGGTCCTCGACGTGCTCCAGGGCGCGATCGAGATCGGCGTCGGCAACATCTCCCTCTACGCCTTCTCCACGGAGAACTGGAAGCGCTCGCCCGAAGAGGTCCGCTTCCTGATGAACTTCAACCGCGACTTCATCCGCAAGTCCCGCGACCAGCTCGACGCACTCGGCGTCCGGGTGCGCTGGGCGGGCCGGATGCCCCGGCTGTGGAAGTCGGTCGCCAAGGAGCTCCAGGTCGCCCAGGAGCAGACCAAGGACAACGACCTGCTCACCCTGTACTTCTGCATGAACTACGGCGGCCGGGCCGAGATCACCGACGCGGTGCAGGCGATCGCCGAGGAGGTCAGGGCCGGCCGGCTCGACCCGTCGAAGATCACCGAGAAGGTCATCCAGAAGTACATGTACTACGCCGACATGCCGGACGTGGACATGTTCCTGCGGCCCAGCGGCGAGCAGCGCACCTCCAACTACCTGATCTGGCAGAGCGCTTACGCCGAGATGGTCTTCCAGGACGTCCTGTGGCCCGACTTCGACCGCCGTGACCTGTGGCGGGCGTGCCTCGAATTCGCCTCCCGCGACCGGCGGTTCGGCGGGGCCATCCCCAACGAGGAGCTGCTGGCCATGGAGGGCCGCACGGGGGAGAAACCGTCGGGCGTCTGACGGCCACCCGCGTTTCACGAGGGCCGTCGAGGATGCGGGCCGTCGAGGACGCGGAAGATCCGTCCCCGGCCCCCGTAAGTGCTTCGACCGGAGCTGACCGGCACCGCTACGCTCCGCCCCATGGTCATGGACATGGGGCGGGACGCCGGTCAGGGTGTGGTCGAGCTGGCGTACCAGCCGGTCGCGGGGGATTTCCTGGGGGCGCTGCGGGAACGCGAGCGGTTGCGGCGGCGGGTGTGGGTGCGGCGCTGGGCCGTCGGTGTCGTGGCGGCCGCTTTCGTGCTGAACGCCTCACTCTCGGTGGCGGGGAGCGAGAAACCCGACTGGTTCCTGCTGATCTGTATGCCCTTGGGCGCGGCTCTGCTGCTCTGCATGCCCCGGGTCCGGGCCCGCGCCTTCCTCAAGCTCGCCGTCCGCAACGGCACGTATCGCGCGACCGTGGCGGACGCCGGGCTGACGATGGCCACCGACAACAGCACGACATCGGTCGACTGGGCGGCGCAGCCCCGCTACCGGGAGACCGAAGACGCCTTCATCACCTACAGCGACGACAAGAACGCCTCCTGCTTCACCGTGCTGCCCAAGCGCGGCCTCCCGGATCCCGCCGACGCCGACCGGCTGCGCGCGATCCTCGACCGGCACCTGACGCGCGGGTAGCTCAGCGGCCCTCAGCGGCCCCGGCGCAGTCCGCGCAGGTGCCGAAGATCTCGACGGTGTGGGCGACGTTGACGTACCCGTGCTCGGCGGCGATCGCCTCGGCCCACTTCTCCACCGCCGGGCCCTCCACCTCCACCGCCTTGCCGCAGGCCCGGCAGACGAGATGGTGGTGGTGCTCGCCGGTGGAGCAGCGGCGGTAGACGGACTCGCCGTCGGAGGTGCGCAGGACGTCGACCTCGCCCGCGTCGGCGAGGGACTGCAGCGTGCGGTACACCGTGGTGAGGCCGACCGAGTCACCCTTGTGCTTGAGCATGTCGTGCAGTTCCTGCGCGCTGCGGAACTCGTCGACCTCGTCGAGGGCTGCCGCCACCGCGGCGCGCTGCCGGGTGGCGCGGCCCTTCACGGGCGGTCCAGCGGTCGTCACCGGTTGCCTCCTTCACACTGCCTGCCGGCCATTGTGCCAGCCCCGCCCGGGACGCGGTCAGACGCCGACCTCGTCGGCGGCCGCCCGGGTGGCCGGGACCGCGCACTCGGCGGGGTCCCCGGCGGGCTGCGCGGCGGCCGCCGCGCGGGCGCGTCGGCGGGCCAGCGGGGCGGCCAGCGCGGTCAGCGCGACGAACGCCGCGATGGTCAGCAGCACGATCGTCGCGCCGGGCGGCACGTCCTGGTAGTACGAGGTGACGGTGCCGCCGATCGTCACGGTCACCCCGATGGCTACGGCGATCGCGAAGGTCGCCGCGAAGCTGCGGCTGAGCTGCTGGGCCGCCGCCACCGGGACCACCATCAGGGCCGACACCAGCAGCAGGCCCACCACGCGCATCGCGACGGTCACCGTCACCGCCGCGGTGACCGCGGTGAGCAGGTTCAGGGCGCGCACCGGCAGGCCCGTGACCCGCGCGAACTCCTCGTCCTGGCTGACCGCGAACAACTGGCGGCGCAGTCCGACGGTGACCAGCACCACGAACCCGGCCAGCAGGCAGATCGCGGTGACGTCCGACTCCGACACCGTGGACAGGGAGCCGAAGAGGTACGAGGTGAGGTTGGCGTTGGACCCGGTCGGGGCGAGGTTGATGAACATCACGCCGCCGGCCATGCCGCCGTAGAAGAGCATCGCCAGGGCGATGTCCCCGCGGGTGCGGCCGTACCAGCGGATCAGCTCCATCAGCACCGCGCCCAGCACCGAGACCAGCGTCGCCATCCACACCGGCGAGGCGTTCAGCAGGAAGCCGAGGCCGACGCCGGTCATCGCCACGTGGCCGATGCCGTCGCCCATCAGGGCCTGGCGGCGCTGCACGAGGTAGATGCCGATGGCGGGGGCGGTGATGCCGACCAGGACGGCGGCGAGCAGCGCCCGCTGCATGAAGGCGTAGTTCAGGAGGTCCATCAGCTCAGCAGTCCCGTGCGGATCGGTTCGGTGCCCGCGGGCGCGTGCGGGTGGACGTGGTCGTGGCCGGGCAGGGCATGCTGGCCTACGGCCTTCGGGGGCGGGCCGTCGTGCAGGACGCAGCCGTCGCGCAGCACGACCGCCCGGTCGATCAGGGGCTCCAGGGGGCCCAGCTCGTGCAGCACCAGCAGGACCGTGGCCCCGGCGGCGACCTGCTCCCGCAGTGTGCGGGCCAGCACCTCCTGGCTGGCCAGGTCGACGCCCGCCATCGGCTCGTCCATGATCAGCAGCTCGGGTTCGGCGGCGAGCGCGCGGGCGATCAGCACCCGCTGGTGCTGGCCGCCGGACAGGGCGTTCACCGAGTCCTTCGCCCGGTCCGCCATGCCGACCAGCTCCAGCGCCCGGCGCACGGCCGCGTGGTCGGCCCCCCGCAGCACCCCGAAGCGGGCCCGGGACAGCCGGCCCGAGGTGACCACCTCGGTCACCGTCGACGGCACCCCGCCCGCGGCCGTGGTGCGCTGCGGCACGTACCCGACGCGGGCCCAGTCGCGGAACCGGCGCCGCGGGACGCCGAACAGTTCGACCTCGCCCGCGCTGACCGGGACCTGCCCGATGACGCTGCGCACCGCGGTCGACTTGCCGGAGCCGTTCGCGCCGAGCAGCGCGACGACCTCGCCGCGGCCCACCGTGAGGTCGATGCCGCGCAGGACGGGGCGCGCGCCCAGCTCGGCGCGTACCCCGCGCAGGGATATGACGGGCTCCCGTGTGCTGTCCATGACGCCCTCCATGCGGATCACTCGCTTCCCAGGGCCGTCTGCAGCGCCTTGAGGTTCGCCTTCATGACCGAGATGTAGTCCTTGCCGCGGGAGGTGGACGTGATGCCCTCCACCGGGTCGAGCACGTCGGTCTTCAGGCCCGCGTCCTCGGCGACGGTCTTCGCGGTCCTGTCGCTGACGAGCGTCTCGTAGAAGACGGTGGTGACGCCGTCGGCCTCGGCCATCTTCTCGAGTTCCCTCACCCTGCCCGCGCTCGGCTCGGACTCGGGGTCGAGGCCGTTGATGGCCTCCTCGGTCAGGCCGTAGCGCTCGGCGAGGTAGCCGAAGGCGGCGTGGGTGGTGATGAAGACCTTCGACTTCGTGTCCGCCAGGCCGTCCTTGAACGCGGTGTCGAGCGCCGCCAGCTTCCCGACCAGGGCGGCGGTGTTCCTGCGGTAGTCGGCGGCGTGGTCGGGGTCGGCCTTCTCGAAGGCCTTGCCGACGCCCTCGGCGACCTCGGCGTAGCGCACCGGGTCGAGCCAGATGTGCGGGTCCTTGCCGGCCGCCTCCTCGTCGTGCGAGCCGTCGTGCGCGGCGGCGTGGCCGCCGACCTCGTTGCCGTGTTCCTCGAGCGTGGTCAGCGAGGCGGCGTCGATCTTGGTCTTGACCTCGGACTGGGCCACCGCGTCGTCGACGGAGGGCTGGAGGTTCTTGAGGTAGAGCACCGCGTCGGACTCCTGGAGCTGCGCGGTCTGCCGGGCGCTGATCTCCAGGTCGTGCGGCTCCTGGCCGGGCTGGGTCAGGGTGGTGACGTTGACGTGGCCGCCGCCGATCCGCTCCGCGAGGAAGGCCATCGGGTAGAACGACGCGACGACGTCGAACTTGTCGGTGTTGCCCGCGGCCGCGCTGCCGGAGCAGGCGGAGAGGGAGGCGAGAGCCAGGGCCGTGACCACGGTCGTCGCCACCGCGGGTATGAGGGGTCGTCGGGCGTTCATGACAGTCATTTTCAACGAAGATGGAAACCGTTGTCAACAACGGGTCGGGTCGGTCGAGGGGGACGGCCCAATTTGGTTGAGGGGGACACCCCGCCGGTACCCTGAAGCATTCGCTGGAAGCATCTCGCTTCGTCGCCCGTCGTCGTAATGAAGAGAGCACCGTGGCCGCCGACAAGATCGACACCATCGTCAGCCTGAGCAAGCGCCGTGGCTTCGTATTCCCCTGTAGTGAGATCTACGGCGGCCAGCGTGCCGCCTGGGACTACGGACCGCTGGGTGTCGAGCTCAAGGAGAACCTCAAGCGCCAGTGGTGGCGCTACATGGTGACGTCGCGCGAGGACGTGGTCGGTATCGACTCGTCCGTCATCCTGGCCTCCGAGGTCTGGGTGGCCTCCGGTCACGTCGCCACCTTCACCGACCCGCTCACCGAGTGCACCTCCTGTCACAAGCGGTTCCGCGCGGACCACTTGGAGGAGGCCTACGAGGCCAAGCACGGCCGCCTGCCGGAGAACGGCCTGGCGGACGTCAACTGCCCCAACTGCGGCAACAAGGGCCAGTTCACCGAGCCCAAGCAGTTCTCGGGCCTGCTCTCCACCCACCTCGGCCCCACACAGGACTCCGGCTCCATCGCCTACCTGCGCCCCGAGACCGCCCAGGGCATCTTCACCAACTTCGCCCAGGTGCAGACCACTTCGCGCCGCAAGCCGCCGTTCGGCATCGCCCAGATGGGCAAGTCCTTCCGCAACGAGATCACGCCGGGCAACTTCATCTTCCGCACCCGCGAGTTCGAGCAGATGGAGATGGAGTTCTTCGTCAAGCCGGGCGAGGACGAGAAGTGGCAGGAATACTGGATGGAGCAGCGCTGGAACTGGTACACCGGCCTGGGTCTCCGTGAGGAGAACATGCGCTGGTACGAGCACCCCAAGGAGAAGCTCTCCCACTACTCCAAGCGCACCGCCGACATCGAGTACCGCTTCCAGTTCGGCGGCAGCGAGTGGGGCGAGCTGGAGGGCGTCGCCAACCGCACCGACTACGACCTCGGCGCGCACTCCAAGGCCTCCGGCCAGGACCTGTCCTACTTCGACCAGGAGGCTGGCGAGCGCTGGACGCCGTACGTCATCGAGCCCGCGGCCGGTGTCGGCCGCGCGATGCTGGCGTTCCTGCTCGATGCCTACGTCGAGGACGAGGCGCCCAACGCCAAGGGCAAGCTGGAGAAGCGCACCGTGCTGCGCCTCGACCACCGCCTCGCCCCGGTCAAGGTCGCGGTCCTGCCGCTGTCCCGCAACCCGGAGCTGTCGCCCAAGGCCAAGGGCCTGGCCCAGGCGCTGCGGCAGAACTGGAACATCGAGTTCGACGACGCGGGCGCCATCGGCCGCCGCTACCGCCGCCAGGACGAGATCGGCACCCCGTACTGCGTGACGGTCGACTTCGACACCCTCGAGGACAACGCCGTGACGGTGCGCGAGCGCGACTCGATGAAGCAGGAGCGCGTGTCGCTGGACCAGATCGAGGGCTACCTGGCGGGCCGCCTGCTGGGCTGCTAGCGGCCCCCGGCTCCCGCGTACGCACGAGGCCGGCCCCGACGGAATCCCCGTCGGGGCCGGCCTCGTGCTGTGCGGTGCTGTGCGGTGCGGTGCGTTGCTGTGCGGTGGGGTGCCGCCGCCGGCCGGCGCCCACGACGGGCTCACCCGATCGTGCGCGGCAGCCGCAGGCTCAGCAGCCCGGTCAGGGCCACCCCGGCCAGTTGCACCAGCAGCGTCGTCACCAGGGCGTCCCGCATGCCCAGGTGCGGGAGCGCGTCCTCGCGGAGCCCCGCGTCCTCGGCGCGGTACCGGACCGGGCGCACGCCGACACCGTGCCGAGTGGCTGTCCACCGTCTGCGCCCGCAGGGGCCGGTCCGGGAAGCGGAGGCCGGCGTGCTCCGGCCGGCAGTGACACCGGGCGGTGCTCCGGCCGGCAGTGACACCGGGCGCTGAGGGGCGGGCTCACGCGGCGGGTCGGCGCGTGAGGGGTCGGCTTACGCGGCGGGTCGGCGCGTGAGGGGTCGGCTCACGCGGCGGGTCGGCCGGTGAGCGGCCGGTTCACGCGCCGACCCGGGCCGCCTCGCGTACCTCGGCCGACTCCAGCCGCTCCGCCGTGCGCTCCGCGGTCCGCCGGGCCCAGCGGCCGCTCGTCAGGGCGCCCAGGACGAGCACCGCGGCGCCGCAGGCCGTGAGGATCCACCAGCCGGGGCGGGCCGCCCGGACGAACACCTCCCGGTACGGCGACGAGCCCACCCCGGAGGCCAGCACCGCGCCGACCACCGCGACGCCCAGCGTCTGGCCGAGCTGCCGGCTCGTGGAGGCCACCGCGGCGGCGACGCCCGCCTGGGCGCGCGGCATGCCCGAGACGGCCGTGTTGGTGATCGGCGCGTTCACGAGGCCGAAGCCGATGCCGAACAGGACGTACCCGAGGAACAGGGTGACGTCCGACGTCTCCGCCTCGAACGCCGCGAACAGCACCCCGCTCGCGGTGATCGTGACCCCGGCGGCCAGCAGGGACGGGCGCGGGCCGCGGCTGCCGACCAGCCGTCCGGACAGGGGCGCGCACAGGAAGCAGGGGATCGCCATCGGCAGCATCCACAGACCCGCGTGCAGGGCGTCGTAGCCGCGCACGTTCTGCAGGTACAGCGTCGACAGGAACAGGAAGCCGCCCAGCGCGGCGAACGCGCTGACCGCGATCACGGTGGCGCCGCTGAACGGTGCCGAGCGGAAGAACCGCAGGTCGATGAGTGGTTCGGCGCGACGGGGCTCGTACAGCAGCAGGCCCAGCAGCGCGGCGAGCGCCACCGCGGCGAACGGCAGGACGGAGGCCGCGCCGGAGGCCGGCACCTCGATGATCGCGTACGTCAGCGAGCCGAACAGGGCGATGACGAGCACCTGGCCGACCGGGTCCGGACGGCGGGCCCTGGGGGCGCGGGACTCCGGGACGAACCGCAGGGTCAGCAGCAGGGCCGCCAGGCCCACCGGCAGGTTGACCCAGAAGATGGAGCGCCAGCCGACCGAGTCCACCAGCAGCCCGCCGGCCAGCGGACCCGCGGCCATCGACAGGCCGACCACCCCGCCCCACACGCCTATCGCGCGGGCGCGCTCACGCGGGTCCGTGAAGGTGTTGGTGATGATCGACATGGCGACCGGGTTGAGCATCGAGCCGCCCACCGCCTGGAGCATGCGGAAGGCGACCAGCGCCTGGAGGTTCGGGGCGAGGGAACACAGCAGCGAGCCGAGCGTGAAGACCGCCAGGCCGGACATGAAGACCCGCTTGCGGCCGATCCGGTCGGCCGTGGAGCCCGCGAGCATCAGCAGCGCGGCCAGCACCAGCGTGTACGCGTCGACGGCCCACTGCAGGCCCGCCGTGCTCGCGTCCAGTTCGCGCTGCATCGAGGGCAGGGCGACGTTCAGGGCGGTCACGTCGAGGCTCACGATCAGCAGGCTCATGCAGCAGATCGCGAGGACCAGGAAGCGTCGGCGATGGCTGAGCTCGGGCATGCGGTCATCGTACGACGATGTCGATAGTGCGTCTAACTAATGGTCTGTGCATGGTCGTTTCCCGGCCAGTCACGGGCAGCGCCCGCGGTACGGGACAATGGGGGAATGCCCACGCCCACCACGCCCCTGCAGATCGGCCCGCACAGCGTCCAGCCGCCCGTCGTCCTCGCCCCCATGGCCGGGATCACCAACGCGCCCTTCCGCACCCTGTGCCGGGAGTTCAGCGGTGGCAAGGGCCTGTTCGTGAGCGAGATGATCACCACCCGGGCGCTGGTCGAGCGCAACGAGAAGACCATGCAGCTGGTCCGCTTCGACGCGAGCGAGACGCCCCGCTCGATCCAGCTGTACGGCGTCGACCCGGCGACCGTCGGCAAGGCCGTCCGCATGATCGCGGAAGAGGACCTCGCCGACCACATCGACCTCAACTTCGGCTGCCCGGTGCCGAAGGTGACCAGGAAGGGCGGCGGCTCGGCCCTCCCGTACAAGCGCAACCTGCTGCGCGCGATCCTGCGCGAGGCGGTGTCGGGCGCCGGGGACCTCCCGGTGACGATGAAGATGCGCAAGGGCATCGACGACGACCACCTCACCTACCTCGACGCCGGCCGGATCGCCGTCGAGGAGGGCGTCACCGCCATCGCCCTGCACGGCCGCACCGCCGCCCAGCACTACGGCGGCACCGCCGACTGGGACGCCATCGCCCGCCTGAAGGAGCACGTCCCGGAGATCCCGGTGCTCGGCAACGGCGACATCTGGTCGGCCGAGGACGCCGTGCGGATGGTGCGGGAGACCGGCTGCGACGGAGTCGTCGTCGGGCGCGGCTGCCTGGGCCGCCCGTGGCTGTTCTCCGACCTGGTGGCGGCCTTCGAGGGCCGCGACGACGACATCGCCCGGCCCGCCCTGCGCGAGGTCGCCGATGTCATGGTCCGGCACGCCGCCCTCCTCGGCGCATGGCTCGGCGACGCCTCGCGGGGCGTGATCGACTTCCGCAAGCACGTGGCCTGGTACCTGAAGGGCTTCGCGGTCGGCAGTGAGATGCGCAAGCGCCTCGCCGTCACCTCCTCCCTGGAGGAGCTCCGCGCCGGCCTCGACGAACTGGACCTCGACCAGCCCTGGCCGGCCGGTGCCGACGGCCCCCGCGGCCGCACCTCCGGCAACAACCGGGTGGTCCTGCCGGACGGCTGGCTGAAGGACCCGTACGACTGCGCGGGCGTCGGCGAGGACGCCGAACTGGACACGTCGGGCGGCTGACCCGCCCCTTCGACGGCGCCCGGCATCCGGCGTCCGGCGTCCGGCGCCTGGCGCCTCCGGCCGTGACGCCCCGCCCCCCGCCGCGATGCCCCGGCGGGGAGCCCTCATCCCTTCTTCGGGTGCGGAGTGGATCCGTACGCCGTCAGGAAGCGGTCGCGGAAGGAGCTCATCTTCCACACCGGGGCGTCGTGGGCCGGGCGCAGGCCGTCCGTCCAGCCCCAGGAGCTGATCCTGTCGAGGACCTTCGGGTCCTTGGCGACGATCGAGACCGGCACGTCACGGCTGGCGTGGTCGCCGCTGACGCGGGCGATCGGCTGGTGGTCGCCGAGGAAGACCAGGACGGTGTCGTCGTCGCCGTAGCGCTCCAGCCACTCGGTGAGCGCGGTCACCGAGTACTGGATGGACTTGCCGTACTCCGCGCGGGACTTGGCCGGGCTGGTGATGATGTCCGACGGCTTCTTGCCGGCCTTCTGGATCGCGTCGAAGACCGACCCGTCACCGAGTTCGTCCCAGCCGACCATCTTCGGGACCGGCGCCCAGGGCTGGTGGCTGGAGGTGAGGATGATCTCCGACATCAGCGGCTTGTCGCGCTTCCTGCCGTGCTCCAGGCGCTGGAAGGCTTCCAGGGCGTACTGGTCGGGCATCGTCGACCAGCTGAACTTCGGGCCCCGGTAGCCGAGCTGGAAGGCGTTGCGCACCTTGTCCAGGCCGTAGAACTTCGCCTCCGGCCAGCCCTTCTGCACGCCCGGCATGATGCCGACCGTGTCCCAGGCGCCCGTCTTCTTGAACGCCTTGGTGAGGCTCAGGTGGTCGCTGGCCATGACCGTGCGGTAGCGCTGCTGGTTGTCGATCCACAGGCCCGACAGGGTCGTCGAGTGCCCCAGCCAGCTGCTGCCGCCGTACGTCGCCGACGTCAGCCAGCCGCTCCTGGCGTGGAAGCCGGCCTTCGCGAGGGCCGCGGTGCGCGCGTCGAGCGTCCGGTCGACACCGGGCGCCATGATCGGGTCCTCGATCGCGCTGCGGCCGTAGCTCTCGATGAACGTGAAGATCATGTCCTTGCCGCGCAGGTCGGGCACCAGCTGGCTGCCCGGCGTGTTGCCGAAGGTGTCGCTCCTGGCCTCCTTGCCGAAGGCGGCCTCGTCCCGCAGGGTGTCCCGCACCCGGCGCACCTGGATCCGCAGGGCCGCGGCGGTGCGGTCGGAGGCGACCGGCATGCCCATGAGCTCCAGTCCCAGACCGGAGCACAGCACCCACACGACGGCGGCCAGCAGCGTCGCCCTGGTCGCCGTCCGCCGGTTGCGGTCCAGCAGGTTGCCGAGCCGGACCGTCGCCAGGGCCATGAGACCGAGTACGAGCAGGACCAGGACGACGACGCCGACGGCCGCGCCGGCCGCCACGGCGCCGCCCATCGCATCCCGGACGTACGACCGCGCGTCGTCCAGCAGCTCCCAGTCCAGGACCGGGTTGAAGCCGCGGCCGAGATAGTCGGTGAACCCCATGTCCAGCAGGTTCAGGATCGTCATCGCGCCCAGCGCCAGCCCGGCCAGCGCCGCCACCGCCTGCCGCGGCCGGCGGCGCGGCAGCGCCAGCAGCACGGCCGCCCCGATGATCGCCTCCACCGGGATCCGGGTGAACCGGTTCGGCCGCAGCGCGGCCGACGTGTTCGGCAACAGCAGCGCCCCGAGCACCAGGGCCGCGGCCAGGGCGGTGACGGTCCGGCGGGCGGCGCGCACGGCCCTCGGATGGCGGTCGCGCAGGGCGGCCAGCCGGGCGCGCAGGGCGTTCCGCGCGGGGGCCGCCGGCTCCGGCGCGCTCGCGGTCCCGGCCCCGGGCGACGGCTCCCCGCTCACGGGGTCGGTCGTGTCCGGCAGTTGACGAAGGCGCGTGAAGACAGGCACCCGAAGGTCCTTCCGTGCGAGGCCCGTGGCGGAGGGCGGACCGCACCGGGGAGGCTCGGGGCCCGCCGTCCTCCCGTACGGCCGACCGCGGACGCCTGTTCACAGTCCCGGGCAAACACCCGGCAAACGGCTGGTCAACGCCACCACGGACGGGCTCCGCGCGGGGCGTCCGGCCGCCGTCGGCCGTGCTGCCCGCACGCACACGTGCGGGCAGGACACCGCCTCCGCGTGGGCGCCCCGCCCGTACCCGGCGAGCACCTCCGGCACCCGGTCCCGGTCGCCGCCGCCTGGCCCGGCGCGGGGCGCCTGCACGCCACCGGTGCCTTACCCGCGCAGATACACACGCGGACAAGGCACCGGCTCCCCGCAGGCGCGGCACGCGTACCCGACAAGCACGTCGGACGGCCGGCGCCTGCGCGGCGCGCAGCCCCGCGCGCGGCGTCTGCGCGCCGCCGACCGGGGCTCGCGCACGCGGGTGTGCGAGTGGGGCGCCGGCTCCCATGGGTGCGGCGCCTGTACCCCGCGAGCCGCTGGGCGGGGCCGGTGCCTGCTCGCCGCGCAGCTCCGTGCGGGGCGTCTGTGCGCTGCCGACCGGGGCTCGCGCATGCAGGCGTGCGGGTGGGGCGCCGGGTCCGCGTGGGGGTGGCGCCCGTGCCCGGGGGGTGCCTCCGGCGGGTGGTGCCGGTCGCCGTCGTTGCGCGCCCCGCGCGGAGCGCCTACGCGCCGCCGACTGCTGTCAGGAGGGCGAGTGGTGCCGCTGCCGAGCGTGATTCGCGTACGCACGCGTGCTGGTAGGGAACCGGCTCCGGGTGGGTGTCCCGTCCGTAGCCGGCGAGCACCTCCGGCAGCCGGTGTCCGGTCGCCGTCGCGGCGTCCACCAGGGCGTGCGCCACCGTGCGGGCCTCGTCGTGCAGGCCGTAGCGGGCCAGCCCCAGCGTGAGCAGCGCGTTGTCGTGCGGCCACACCGAACCCCGGTGGTACGACAGCGGGTGGTACGCCGGCTGCCCCGCCGCCAGCGTGCGCACTCCCCAGCCGGAGAAGAAGTCCGGCTCCAGCAGCCGCCGGCCCACCTGCTCGCCGTACTCCTTGTCCAGCAGGCCCGACCACAGCAGATGCCCGGCGTCCGAGGCCAGCGCGTCCACCTGGCGGCCCTCGCCGTCCAGGGCCAGGGCGGGGAAGGAGTGCTCCCGCATCCAGAAGTCCCGCTGGAAGCGGTCGCGCAGATCGGCCGCCGCCTGCTCCAGCAGCGCCGCGTACACCTCGTCGTCCCACACCGTCCGCGCCACCTGCGCGGTGCGGCGCAGCGCGTCGTAGGCGTACCCCTGGGCCCCCGCCGCCGTCACCGGGCCGGTGGCGCGGGTGCCGTCGGCCGAGCAGATGGCGCCGGGGGAGTCCTTCCAGTTCTGGTTGGCGAGGCCGCCCCGGTCGGAGCGGTAGACCAGGTAGCCGCGCGAGGTGAGTCCGCCGTGGTCGAGCATCCAGCCCACCGCCGCGCGGGCGTGCGGCTCCAGCCGGCGGGCCAGGGCCGTGTCGCCGGTCTGCTCGACGTACGCGCCGAGCAGCACCAGGAACAGCGGCGTCGCGTCCACGGAGCCGTAGTACCGCCCGTAGGGCACCTGCCCGAAGTGCGCCAGCTCGCCGTGGCGCACCTCGTGCACGATCTTGCCGGGCTGGGCCACCGAGACCGCGCCGGTCTCCCTCGCCTGCGTGGCGGCCAGCGCGAGCAGCGTGGCGGCGGCCGGCTGCGGGCGGTACGGCAGTGCGAAGAGGGAGGTGAGCAGGGCGTCCCGGCCCAGCAGGGTCAGGAACCAGGGGGCGCCGGCCGCCGGGACGCGCAGTTCCTCGCCGTCCGGTCCGGTCGCCGGGACCTGCAGCGAGGCCAGGTCGGCCAGGCCCCGCGCGCAGGCCGCGGCCAGCTCGGGCCAGCCGGTCGGGAAGGCGACGCCCTCCACGAACTCGCCCTCCAGCTCCAGCAGCCGCTCGGTGGCGGCGGCGGGGGAGGCGGGCACCCACGGCTCGCTCGTCGCCCCGTGCGGGCGCGCCGCCACCCGCAGCGCCAGCTCCACCGTGCCGTGCGGCGGCAGCTCCAGCGTCCACACCAGGCGGCGGGCGCCCGTGCCCGTCTCCTCCACGCCGTCCGGGGCGGGCTCGGCCGTCACGGTCGTGCACGACTGCCACTCGCCGCGCCGGTAGCCGAACTCCACCCCGTCGTCGAGCACCCGGCGGTGGCGCACGGCGCCGGTCTTGGCGTAGGTGCGGTGGTCCGAGCGCAGCTCGAACTGGTCGGTGAAGTCGGCGTCCACGGTGACCGCGAGGCGGACGGTCGTCGCCACCGGACGGTTGCCGGTCACCCGCACCGACTCGACGAACGCGCCGTCGCCGACGGCCTGCTCCCGGAAGATCGTGTACGCGGGCGGCTCCTGGCGCCCGCCGCGCGGGACGAGGACGCAGCGCGCCGTGTCCCCGTCCGCGACCGGCGTGAGCGCCTCCGGCACCGCGCCGTCGACCGTCAGCTGCCAGCGGCTGAGGTGCCGGGCGTCGCGCACGAACAACCCGTCCGGGGAGCCGGCTCCCCGGACGACACCGCTGATGTCCCCGCCGTCGCCCACGGCCGCGAAGGTCCCGCCGTGCACGAGCAGATGGTGCCGGTCCGTCATCCCCGGTCGCCTCCCCTTACTCCCTGATCACTCATCTCGAACGTGCGGGCGCCCGTGGCGGACACGGCGTGTCCGGGGCGCGAGTGGAGCAGATCCAGCGTGAGGGCGGCGGTCCAGCTGAAGCCGCTCGTCCCGCACGCCTCGCCGGTGTACGGGTCGACGTACTCCGCGAAGCCGGTGGCGCCGGCCAGGTCGAGCACCGCGGCACACAGCGCGTCGGCCCGCTCCCGCTCGCCGTGCGTGCGCAGCCCGCGCTCCAGCAGCCAGCCGGTGTTGAACCAGGCCGGCCCCCGCCAGTAGCGGTGCGGGTCGAACGCCTCGCCGAGCAGGTCGTAGCTGGGGACCAGGCGGGTGGCGGTGCCGAGCCCGAAGTGCTCGCCGCCGGCCGTGCGCACCAGGGCGGCGGCGACCTCGCGGGGCAGGGTGGGCAGCAGCAGCGGGATCAGGCCGGACACGCTCCGCTCGGGGATCCGCTCGCCGCTCACCACGTCCCGGCAGAAGAACATGCCCTCCGCCGGGTCCCACAGCCGGTCCACGAGGACCGACGTCAGCCGCTGTGCGCGCGCGTGCCGGGCCGTGCCGGTGGCCCCCAGCTCCCGCGCGATCCGGGCCAGCGCGTGCTCGGAGGCGATGAGCAGGGCGTTGAAGCACGGGTCCTCGACGGCGAAGCCCGTCCCCGCCCCGCCGCCTCTCGAACGGTCCGCCCCCGTGGCCCCGGTGAGCCCCGGGACCACTGTGGCCCCCGTGGCCCCGCTGACCGCCAGGTCGGCGTACCCCCGGTCCCGGTAGTCGGCCGCCAGCCGCACGTAGCGCCCGTAGTCCAGGTCCGTCGGCCGGTCCTCGGGCGAGCCGTGGGCGAGGTCGGCGCGGCGGAAGGAGCGGGCCGGGGCGGGCGTGACCCGGCTCAGCGGCGCGTCCCAGCAGGGGCTGTTGTCCATCCCCTGTTCCCAGGGGTGCACGACGGACGCCAGCCCGCCTCCGCCCAGGTCCCGCCGGTGCATCAGGTAGCGGTGCCAGGCGGCCAGCCGTGGGTACACCCGGGCCAGGAAGCCGCGGGCCCGGGACAGGCCCGGATCGGCGCGGTGCACCAGCCAGGCCGCCAGCGCGTGCACCGGTGGCTGCACGATGCCGGAGGTCTGTACGGTGCGCGGGGCGCCCGCAGCGCGCCCCGCGGTCGAGGAGCGCCAGAAGTCGGGGCTCGGGAAGTACGCGTCGAGCGGGACGGAGGGATTGAAGACGATGTGCGGGATGCGTCCGTCGCCCCACTGGGCGTCCAGCAGCGTCTCCAGTTCCGTCTGGGCCCGTAACGGCGACAGGTGCCTGAGGCCGATGGCGATGAACGCCGAGTCCCACGACCACTGGTGCGGGTACAGGCCGCGGGAGGGCACCGTCGAGCTGCCCCTCCAGTTGTCCTCCAGCACGCGCGCCGCCCTGCGGTGCAGCGCGTCCGCGGCCGGAGAGGTCGGCGGAGAGGCCGGAGAAGCCACCGGAGAGGCCGCGGATGCCGTCGGGGAAGCCGTCGGTGTTGCCGTCGGGGGCGGATCGTATGCGAAGGCTCGCTCGGTGACGCGGGCGGTGAGTTGGGCGGTGCGATCCACTCGGGGCTCCCCGAAAGACATACGGCCGGCCGGTTCGGTCATGGGTACCGTAGGGTTACGTCTATTTAACACGCAAAACTCAATATGTAATGCAGGCTTGAGAAACACAAGGGGGTGCGCATGACGGGACGAGGACAGGGAGGACAGGCTCGCGCCGGTGATCTGCTCGAACTGGTGCGCAGCGGGCGGGCCACCACGCGCGGCGCGCTCCAGCAGGCCACCGGACTGTCCCGGGCCACCGTCGGCCAGCGCCTGGACCGCCTCTTCCGCGCGGGCTGGCTGCGCGAGGGCGCCGGCGGCCCGGTCGACTCGCCGCTGGGCGGCCGCCCCTCCATCACCCTGGAGTTCGACGACGAGCACGCCGTCGTCCTCGCCGCCGACCTCGACACCCGGCACGCCCGCGCCGCCGTCCTGTCGCTGGCCGGCGAGATCCTCGCCGAGCAGACGGGCGCGCAGTCCGTCGAGGACGGCCCGGACGCCGTGCTGGGCGAACTCGGCGGCTGGTTCGCCGACCTGCTGGAGAAGGCCGGCCGGCGTGCCGGGGACGTCTGCGGCATCGGGCTCGCGGTGCCCGGGCCCGTCGACAGCGAGACCGGCCGGGTGGTGCAGCCGCCGATGATGCCGGGCTGGGACGGCTACGACATAACCGGCCGCCTGGCCAGGGCGTTCACCGAACACACCGGCGCCCCGGCGGTCCCCGTCCTGGTCGACAACGACGCCAACCTCATGGCGTACGGCGAACAGCGCGCCGGATACCCCGACTGCTCGGCGTTCGTGCTGGTCAAGGTGTCGACCGGGATCGGCGCCGGGGTCGTCGTCGGCGGCTCCGTCTACCGCGGCGTCGACGGGGGCGCCGGCGACATCGGGCACATCCGGGTGGGCACGGAGGCGCTGTGCCGCTGCGGTTCCTACGGTTGCCTCGCCGCCGTCGCCAGCGGCTGGGCGGTGGCGCGGCGGCTGGCGGAGGCCGGTGTGCCGGCCGAGTCCGGCTCGGACGTGCGCGACCTGCTGGCGGCCGGGCACCCGGACGTGGTCGGCTTCGCGCGGGAGGCCGGACGGCGGGTCGGGGACGTGCTGGCGACCGTGGTGACGCTGCTCAATCCCGGGGTGCTGATGATCGCCGGGGATCTGGCCGGAACCCCCTTCCTCACCGGTGTGCGCGAACTGCTCTACCAGCGGGCGCTGCCGCGCTCCACCGCTCATCTGGACGTCGTCACCTCGCGGCTGGGCGAGCGGGCGGCGCTGGTGGGGGCCGGTGCGCTGGTCGTGGAGCACCTGTACGCGCCGGAGGCGGTGGAGGAGCGGCTGCGGGCACTCGGGGTGTGATCTTCCGCGAGATGTGTGACGGTGTGACGTACGGGCGCGTGACGCGCGTGTTTCCGTTCCAGGACGCGTCCGCATGGTGAAACCGGACCCTCTGCGGGAGCGTGATTCTCGCCACCCTTGATAAGGGTTGTGCTCAGATGAGCGGATCTTGCACGACTGCACTTTTCCAAGGGGTGGCACTCAGTGCCATCACTTGATCGTTCATCGATCGAAATCAGGCGTGCTGTAAGCCGCTCAGATGAGCACTCGGGATGCCTCTACGGGGGTTGATGTGTTCAAGAAGTGAAAACACTCGCCCGTTGTCGCTTGCCAAGCTTTGACTTTCGATCCGCTGGCAGCCGACTGGTTACGGGCGCATGACGCGCAAGTGGACGTACCCATGGGCCTTCGATCTGGGTATGTTCCTCGCCGTCAGGGCAGCCACCGCGTCCTCGAGGAGTCGAGACCCGTGTCGGAAAACAAAGAACCCCACGTAGCCGCGCAGGCCAACAGCGTTGAGGGCGTGAAGTTCGTTTACGACTTCACCGAGGGCAACAAGGACCTCAAGGACCTCCTCGGCGGCAAGGGCGCCAACCTCGCCGAGATGACCAACCTCGGCCTCCCGGTCCCGCCCGGCTTCACCATCACCACCGAGGCCTGCAAGGTCTACCTCGACAGCGGCGAGGAACCGGCGGCACTGCGTGACGAGGTGAGTGCGCACCTCTCCGCCCTCGAGGAGAAGATGGGCAAGAAGCTGGGGCAGGCCGACAACCCCCTCCTCGTGTCGGTCCGCTCCGGGGCGAAGTTCTCCATGCCGGGCATGATGGACACCGTCCTGAACATCGGCCTGTCCGACAAGTCGGTCCAGGGTCTGGCCAAGCAGGCCGGTGACGAGCGGTTCGCCTGGGACTCCTACCGGCGGCTGATCCAGATGTTCGGCAAGACCGTCCTCGGCGTCGACGGCGACCTCTTCGAGGACGCGCTCGACAAGGCCAAGGCGGCCAAGCAGGTCACGGTCGACACCGAGCTGGAGTCCGCCGACCTCAAGAAGCTGGTCACCACCTTCAAGAAGATCGTCAAGAAGGAGGCCGGCCGGGACTTCCCGCAGGACCCGCGCGAGCAGATGGACCTCGCCATCAAGGCGGTCTTCGACTCCTGGAACGGCGACCGCGCCAGGCTCTACCGCCGTCAGGAGCGCATCCCGCACGACCTGGGCACCGCGGTCAACGTCTGCTCGATGGTCTTCGGCAACCTCGGCCCCGACTCCGGCACCGGCGTCGCCTTCACCCGCGACCCCGCCTCCGGCCACCAGGGCGTCTACGGCGACTACCTGCAGAACGCGCAGGGCGAGGACGTGGTCGCGGGCATCCGCAACACCGTCCCGCTCGCGGAGCTGGAGCGGATCGACAAGAAGTCGTACGACCAGCTCATGCGGATCATGGAGACCCTGGAGAACCACTACAAGGATCTCTGCGACATCGAGTTCACCATCGAGCGCGGCCAGCTGTGGATGCTGCAGACCCGCGTCGGCAAGCGCACCGCCGGCGCCGCCTTCCGCATCGCCACCCAGCTGGTCGACCAGGGCCTGATCGACGAGACCGAGGCGCTGCAGCGCGTCAACGGCGCCCAGCTCGCGCAGCTGATGTTCCCGCGCTTCGACGAGCACGCCAAGACCGAGCAGGTCGGCCGGGGCATCGCGGCCTCGCCGGGCGCCGCGGTCGGCAAGGCGGTCTTCGACTCGTACACCGCCGTGAAGTGGTCGCGCTCGGGCGAGAAGGTCATCCTGGTCCGCCGCGAGACCAACCCCGACGACCTCGACGGCATGATCGCGGCCGAGGGCATCCTCACCTCCCGCGGCGGCAAGACCTCGCACGCGGCCGTGGTCGCCCGCGGCATGGGCAAGACCTGTGTGTGCGGCGCCGAGGAGCTCGAGGTCGACACCAAGCGGCGCCGGATGACCGTCCCCGGCGGGCACGTGGTGGAGGAGGGCGACCTCATCTCCATCGACGGCTCCACCGGCAAGGTCTACCTCGGCGAGGTCCCGGTCGTGCCCTCGCCGGTCGTGGAGTACTTCGAAGGCCGCATGCACGCCGGCGCCGACGACGCCGACGAACTCGTCGAGGCCGTGCACCGGATCATGGCGTTCGCCGACCGCAAGCGCCGCCTGCGGGTGCGCGCCAACGCCGACAACGCCGAGGACGCGCTGCGCGCGCGGCGGTTCGGCGCCCAGGGCATCGGCCTGTGCCGCACCGAGCACATGTTCCTCGGCGACCGGCGCGAGCTGGTGGAGCGGCTGATCCTGGCCGACACCGACGCCGAGCGCGAGGAGTCGCTGAAGCAGCTGCTGCCGCTGCAGAAGCAGGACTTCGTCGAGCTGTTCGAGGCGATGGACGGCCTGCCCGTCACCATCCGCCTGCTCGACCCGCCGCTGCACGAGTTCCTGCCCGACATCACCGAGCTGTCGGTGCGCGTCGCCCTCGCCGAGTCCCGCAAGGACCCGCACGAGAACGACCTGCGCCTGCTCCAGGCGGTGCACCGGCTGCACGAGCAGAACCCGATGCTGGGCCTGCGCGGCGTGCGCCTCGGCCTGGTCATCCCGGGCCTGTTCACGATGCAGGTCCGCGCCATCGCCGAGGCCGCGGCCGAGCGCAAGAACGCCAAGGGCGACCCGCGCGCGGAGATCATGATCCCGCTCGTCGGCACGGTCCAGGAGCTGGAGATCGTCCGCGAGGAGGCCGACCAGGTCATCGCCGAGGTGCAGGAGGCCACCGGCACCGAGCTGAAGCTGGCGATCGGCACGATGATCGAGCTGCCGCGCGCCGCGCTGACCGCCGGCCAGATCGCCGAGGCCGCGGAGTTCTTCTCCTTCGGCACCAACGACCTCACCCAGACGGTGTGGGGCTTCTCCCGGGACGACGTGGAGGCCTCGTTCTTCACGGCCTACCTGGAGAAGGGCATCTTCGGGGTGTCGCCGTTCGAGACGATCGACAAGGACGGCGTCGGCTCCCTGGTGCGGGCCGCCGCGAAGGCCGGCCGGGAGACCCGCCCGGACCTGAAGCTCGGCGTGTGCGGCGAGCACGGCGGTGACCCGGAGTCGGTCCACTTCTTCCACGAGGTGGGTCTGGACTACGTCTCCTGCTCGCCGTTCCGCATCCCCGTGGCCCGACTGGAGGCCGGTCGCGCGGCCACCCAGTCGGAGGGCAGCGACCACCGCTGACCCGGGGGCCGGCCCCCTCACCGGCCCCCCAACGGCTCCGGAGCCGTCCCCGGTCCCCGACCAAACCGATCGGGGGCGGCTCCGGTGCTCACCAGAAGGGGCGGCACCCTTGTGCGGGGGTGCCGCCCCTTTCCGTACGTCGGAGAAACGTCGGAGACACCGGGCCCGTGCGCCGGAGGCCCGCACCCGAGCCCGCGCCCGAGCCCGCGCCCGAGCCCGCGCCCGAGCCCGCACCCGAGCCCGCACCCGAGCCCGTCCAGAGTCCGTCCCGAGCCCGTCCGAGGGAGACTGCCGATGCCCGACTGGAACGCGAGCGCCGTCCCTGACCAGAGCGGCCGGACCGCCGTCGTCACCGGCGCCAACAGCGGGCTCGGCTACGTCACCGCCCGGGAGCTGGCGCGCCGGGGCGCCCGCGTGGTGCTGGCCTGCCGCAGCGAGGCACGCGGTGCCGCGGCGGCCGGCCGGATCGCCGGCGAGGTGCCGGGCGCGGCGGTCGAGTGCGCCCGGCTGGACCTGGCCGACCTGCGCTCCGTCCGGGAGTTCGCGGACGGCTTCCGCCACGGGCGGCTCGACCTGCTGGTCAACAACGCCGGGGTGATGGCGCTGCCGTACGGGACGACCGCCGACGGGTTCGAGACCCAGTTCGGCGTCAACCACCTGGGGCACTTCGCGCTCACCGGACTGCTCGCGCCCGTCCTGCTCGCCACGCCCGGCGCCCGCGTGGTGACCGTCTCCAGCCTGATGCACGCGCTCGCCAACATCGACCTCCGCGACCTCAACAGCGAGCGCCGCTACCACCGCTGGCTCGCCTACGCCCGCTCCAAGACCGCCAACCTGCTCTTCACGCACGAGCTCGCGCGCCGGTTCGCGGCGCACGACGCGGACGTGGTGGCGGCCGCCGCCCACCCCGGATACGCGGCCACCAACCTCCAGGCCGCCGGTCCGCGGATGGCGGGACGACGGACGGCCGAGCGGCTCGTCACGCTCGGCAACCGGCTCTTCGCGCAGCCGGCCGAGGCGGGCGCCCTGCCCGTCCTGTACGCCGCCACCGCCCCCGGCGTGCGCCCCGATTCCTTCACCGGCCCGTCCTTCGCGATGTGGCGCGGCGCGCCCGCACCCTCCTGGCGGGCGCCGTGGACCGTCGACGACGCGATGGGCGAGCGGCTGTGGGCCGCCTCCGAGCGGCTGACCGGGGTGTCGTACGCCTGACGGTCCGCGCCGGCCGGCGGGTGCGCCGGGTCCGGGTCGGCCGGGAAGGCCGGAGCTTTGCCCTGGAAACCGGGGAAGCCCATATTTTCTCCAGGCTTTGCCATACTCGTGGATTCGGCTGCATGTGACCGGCGTCACATGTAATTTCCTGGACAGTCGAGCGGATACCCCGATTCGATAGAGCCAGCGAGGCCGAAAACCTCGGTCGCGCAACTACGGGGGAATTACCCGAATCTTGTCGTTGGCAATGGCGCTGAACAAGAGTTAGGGGCGTGTCAGTGATCCTGACGTGCGCGAAAAGAACTGAGCCGTTTCCAACTTGGCTGAGCGGCTGACCAGTTGGCGTGGGGGTGATGTTCCGGAAGAGGTGAAGCTCCTGGTAGATGGGTTGTCGACC
>NZ_JBIRUY010000054.1:0-50402 GCF_044335305.1 Streptomyces sp. NPDC020490 | reverse complement strand
ATGATCACGGATCCCGTGTCCGCTCTGTCATCCACCCCAACCAGCGACACTCTCACGCCAGTTGGGCGATCCCGGGAACTTGCGCAAGCCTTGCCGCGGTGCCCGGCGGCCGCATCCGCCCGCCCGGGCACCGCGGAACAATGGAGTCCGGCGGCCGGTCCGGCACCGCGTCGCCGTCGCCGTCTTCGTCGTCGAGCAGGCAGGAGGAACCGGCCTTGAGGAAGCGCATCGGATCCGGCGCGGCAGGTCTGCGGGAGCAGTTGGGCAACGGCCTGTTCGCCCGCGTGGCCGGCCCGGACGGCCCCCGCAACCGCGAACGTATCCACCACACTCCCGGCCCGCGCTGGTTCGGGCCCGAGCGCCCGGTCCGCCGGGTGCACGGCGACGCCTCGATGTTCATCGGCGGGCTGTCCGCACTGCTGCTGCAGTCCCTGCACCCGCTCGCCATGGCCGCCGTGGCCGCCCACTCGGGCTACCGCGGGGACCCCTGGGGCCGGCTGCAGCGGACGAGCACCTTCCTGGCGGTGACCACCTACGGGACCGCGGCACACGCGGAGGAGGCCTGCGAGCAGGTCCGGGCGGTGCACGAGCGGGTGCGCGGCGTGACCCCGGAGGGCGAGGCGTACCACGCCGCCGATCCCCGTCTGCTGGGCTGGGTCCACGCCGCCGAGGTCGACAGCTTCCTGCGCGCGCACCAGCGCTACGGCGCGCGGCCCCTGTCCGCGTCCGG
The DNA here is from genome assembly GCF_044335305.1 of Streptomyces sp. NPDC020490. Taxonomy (NCBI): domain Bacteria; kingdom Bacillati; phylum Actinomycetota; class Actinomycetes; order Kitasatosporales; family Streptomycetaceae; genus Streptomyces; species Streptomyces sp. NPDC020490. The sequence continues at coordinate 49,672 of NZ_JBIRUY010000054.1, read as the reverse complement.
CTGCGACGGCTACGTCGCCGACACGGCACGGGTCGCGGCCGCGCTGGGGGTGACCGACCCGCCCACGACCCGGGCCGAGCTCGCGCGGGTGCTCGACGGCTACCGTCCGCAGCTGCGGGCCTCCGCGCAGGCGCGTCAGGCCGCCCGTTTCCTGCTCCTGGACCCGCCGGTCCCGCTCGCCGCGAGGCTGCCGTACGGCGTCCTGGCGGCGAACGCCGTGTCGCTGCTGCCGTCCTGGGCCGCCCGGGAACTGCGCCTGCCCAGGCTGCCGGTGGTCGACGAGTGGTGCGTGCGGCCGCTCGGCACCGCCGTCACCTCGGCGGTGCGGTGGGCGATGGCGCCCGCACGGCCCGCGACCGCCCCGGCCACCGGCTGACCGGGGGCGGAACGGGCGGACGGCCGGGGGAAGGTGGTTCGTCCGCACCGCCCGGGGCACTCGGCCGCGACACATGCCGGAGGAGAGACCAGGGAGGCACCTGTGGCGGTGCGGCATCGACTGATCAAGGAGAGTCCGGCCACGGTGTGGTCCGTTCTCGCCGACCCCGAGCGGTATGCCGAGTGGGTGGTGGGCACGAGCGCGTCCCGGCCGCTGCGGGGGCGCTGGCCCGAGGTGGGCTCGGCGCTCGGCTACGAGGTGAACCTGGGTCCGGTGGTTCTGCGGAACGAGACCGTTGTCCGCGGCTGCCAGGAGGGATCCGCCGTCGAACTGGAGGCCCACGCGGGGTTCCTGGGCACCGCGCGGATCGCCATCGAGCTGCGTCCGTGGGGCGACGAGTGCCTCGTCGTCGTGGACGAGCACCCGCTGCGGGGTGCCGGCGGCGTCCTGCACAACTGGGCCGTCGAGGCGTTCATCCAGGTGCGCCATCGCGCCATGCTGGCCCGCCTCGCCAAGGTGTGCGAGGCCGAGCCCACCGTCGTGCCCGGCCGGCCCGGCCCGGCGGTGACCGGAGCGGTGCGGACGGCCGGGGCGGACGGTCATGCCTGACGCCGTGGTGATCGGGGCCGGCCCCAACGGGCTGGTGGCGGCGAACCTGCTGGCGGACGCCGGCTGGAGCGTCGAGGTGCTGGAGGAGCAGCCGGAGCCCGGCGGCGCGGTCCGGCACGACACGGGCGTCGACCCGGATTTCGTCAACGACCTGTTCAGCTCCTTCTACCCGCTGGCCGCCGCCTCTCCGGTCCTCGCCGGGCTGCGGCTGCAGGACCACGGCCTGCGCTGGACGCACGCGCCCAGCGTGCTGGCCCACCCCTTCGACGACGGCAGCTGTGCCGTCCTGGAGCGCCGGGTGGACGCCACGGCACGCTCGCTGGAGGCGTTCGCGCCCGGGGACGGCGACGCCTGGCGCACTCTGCACGAGGTGTGGGAGCGGGTGCGTCCGGATCTGCTGGACGCCCTGTTCACGCCGTTCCCGCCGGTGCGGGCGGCGGCCCGGCTGGCGCTGCGGCTGCGGGCCGCCGGCGGGCTGCGGATGGCGCGCACCCTGGCGCTGCCGGTGCGGCGGATGGGCGAGGAGGAGTTCCGCGGCGAAGGAGGCCGGCTGCTGCTGGCCGGCAACGCGCTGCACGCCGACCTGGCGCCGGAGTCCACCGGCAGCGGGGGGTTCGGCTGGCTGATGTCGATGCTGGGCCAGACGTACGGCTTCCCGGTGCCGGTCGGCGGCTCCGGGGCGCTGACCGGCGCGCTGGTGCGACGGCTGGCGGCGCGCGGCGGGAACGTGCGGTGCGGGCAGCGCGTGGAGAGCGTCGTGGTGCGCGGCGGACGGGCCGTCGGCGTGCGCACCGCCGGCGGGGACACCGTCGCCGCCGGCCGTGCCGTCCTCGCCGACGTGCCGGTGCCCGCCCTGTACGGCGAGCTCGTCGACGCCGACCACCTGCCCGCCCAGCTCCTGGACGACCTGCGGCGTTTCCAGTGGGACTTCTCGACGTTCAAGGTGGACTGGGCGCTCGACGGCCCCGTCCCCTGGCAGGCGGAGCAGGCCCGGCGGGCCGGCGCCGTCCACCTGGCGGGCGGGATCGACGAGCTGACCCGGTTCGCCGCGCAGATCGCCCGGCACCGGGTACCGGACCGGCCCTTCGTGCTGTTCGGCCAGATGACCACCGCGGACGCCGCACGCTCGCCCCGGGGCACGGAGTCGGCCTGGGCCTACACCCACGTACCGCGCGACATCCGGGCCGACGCCGGGCAGGAGGGCGTCACGGGCTGCTGGGACGCCCGCGAGCAGGAGGTCATGGCCGACCGCGTCGAACGCCAGGTGGAGCGCTTCGCCCCGGGCTTCCGCGGCCTGGTCCGCGCCCGGCGCGTCCTGGCCCCCACGACCCTGCAGTCCCTGGACGCCAACCTGGACGGCGGCGCCATCAACGGCGGCACCACCGCCGTCCACCAGCAGCTCGTCTTCCGTCCGGTGCCCGGCAGCGGGCGTCCCGAGACCCCGGTGAAGGGCCTGTACCTGGCCTCCGCCGGCGCCCACCCGGGCGGCGGCGTGCACGGAGCCTGCGGCGCCAACGCCGCGCGCGCCGCGCTGCGCGCCTCCGGCCGCCTCGGCCTGGCCACGGCGCAGCGCCTGCTCACCCACCGCGACCGGACGGGCCGCAAGCGTCCGGCGCCGCGCTGACGCCGGCCGGCCTGCCGACGGCCCACGGCGTGGACGGAAAACAGACAGACAGACACGAGAGAACGGCACGAACCATGCACATCCCCCAGGACGGCCCCGACGCGGCGCACCGGCGTCCCGAGAACGTCGACGACGCGACGGTGGAAGCGCTCGGAGCCCTGTCGAAGGCGCTGGAGACCACGGAGCGGGCCAGAGGCCGCCTGTACGACTTCCACCAGCTGACCGGCACCGCGGACCTGCAACTGGACCACGCGGTCGCCCTGCTGCGCGAGGCCGGTCACCCGGAATGGGCGGAGAAGGTCCGCACCGGGATCATCGGGCGCAACGTCATCCCCGGCCACTGGACCTTCCAGATCGTCGAGGCGTACGACAGGACCTACTACGAGGCCTTCCGCGACCTCAACCGCGCCGTCGTCGAGGAGCTCGCCGCGGGCCGCGACCACCTGTACGAGGCGGAGATGAAGGAGGCCCGCCGCACCTCCGGCGACCCGCACCACACCGCCCGGCCCGGCGCCACACCCGGGATGTGACCCGCACGGAGAGGCCCTGCGCCATGCACGACAGCCCGCTGCGGGACCGCACCGCCGTGGTGACGGGAGCGGCACGGGGCCTGGGGGCGGCCCTGGCCGAGGAACTGGCCCGCCGGGGCGCCCGCCTGGCACTGCTCGGGCACGAGGGAGCGCGGCTGGAGGCGCTGGCCGGCTCCCTGCCGACGGCGGCCATGGTGCTGGAGGTCGACGTGACGGACGCGGCGGCCCTCCGCGAGGCGGCCGGGCAGGTCCGTGCGGGGCTCGGCCGCCCGTCGGTCGTGGTGGCCAACGCGGGGATCGCCGAGGGCGGCCCCTTCGCCACGGCCGACCTCGCCCGGTGGCGGCGCGTGATCGACGTCAACCTGGCGGGCAGCGCGTTCACCGCGCACGTCTTCCTGCCCGATCTGACGCACACCCGCGGCTACTACCTGCAGATCGCCTCGCCGGCCTCGATCGGCGCGGCCCCGCGGATGAGCGCCTACTGCGCCTCCAAGGCGGGCGTCGAGGCCTTCGCCCACGCGCTGCGCGCCGAGACCGCCCCGGACGGGATGGCCGTGGGCACGGCCTACCTCGACTGGATCGACACGGACATGATCCGCGACGCGGAACGGAACCCGGTGCTGCGCGAACTGCGCGCCCAGATGCCGCCACCGGCCCGCCGCGTCAGCCCGGCCCCGGCCGCCGCCGCCCGGCTGGCCCGGGCCGTCGAACGCCGCAGCACCGCCGTCCACTTCCCCGCCTGGCTGCGCCTCGCGCAGGGCGCGCGCACCGCCCTGCCGCCGCTCGTCCTGCGCCGGTCGCGCCTCGCGTCGCGGCGCCACGCCGGGGACGCCTTCCCCGCGACCGGCCTGCTCGGCGCCGGAGGCGCGGCCGACCGCGCGGCAACCACCGGCTGACGGCTCGCCCGCCCGGTCAGGCCGGCCGGGCGGTGCCGCCTCTCCCCCGCCCCGCCTCGCCACGCCCTCCCCCGCCCCGCCTCGCCACGCCTCCCCCGCTCCGCCTCGCCACGCCTCCCCCGCCCCGCCTCGCCACGCCTCCCCCGGCCGCCCCACAGCGCCTCCCCCGCCACGCCTCCCCCGGCCGCGCCGTCGCACCTGCGCCGGCCGGACCGCCGGGCCGCCGGGCCATCGCCCGTTCGCCGAAGTCGCCTCGTACGCGGGCCAGTAGAGTGAGCGGTCCATGCCATACGAGGCCGACCGGACCCGCCCCGGGCCGGTGAAGGAGATGCGGTGACCCTGCGCGAGAACGATCCGCGGTCCGTCGGCAGGTACCGGATCGAGGCGCGGATCGGGACCGGCGGCATGGGCGTCGTCTACCTGGGCCGGTCGGCGTCGGGGCGGGCCGTCGCCGTCAAGGTCGTCCACGCCAGGTACGCGGACAACGCCGAGTTCCGGGCCAGGTTCCGGCAGGAGATCGCGGCGGCGCGGCGGGTCAGCGGCGCGTTCACCGCGCCCGTCGTCGACGCCGACGCGGACGCGGAACGGCCGTGGATGGCGACGGCGTTCGTCCCCGGAGTCACCCTCGCCGACCGCGTCACCGACTCCGGCCCCCTGGACTGGCCGTCGCTGCGCCGCCTGGGCACCGAACTCGCCGAGGCGCTGCGGGAGATCCACCGCGCGGAGGTCGTGCACCGGGACCTCAAGCCGGGCAACGTGCTCCTGCTGGAGGGCGGCAGCGAGGACGGGGCGGTGCGGGTCATCGACTTCGGCATCTCGCGTGCCGCCAGCAGCGACGTGCGCACCCAGACCGGGATCGTGATGGGCTCGCCGCCGTTCATGGCGCCGGAGCAGTTCAGCCGCCCGCGCGAGGTCGGCCCGGCCGTGGACGTCTTCGCGCTGGGCGCGGTGCTGGTGTACGCGGCCACCGGGCGCAGCCCGTTCGAGGCGGAGAACGCCTATCTCGCCGCGTACAACACGGTGCACAGCGAGCCCCGGCTGGACGGACTGCCGGGGCCGTTGCGGCCGTTGGTGTCCGCCTGTCTGGCGAAGGAACCGGAGCGGCGGCCCACGTCGGGCGAGGCCCTCGAGACGCTGACCGCCCTGCCGCCGCGGCTGCCGGGCCGGGAAGACGGTGCCGCAGGGCCGGACTCGGTCCAGGACCCCGCCCACGAACGCGGTGATGAGCCCTCCCCCGGACCGGCGACCACGCCGACGATGTCGCTGGTGCCACCGGCGTCCCCCGGGCCGCCCTCCCCCGCGTCCGGGCGGCAGGGACGGCGGCGGCACCGCGGGAAGCTGTGGGCCGCGCTCGCGGCGGCGGCCGTCCTGGCGGCGGCCGGCACGCTGGTGGTCCGCACCGACCACGCACCCGCGAGCGCGGCCCGAACGGGCGGCACGGCCGACGCGCGGGCGGCGTCCCGTGACGTTCCGGCCGGCTGGAAGCCGTGGCAGTACGACCCGCAGGCCGACGCCGACGAGAACTCCGGCATCGGCCCCGTGTGCACGCCTGGCGCGCTCGGCGTCTTCTGCTCCTCCCCGCGGATCGCGCTGATGCGCCTCGACCCCGCCACAGGCCGCGTGGACTGGACGAAACCCATGGCCGGCGCCCAGCCCCACACCTTCTCGCTGAGCCGCCCCGTCGTCCACGACGACGTGGTGTACGCGGCCGCCGCCGACCGCTCCGAGGGCGTCGACGCCTTCGACGCCAGGACCGGCAAGCGGCTGTGGCATCTGGACGGCCCGGTCGGCTCGTACGCGTACCTCGGCGGTGTCCTGCTGGTGCGGCTGGATCAGCTCGGGCCCTCCGACACCGCGCGCTATGCCGCCTACGAGCCGCGCACCGGCGAGGAGTTGTGGCGGCTGAAGCTGGCGTCGGGCTCGGCGAACCCGTTCCACGCGGGATCGCGCGGGATCCTCTACGCCGACCTGCGCGGCGGCTCCGGCGGGATCGCCCGTCTCGACGCGCGCACCGGCCGGACGCTGCGCACGCTGAAGGCCCCGCAGGGCGACCTGTGGCTCGCCACGGTCCACGACGACACGGCGTACTACGCCCGTTGGGAGGGCGACACCGGGGCCTCGGCGGCCTTGTACGTGCAGGACCTCGGCGACGGCGCCACCCGCCGGATCGACTTCCCGTGGAGCGTGACACCGGAGGCCCCGCCGCTGGTGCACGGCGACGTCATGTACGTCTTCGACTACGACAACGAGACGCTGCTCGCCCTCGACCTGAAGCGCGGCAAGCCGCTGTGGACCAGTTCGCGCACCCTGCGGGTGTTCAGCGAACCGGCCGTCCACGGGGGCCGGTTGTACGTGCTGCTGCCGGACACCAGCGTGCTCGCCCTCGATCCGCGGACCGGCAAGGAGATCGGACGCACCGCTCCCGCCTTCGACACCGAGGGCCGTTCGTTCCAGGAGCTGTCGCCGAGCGAGGTGCCGCCGCTGAGGGTGGGCGGGGTGCTGTACGCGGTCACCGGGCCGGGCGTCTTCTCGGTCGCCGATGTCCGCTGAACGACCGGCCGCGCCCGCTTCCTCCCTCAGTCCCGGCGTGCGTCGACGTCGCCGTTGACCGTGGTCAGCGTCATGGTGCGGGCGCGGCCCGCGTCCCGCGTGGGGACGGTCACGACGGCGCGCCCGTTGCCGGTGTCCGCGGTCACCCGGTACGCGGGCGTGTCGTGCGGCACGGTGACGTCGACGGAGCCGTTGGTGGTAGCCCCGGTGACGTAGGACGGCGCGGTCGCGCAGGCCAGGACCACATCGCCGTTGACGGTGCCGGCGTGCAGCCGGCCCGCCTCCAGGGCCGTCGCACGTACCGAGCCGTTGCGGGTGGCCAGCCGTACGGCGGCGTCCGCGCGTCCGGAACGGGTCACCGTCACATCGCCGTTGACCGTCGTCAGGTCCAGGGCGGCGGCGACGCCGGAGACGTCGATGCCGGCGTCGCGGGCGGTGACCGTGACGCTCACCCCGCCGGGGACGTCCACCTCGGGCATGCGGGGGCACGGCGCGCCGTGCCGTCCCCGGCCGGCGCACGACAGGTCGAGCGTCCAGGTTCCGTGGTGGTGGGACCAGTGCCGGCGGGTGCGGTCGTCGACGGTGACCCGCCGGCCGTCGGCGGCGCGCAGCCGCAGCCCGTCGCCGGTGGTGATCACCAGCCGTTCCCCCGTCCCCGCGAGGGCCGGTGTCCCGGCGCTCCCCGGACCGCCGGATCCGGCGCCGCCGGGTCCCTCGTGGTCGCCGCCACCGCATGCCGCGGCGAGGCACAGCACGGCCGGCACAACACTCAGGCGCAGCAGCCGCCTTGCGGGATTCGCCTTCATGCACCATCGGGTGCCCCGGTCCGGCGGTGTCATGAGCGGCCGACTCGTTGCCGCACCCCTCTGGCCCGCGGCCGCTACCCGCCGGTATACAAGGCCAGTCGAACAGGCGACGGCCATGCGGGACCTGCCCGCCGGCTCTCATCAGGAGGCCCTTCTTGAAGCGTGACACCCCATCAGCCGCACCCACGTCAGGCCGCCGCCGTGCCAAGGTCGCCGCGGCGGCCGCGAGCGGCTGCGCCCTCGTCCTGGTGCTCACCGCACCGGCGGCGGCGCACGGCCCCGGAACGGGCCGCGGCACGCACTACGTGTCCCTCGGCGACTCCTACACCTCCGGGCCGCTCATACCCCAGCAGGTGGACGCCAACTGCGCCCGCTCCGACCACAACTACCCCTCGCTCGTGGCGGCGCAGCGGTCCGTGGCCGTCTTCGAGGACGTGAGCTGTGCGGGGGCGACCACCGAGGAGATGTGGAAACCGCAGGGCACCAACGGGCCCCAGCTCGACGCCGTGCGGCGGGACACCGACCTGGTGACGGTCCAGATCGGCGGCAACGACGTCGGGTTCGGCTCCATCATCGCCACCTGCGCCGGGCTGAGCGCCACCGACCTCACGGGCGACCCGTGCCGGCGCCACTACACCTCCTCCGGCACCGACCAGTTGGCGCTGGCCGTGCTGGAGACGGCGCCGAAGGTGGCCCGGGTGCTCAGGGCCGTGCACGACCGGGCCCCGCACGCGCGCGTGCTTGTCGTCGGGTACCCCGACCTGCTGCCCGACGACGGCAGCGGCTGCTACCCCACCGTGCCGTTCGCGGCGAAGGACTTCGCCTACCTGAAGGACACCGAGAAGCGGCTCAACCTGATGCTGCGCCTGGTGGCCGGGCTGAACCGCGCAACCTACGTCGACACGTACGGGCCCACGGTCGGCCACGACATGTGCAAGTCCCCCGCGGACCGCTGGATCGAGCCCCTGCGGCCCACCTCACCGGCGGCCCCGGCCCACCCCAACGCCAAGGGCGAGGAGGCCATGGCGCAGGCGGTGCTGCAACGGCTGGACGGCGGGCATGGGGGCCACGGAGGCCACGGGCACTGACGCACCGGCGCACCGCGGGCCGGCGGCAGGGAGGCGGCCGGCCCGGGTCACCGGCCCACGGCGTGCCGCCCGTGCACCTCGTGGCGGGCGGTGGCGAGGACCACGGCCGCCGCCCCGGTGCCCAGGACGGCGCCGGCGATGACGTCACCCGGATAGTGGACGCCGGTGTGGACGCGGGAGTAGCCGACCGCGCAGGCCAGCAGGCCGAACGGCACCGCGACGACCGGGAACGCGGGCCCCACGGCCGCCGCGAAGGCTACGGCGGAGGCCGTGTGGCCCGACGGGAAGGACGCGGACGCCGGCATCGGCACGTGCCGCCCCGGGAACGGCGAGTCCTCGGCGCGGTGCGGTCGGTGCCGGCGCACCAGCCGCTTGCCGAGCAGGTTGGCCGTCGCCGAGGCGACGCCGACGGCCGCGAGCCCGAGCGCGGCGGCGCGGCGCGGCCGGCCGGGGAACAGCGCCATCGTCGCGGCGGCCACGAACGAGATCTTGGAGTGGTCGGCCGCCGCGGACAGCCGCCGCAGGGCGGAGTCGAGGGTGGGCGTCTCGGTGACCGTCACGGCCTCGTACAGCGCCTGGTCCAGGGCGCCGAGGTCGCGCAGCAGACGGTGCCGTGCCCGGTGGACCTGCGGGCGGCTGTCAGTCATCGGTCTGTTCCTGTTCCTTCCGGAGGGGCAGGGGGGTTCGGCCGAGCGCGAGACGCACGACGCGGCGCCAGTCCACCGACGGCGCGACGTAGGGGGCGCCGGGCCGGTGCCGGGGCACCCGTATCCGCAGCACGCCGGGCCGGATCGTGCACACCACGGGCGGGGGCAGGGTGAGCGCTTCGCCGTCGACGGCCACCGGGATCAGCTCGGCCTCGGCCTCGACGACCACGCGGCGCGCCGTCAGCGAGGTCACGCTGCTGGCCCGCTCACCGCGCAGGGCCAGTTCGGCGGCCTGCGCCGCGCTCTCGACGCAGACCGCGATCACACCGAGCCGGCCTCCGTCCAGCCGCGGCCTGCGCCCGCCGCCCAGCGGGTCGGCCCGCGCGTAGCGGTTGTTGCTCACCAGCAGCGTCTGCGGCACCTTGAGCCGCTCCTCGTCCGCCCGCACGTGCAGCACCGTGCCGGCCTCCCCGCCCAGCAGGTCGGGTAGTTGGCCGAGCGCGGTGGCCGCCTTGGCCTCCCGGTACTCGGGGCTCTGCACGATCTCCGCGTACGTCCCGAACGACACCGTGTTGACGAACGGCCGTCCGGCCACGTCGCCGAGGTCCACCCGCAGCTCCACCCCGTCCGTGAGGGCGTCCAGGCAGCGGGCCGGGTCCTCCCGGTCCAGGCCCAGGTCCATGGCGAAGTGGTTGCGGGTCCCGGCGGACACGACGAGGAACGGCAGACCGTGCTCGGCGGCCACCGCCGCCACCAGGGCCTGCGTGCCGTCGCCGCCGGCCACGCCGAGCAGGTCCGCGCCCTCGGCCACCGCCTGCCGCGCGAGTGCCACCGGGTCCGGGTCGTCGTCGAGGTCGAGCAGGATCACCCGGGCGCCCAGTGCCTCCGCCCGCTCCACCAGCCGGAACCGGCCGACCTTGCCGTCGCCCGACCGGGGATTCATGATCAGCACGGGTCTGCGGGGCGGTCGGGCCGACCGGGAGTGCATGCCGTGCGGTGTGCGCAGCCGGCGCAGCGCGCCGCGGGCGCAGGCCAGCGCCGCCACCCAGGCCAGAACCGCGCTGACGGCCACGACCCACAGTCCGGACACCGCGTACAGCACCAGCACGCCCACCGGTGAGGCCAGCGCCAGCAGCGCGCCGAGCAGGCGCACCGGCCCGCGGTGTGCCAGCGCCCACCACAGGCCCGCACCGGCCAGCGCCAGTCCGGCCAGGCCGAGCAGGAGGATCAGCCACTGTCCCGCCCCGGCCACCACGGCCGCGACGGCACCGGCCAGGCACAGCAGGGCGAGCCGGGCCAGCGCGCGCGCCGATGCCGCGTGCGTGCCGGAGCCGTCCGGCTCCGTCTCACTCGTCGTCCGGGTCGCGTTCATGATGCGTCGGACGGTCCCCCGCGCGTCCGGGTGCCGCGTGCGCGGCGCCGCCGGTCTGCCCGCGTGCCTCGGGTTCCGCCCTGCACCTCCCCATGGTCGTCGCCGGGCACCACGATCTCACGCGGCCCGGAGCGCCGGCACCACATCCCGCGCCACGGCTGCCGGCGCGCCCGCGCCGCCGAACGCGCGGATTCCCGGTACCGCCCGGGTCAAACGGCCGGGAGTACCGGGAATCCACAGGCCGCGGCCGGTCGACGCGGGGTCGCCGGCCGCGGGGACGCCGGGCGTGCAGCGGCGGTCCGTCAGCGGGCGGAGAGCAGCTCCAGGGTGTCGATGACGCGGTTGGAGAAGCCCCACTCGTTGTCGTACCAGGCGACCACCTTCACGTGGCGGCCGTCGACGCGGGTGAGGGCCGAGTCGAAGATCGACGAGGCCGGGTTGCCGGTGATGTCGGACGACACCAGCGGGTCGTCGGAGTACTCGAGGACGTCGGCGAGCGGCCCCTCGGCGGCGGCGCGGTACGCGGCGAGCACCTCGTCGCGCGTGACGTCGCGGGCGACGGTCGTGTTGAGCTCGACGATCGAGCCGACCGGCACCGGCACGCGGATCGAGTCGCCGGACAGCTTGCCGTCGAGGCCGGGCAGCACCAGGCCGATCGCCTTGGCGGCGCCCGTCGTGGTCGGCACGATGTTGACGCCGGCGGCGCGGGCGCGGCGGGGGTCGCGGTGCGGGCCGTCCTGCAGGTTCTGCTCCTGCGTGTAGGCGTGGACCGTGGTCATGAAGCCGTGCTCGATGCCGGCGAGCTGGTCGAGCACCGAGGCCAGGGGCGCGAGCGCGTTGGTCGTGCAGGAGGCGTTGGAGACGATCGTGTGCAGCTCGGGGTCGTAGGCGTCGGTGTTGACGCCGAACGCGAGCGTGACGTCGGCGCCGTCGGACGGGGCGCCGACGAGCACCTTCTTCGCCCCCGCGTCGATGTGGGCCCGCGCGGCCTTGGCCGAGGTGAAGCGGCCGGTCGCCTCCAGAACGATGTCGACGCCGAGTTCGGCCCACGGCAGCTGTGCCGGCTCGCGTTCGGCGAGCACCTTGATGCGCCGGCCGTCGACCACCAGGACGTCCCCGTCGACACTCACCGGGCGGCCGAGCCGGCCGGACGTCGTGTCGAACGCGAGCAGGCGCGCGAGGGCGGCGGGCTCCGTGAGGTCGTTGACGGCGACGACCTCGAGGGCGCTGTCGCGCTCGAGCAGGGCGCGCAGCACGTTGCGTCCGATGCGGCCGAATCCGTTGATGGCGATGCGAGTCATGAATGATGTCCCTTCGTTTCGCCCCCAGGCTCGCGCGCGGCGCCCGCGCGGGACAGCGGCGTGATCGCCACGGTTCGCAAGGATCTCGCCACCGGACGGTACGGGCCGCCGGGCGACGCGGCCGCCGGGCCACTGCGCCCCGGGTGCAGCCGGGCTACTCGCCCTGGGTGAAGGTGCGCCGGTACTCGCTCGGGGTGGTGCCGAGGATGCGCTGGAAGTGCAGTCGCAGGTTGGCGCCGGTACCGAGACCGACGTCGGCGGCGATCTGCTCCACGCTCCGCTCCGAGCGCTCCAGCAGCTCGCGTGCCAGGTCGATGCGGGCGCGCATGACCCACTGCATCGGCGTGTACCCCGTGTCCTCGGCGAACCGCCGGGAGAACGTGCGCGGCGACACCGCCGCGTGCCGGGCCAGCGACTCCAGGGTGAGGGGCTCGCCGAGCCGGTGCAGCGCCCACTCGCGGGTGGCGGCGAACCGCTCGCCCAGCGGCTCGGGCACGCTGCGCGGCACGTACTGCGCCTGGCCGCCGCTGCGGTAGGGGGCGGCGACCAGGCGTCTGGCGGCGTGGTTGGAGGCGGCCACGCCGAGGTCGCGGCGCAGGATGTGCAGGCACAGGTCGATGCCCGAGGCGGCGCCGGCCGACGTGAGCACGCTGCCCTCGTCGACGAACAGGACGTTCTCGTCGACCTTGACCAGGGGGTGGCGCGCCGCCAGCGCCCGCGTGTAGTGCCAGTGCGTCGTGGCCCGCCGGCCGTCGAGCAGGCCGGTGGCGGCGAGCGCGAAGGCGCCGGTCGAGATGGCGGCGAGCCGTGCCCCGCGCCCGTGCGCGGCGATCAGCGCGTCGACGACGTCCCGCGGCGGGTCGTCGCGGTCGGGGAACCGGTATCCGGGGACGAAGACGATGTCGGCCCACTCCAGCGCGTCGAGACCGTCGGCGACGTAGTACGACAGCCCGTCCCCTCCGGTCACCGGGCCGGGCGCCGCGCCGCACACCTTCACCTCGTACGGCATGCTCCTGCGCGTCGTGAACACCTGCGCGGGAATGCCGACGTCGAGCGGTTTGGCCCCTTCGAGGACGAGGACGGCGACACGGTGGAGACGGCTGGCTGACACGCCGACCAGGGTACGAGGACCCGGCGGCCCGCCCTGTCGCCGCCGGGAACGGCGGTTCGGACGGGCCTGCCGGGTTACCCGTGGTCATGCACACACATTGTCACCCTTCAGAGGTGAGCATCATGGCAACATCTCCCAGGTCATCGATGGAGACGCATCCCGACATCGTGGACATGCGGCTCCGTCACGAGATGGCCGAGCGCACCACCAGCACGCCCCGGGGGCAGGCCGTCGAGTCGCTGGCACTTCTCACCGGCCTGTACCTCGCAGCGTCTCCCTGGATCGTCGGCTTCAACGGCATCACGACGCTGGCCGTCACCAACCTTCTGGTCGGCATCGGCTACGCGCTGACGATGAGCGGGTTCGGCCGTGCCTACGAACGCACCCACAGCATGGCCTGGGCGGCCTGCGCCCTGGGTGTGTGGACCATCGTGGCGCCCTGGGTGGTGGCCGGCAACGCCAGCACCACCAGGACGATCGTGAGCAACGTCATCACGGGTGCGGTGGCCCTGCTGCTGGTGCTGGCCGCCAGCGCGGCGGTCCGGGCCGCGGAGTCGACCGGGACACGGCGGAGCGGGTCGAGGCCCTACGCCTCGGACATCGACTGATCGGCTGCTCGGCCGATCACTGCTCGGCCGATCGGCTGTTCGGCTGTTCGGCTGACCGGCTGACCGGCCGGGCGCACCCGTGCACGGACACGCCTTGAGCCCGGTCACGGGCGCCGGGCGGGTTCTCGCGCGCGGGGACGCGGGAGCGGGCGAGGGCCGCGGACCTCCGTGGCCGGGCACACGGGTGCCGGCCACGGAGGCGGAGGTGTCCGGCCGTACTACGGCACGGAGGGCAGCCCTCGCCGGCACCGCGTCAGGAGGAGCGGCGCGCGCGGCGGGACATGACGAGCGCGCCGGCTCCGAGGGCGACCACCACGGCCGCGCCCCCGGCGATCGCGCCGACGGGGGCGCTGGAGCCCGTCTCGGCCAGGGGCGGCCCGCTGTCGCTGGGCGACGGCTTCGGCGTGGCCGGCGGGTTCGACTCCATCGGCGGCACGTCCGAGTCGGTGGGCGGGGTGGTGGACGGCTTGGGGGTGGGCGGCGCGGTCGTCTCGGCGGGGGGCGTGCTGTCCGCGGGGGTGGTGGGCGTCGCGGGCGTGCTCGGCTGCGTCTCGGACGGGGTGGGCGATTCGGGCGTGCTGGGGGTGCACTCCTTCTCGCCGCCGTTCCACGCCGCGATGAGGTGGTACGGCGTGACCACATTGCCGGGCTGGTACGGCGCGGGGCCGTGGCCCTCGCCCGTCTGGCCGTCGTAGGTGACGTCGTCGCCGTACAGGTCTATCTGGCCGTAGCAGTCGGGCGACTTGACGGTCAGCTTCTGCCAGGTGCGCTTGGCGTCGTCGCCGCCCGCGACGTCCGCGGCGCCGAGGTGGACGGTGGCCTTGTCGACCAGGGTCTGGTGGCCGGAGGTGAACCAGTCGGGGCCCTCGGTGGTGTACTCGGCGAGGGACACCGGGTACTTGCAGTCCTCGGCCACGTTCTGGCCCGGGGCCAGGCGGACCTCGACGGTTCCGGGCACGGTGTCCCAGGCGTGGAATCCGCCCTGCGATGTCCAGTCCGCTCCGACGACGTTCCCGTCGGCGCCGACGATCCGGTACTGGACCGTGGCGGACCGGCACTCCGAGCCCGTCGTGGCGCTCGCCGTGCCGGCTCCGGCGAGGGGGACGACGGCGGCGGCGAAGGCGGTCGCCACGAAGGCGGCGACGGTTCTCGATTGTTGCGTACGCGACAAAATGCGCCTCTGAAGAAATGGGGGTGTGGGAGGTGGCATGCGTGGTGGCGGGCGCGGGCCGGCCATGGCGGGGCAGCGCGACCGAGCCACTCACGTCGCTTCGCTCATGGAGTCACGGCGGAGCGAGCTGAATTCTTGTCACCTTTCACAACTCCCGTCAATCCTGCACCAGTCCAGCACTTGCGGAAGCTGTTCCACCGCGAGCCGGAGGGATGGCAAGATCGCACCCATGGGTGACGACCGGCACGGGGACGAGCGGCACGGGGACTGGCGCGCGGACCGGATCGGCAGCGCGCTGCGCGGCACGAATCCGACGGTGCTGCGGAGGCTGGACGCCGGGTTCGCGGTGATCGGGGACGTCCAGTTCCTGCCGGGCTACTCGGTGCTCCTGGTGGACGATCCCGCCGTACAACGGCTCTCGGACCTCCCCCGGTCCAGACGGTCGGCCTTCCTCTCCGACATGGACCGGCTCGGCGAGGCGGTCGAACGTGCCTGCGCCCGCCTGGACCCCGCCTTCCGCCGCGTCAACCTGGAGATCCTGGGGAACACCGATCCGTTCCTCCACGCCCATGTGTGGCCGCGCTTCGCCTGGGAGCCGGCCGAGCTGGCGGGCAGGCCCGTATGGCTGTACCCGCCCGAGCGGTGGCGCGCGGCCCGGTACGCGCTCGGCCCCCGGCACGACGCCCTGCGGGGGGCCATCCGCGAGGAGCTGGACCGGCTCACGGCCGTCTGACACGGCCGGACGGGGCCGGACGGGGCCGGCGTACACCGCGGTGGCGGGGCCGTCCCGGCCCGCCGCCCGCGGAGGATCCGGGGGACACTGAAGACCCGGGGGAATGGTGGCCCCATGCCGAAGGGCGGAAGGTCCCTACTGCGTGACGCGGGGCGGACGGACAGTGGAGGCTGGCCGTGTTCCAGACCGTACGGAGCCGTTGATGAGCAAGCAGGCCCAGTCACCGCCGCCCGGCGACCGGCCGACGCCGACCGCGCCGCCGCCTCCGCCTGCCTGGCGGCACTGGCTGTGGCCGCTCGCGATCATCCTCGTCATCGGGATGTGGGTGGCGTTGCCGAGGCTGGGCTCGGTCCAGTCGGAGAAGACGGAGCTGACCTACACGCAGTTCGTCGACGACGTCGACCACGGCAAGGTCAAGTCCGTCACGATCGACAGCGACGGCAAGGCCAGCGGCACCCTCACCGACGGCGACGGCTTCACCACCGTCGTCCCGGTGCAGCTCGCCGGCGACCAGTTGCTGAACCGGCTGGAGAAGAAGAAGGTCGAGGTCACCGCGTCCCAGCCGTCCTCCTCGCCGTCGTTCGGCTCCCAGCTGCTGTCGTGGGTCCTGCTGCTGGGCCCGTTCCTGCTGATCGTCTGGTTCTGGCGGCGCCTGTCGAAGGGCGGGGCCGCGCAGATGAGCGGTGCGCTGGGCGGGGTCGGCAAGTCCAAGGCGAAGGTGTTCGACGCGGAGCGGCCCAGCACGACGTTCGCGGACGTCGCGGGCTACGAGGGCGCCAAGGCCGAGATCGCCGAGGTCGTCGACTTCCTGCGGCGGCCCGAGCGCTACCGCCGCGCCGGGGCCATGGCACCGCGCGGCGTGCTGATGGTCGGCCCGCCCGGCACCGGCAAGACACTCCTGGCGCGCGCGGTCGCGGGCGAGGCGGACGTGCCGTTCCTGTCGGTGGCCGGATCGAGTTTCGTCGAGATGTACGTCGGTGTCGGCGCCGCCCGCGTGCGGGACCTGTTCGCCGAGGCCCGCAAGCGCGCCCCCGCGATCGTCTTCGTCGACGAGATCGACGCGCTCGGCGGCAGGCGCGCCGCGGCCGGCTCGGTCGTCTCCAACGACGAGCGCGAGCAGACCCTCAACCAGCTCCTGTCCGAGATGGACGGGTTCGAGGCGTCCGAGGGCATCGTCGTGCTCGCCGCCACCAACCGGCCGGAGATCCTCGACCCCGCGCTGCTGCGGCCCGGGCGCTTCGACCGCCAGACCGTCATCCCGCTGCCCACCCTGGCCGAGCGCGCAGCGATCCTCGCCGTCCACTGCAAGGACAAGCGGCTCGGGCCGGACGCCGACCTGGAGGTGGTGGCGCGCGGGACGCCCGGCTTCTCCGGCGCCGACCTCGCGAACCTCGCCAACGAGGCCGCCATCTTCGCCGTGCGCGACGGCCGGGAGATCCTCTCCGCCCGGGACTTCGACGCGGCCCGGGACCGGATCCTGCTCGGCCGCCGCGAGGGCTCGAACGTCCTGCTGCCCGCGGAGAAGGAGGCCGTCGCCGTCCACGAGGCCGGGCACGCGCTGGTCGCCGCGCTGTCCCCGAGCGCGGACCCGGTCGCCAAGGTCACCATCCTGCCCGCCGGGCAGGCGCTCGGCGTCACCGAGCAACTGCCTCTGGTGGAGCGCCACTTGTACGGCGAGGACTACCTCACGCAGACCCTCGCGGTACGGCTGGGCGGCCGCGCCGCCGAGCTGGTCGTGCTCGGCCAGGGATCCACCGGGGCCGCCAACGACCTCGCGGGAGCCACCGAGCTGGCCACCAAGATGGTGCGCGAGTTCGGGCTGTCGCCCGAGGTCGGCCCCGTGGGGTACCCGCAGGGCGGCTCGGTCTTCCTCGGCGGCTCGGGCACGCCCATGAGCAGCCGCCCCTTCGCGGAGGCCACCCAGGCCGCCATCGACGGCGAGGTGGCCCGGCTGCTGCGCGAGGCCGAACGGCGGGCCATCGGCCTGCTGACCGAACACCGCACGCAGCTACGGCAGTTGGCGGACGTGCTGCTGGTCGAGGAGACCGTCGACGGGTCGGCCGTCTACCGGCTGCTGGGCACCGAGCCCCCGAGTGCGCGTCCTACGGGCGAGACCATCGCGCCCCGCCGCGTGTCCGTGACCAAGGAGGCGGCCGCGCACCGGAGCGGCCACGCGCCGGCCGGACCCGCGCCCGCACCGGGCCGGAGCCGCTCCGCCGACCGGTCGTCCGCGTCCGACACGGCGGCGCACGCGCAGCCCACCCCCGGCCCGGACCCGGGCCGGAACAGGCCCGGCCCCCCTCCGTCGAAGGCCGCACCATGACACGCCCCGCCCACCCCGGCCCGGCCCCCGGCGACCCTGACCCCGGCAGCCCCACCGCACCCAGCCACCCCGGCCTGGCCCACGGCAGCCCGGACCCGAGCCCCGGCCTACCCAGCCCGAACCCCGGCGGCCCTGACCCCGGCAGCCCCACCGCACCCAGCCACCCCGGCCTGGCCCACGGCAGCCCGGACCCGAGCCCCGGCCACCCCAGCCCGGACCGCGGCAGTCAGGCCGCCGACTGCCCGACGGGCCCCGGCCGACCCAGCCCGGACCGCGGCAGCCCAGACCGCCGCAGTGCCCACTGCCCCAGCCCGGCCCCCGGCAGCCCGGAACTCCGCAGCCCCCGTCGGCCCGGCCCCAGCCACCCCGGCGCGGACCTCCAGGGCCCCGGCCGTCATGGTTCCGGCGGCCGTGGGAGGCGACCGGGAGCCGTACGACGCCGACGGCTGCCGGGCGTCGTGGGCGCCGCCCGGCCCGCGGCGCCGACCCGGCACGCACCGGCCGCCGCCGGGAGCGGGCCGCTGCGTCCGCCGCCCACTCGCTGCGCACCACCGGGACGATGACGGCGCCGGGCGGGGAGACCGGACGGTGTCCGGAGCCGCCGGACACCCCTGGCTCCGCGTCGGCCCGACCGCCCGGGGCCGTGGCGTCGGCCGGACGGCCGCGGTGGCAGGTGTGGGCCTGGTGGGCCGGCCTGACGGCGTTCGTCGCCCTCGCCGCCGTGGCGGCCGCCTCGCACCGTCACGAGCTGTCCGGCGCCTCCGAACTCCTGACCCACGTCAGCCCGGTGAAGCTGACGGTGGCCGCGGCGCTGGAGGCGGCGTCGTTCCTCGCGCTCGCGTCCCTGCAGAGGTGGCTGCTGCGCAGGGCAGTGGTGCGGCCCGGCCTGGGCACCATGACGGCCTTCGTGCTCGCGGCCAACGCGATGGCCGGCGTCATCCCGGCCGGCTCCGCCCTGTCCGTGGCGTGGGCGATCCGCCAGCTGCGCCGTCGGCAGATCGGCCTGGCGCTGGGCGTCGCCATGCTGGCCGTGTCCGGCGCCCTGTCCGCGCTGACCCTCGCGCTGCTGCTGGCCGTGGGCGCGCTGGTGGCGGACCCCGCCGGGCCGGCCCCGGGACTGCGCGCCGTCATCCTCATGTCGGCGGCGGTGCTGGCCACCGTGACCGTGTCGGCCGTCGCGCTCACCCGTTCGCCCGCCGCGCGCGGCATGATGCGGCACGCCGGGAACCGCGTCGCCGGGAACCGGCCGGCCTGGCGCCGGCTCGGAAAACTGCTCTCCGAGGTGCTGCACCAGGCCGAGAGCATCCAGCCCGGCCTGCGGCACTGGGGCCGCCCGTTCACCCTGGCGTCACTGAACTGGGTGTGCGACGCCGCCGCCCTGACCGCCTGCCTGTGGGCCCTGGACATCGACGTGCCGTGGCGGGGCGTCCTCGTTGCCTACGGACTGACCCAGATCTCCATCAGCCTCCGGCTGACTCCGGGCAGCGTCGGCATCGCCGAGGCCAGCCTCGGCACGCTGCTCGTCGTCCAGGGACTGCGCGCCGACCAGGCGATCGCGGCGGCGCTGCTGTACCGCATCGTCAGCTTCTGGATGCCGCAGCCGATCGGCTGGGCGAGCTGGCTCCGGCTGACCCTGCACACCCCGCACGGTCCGGCCGCCCGCTGAGGCGGCGGGCCGGGGATCAGCGCGGGCCGAGACGCATCTCGCGGGGGCTCACCCCGAAGCGCCGGCGGAAGGCCGTGCTGAGCGCGCTGGCGGAGGAGAAGCCCGTGGCGTAGGCCAGTTCGGTGATCGTCATGTGCGCGCAGCTGCCGCACTGGAGACGGTCACGGACCAGCCGCAGGCGCTCCTCGCGTATCAGGTCACGCGGAGTGGTGCCCGCGCGCTGCAGGGCGAGCTGTATCTGGCGCAGGGACCAGCCGAGCGCGTGGGCCATGGAGGTACCGGTGAGCCCGGGGTCGGCGGCGTGGGCGCGGACGTGGCGGCGCACCATCGCCTCCACCTGGGCGAGGTGCCCCGGCGCCTCGGGGCGCTCGTCGCCCACGACGAGCATGCACAGCAGGTCGACGACGCGGTCGGCGACGGCGTCGAACTCCGGGTCGGTGAGCGAGTACCGCTCCTCGTACATGTCGTTCAGCACGGACTTCACCACCCGGCCCAGGCCCTTGGTCAGGTCGACGCCGGCGGCCATCGGCGACGTCCGGCTGAGCCGTCCGTCGATCTCGCGTGCGGGGATGGTGAAGATGAACGCCCGAACGGAGGCGTCCTGCAGGCACTGGAAGGGCGTCTGGAAGTTGAGCAGCGTGCCGGAGCCCGGCCCGACCACCGCCTGCTCGTCGTCGTAGCGCATGACGATCCGCCCGCTGAGCGGGACCAGGAAGCGGTAGTCCTCGTCGGGGTCCTGCCTTATCTGCTGCAGGGTGCGGTGGTACTCGATCTCGTCCGACCGGTATCTGACCAGCTGGTAGGTGTTGCTGCGCTGGCGGACCGTCTCCCCGTGGAAGTCGTCGAGCCGCGCGTACCGGTAACCCATCCGGGACTGGTACGACGCGATGTGCTCGCTCCAGAAGTCGGCCCTGTCCTGCGCACCCACGTCAACCGTGGTCTGCTCTTCCACGACGTAGCTTCCCGCGGGCAACGCACCCCTCCGTTGCGGCGTGTGGCGACGACACGCACAGGCAAAGCTCTGGCCCATGCGAATACCGAGAGTTACTTGGCGGCAGCCTAGTGCAACTACCCGCCCGGAAAGCACCCCCGGAAGGACATTGGCATATGCCAAAGGGAAGTCGGTCGGCCCGACGCGTCCACCTGGGCTGATTGGGGCCGGAGGGACCTGTGGGACCGGAGGACGCCGGGGACCGGAGGGCGCCGGGGCCCCAGTGACCCATGGGACCGGCGGGACCGGTGCGTCCGGCGGCAACTTCCGTTCGCGTACCGACAAGTACGCCCGTCCGAAGCGCCGCTAGCGTCATGCGACCTGTCAGCCCATACCCATGCCCGCCACAGAGGACTCCATGACCGAACAGATGCCGGAGGCGGTGTCGTGGTGCCTGGGCCTGTGCCTGTGCGCCGTCACCGTGCTGCTGGTGCGGCAGCGCGGCATCACCGCACTGCAGCGCCGACGGAACGCCGAACTGTCGGACGGCCTGCGGGCGCGCGACGAGGAACTGCGCCACCTGGTGACGGTCCGTCTGCCGGCCCTCGAGGACGTCTCCCTCCGGCCGGCCCCCGCGTCCGGCCTGCTGGACGCCCGCCTGGACGGCACGGACTTCGCGAAGTGCCTCGACGCCGTACTGGAACGCTTCTCCCAAGCCGTCGAGCACGCCCAGTCCCGCGCCGACCGGTCGGCGAAGGCCGCCCTGAAGGCGTCCATGCGCTCCATCCAGGCCCTCGCCAACGAGCAGCAGGTGTCCATCTCCGAGATGCAGGACCGCCACGACCACCCCGACGTGCTGCGCGACCTGCTGGAGATCGACCACACCAACGCCCAGTTCGGCCGCCGCGCGCAGGCCATCGCCGTTCTCTGCGGCTCCTGGCCGGGCCGCCAGCGCGCCACCTCCGCGCTCGTCGAGGTGGTCCGCGGCGCCACCTCCCGGATCCGCGACTACCGGCGCATCCGCGTCCACGGCGAGGTGGACATCGCCGTCGAGAGCCGCGCCGTCGAGCCGGTCGTGCTCGCCGTCGCCGAGCTGCTCGACAACGCGGCACGCCACTCGCAGCCCAACACGAACGTCGAGGTCACCCTCCTGAGCGTGCACAACGGAGCCTGCGTCGTGATCGACGACGCGGGAGTGGGCATGGACGGCCGGGCGACCGAACTCGCCGCCGAACTGCTCTCCGGCAGACGGCCCGTGGACGTCACCCGGCTCGGCGACCCGCCCCGGTTCGGCTTCGCCGTGATCGGCGTGCTCGCCGAGCGCTACGGCTTCAGCGTCTCCGCCGACACCCTCTCCCCCTACGGCGGTGTCCGGGCCGTGGTGTTCCTGCCGTCCGCGCTGCTGACGCACCCGGACGCCGCCCCGCGGCCCGCGGTGACCGCCGCCGCCCCGGCCGCCCGCGCCACCGGACCCGCGGCCGGCCCCGGCCCGATGCCCCGCACCGAGCCCACCGCGACGGCCGCCACAGCCGCGACAGCCGCGACAGCCGCGACAGCCGCGACAGCCGCCCGGGAGGCGGTGCCCGGCGCCGCACCGGTCTCCGACATCGGCCCCGCCCGGCCGACCACGTCCGGGGGCCTGCCGAAGCGTCGCCGCCGGTCCGTCCGCGCCGACGACGCCGAGTCTCCGGCCGCGCCGGCCGAGGAGGTCGGCGGCCGTTCGGCCGAGGAGCACGCCCGGCGCATGGGCGCCTTCGCCCGCGGCACCCGCTTCGGCCGGGACGCCCGGCACACCACCCAGGAAGACGAAGGGAACACCCACGAATGACCGGGCCCACCAACAACGAGTTGGGCTGGATGCTGGACGACGTGCTGAAGGTGCCCGAGGCGCTGCACGCGATCCTGCTCTCCGCCGACGGCATGCTCCGCGCCTGTTCCAAGGACATCGGCCGGGACGACGCCGAGCGGCTCGCCGCGGGCCTGTCCGGCGTGCAGTCCATATCCCGCAGCACCGCCGAGTTCACCGGCACCCCGCACACCCCGTGGCGGCAGACCCTCATCGAGTTCGCGCACGGCTACGTCTTCCTGGTCGCCGCCGGCGAGGGGGCCTACCTCGCGGTCTCCACCACCCAGGAGGTGGACATGGAGGCGGTCACCTACCGCATGCACAAGCTGGTCGACCGGCTCGGCAAGGAGCTGACCAGCCCCGCGCGACAGGACGCCGGCAGTCCGGCATGACCCCGCGGCGACGCCCCGACAGGCTGGTGCGGTCCTACGTCGTCACGGACGGCCGCGCCCATCCCACCCGCAACACCCTGGACCTGGTCACCGTGCTGATCGCCGCCGACGATCTGCCGCTGGCCGGGCTGAACCCGGAGAAACGCCGGCTCATGGAGCTGTGCCGGCCGGGGGCGCTGTCCGTCGCCGAGGTGGCCGGCCACCTGGCGCTGCCGGTCAGCGTCACCAAGGTGCTGATCGCCGACCTCATGGACAGCGGCCACATCGTCACCCGCGCGCCGGTCCCGGCCGCCCGGCCGTCCGACCTCACCATCCTCCAGGAGGTGCTCGATGCACTCCGCGCCCGCCTCTGAAGACCGCTATCTGCGGCCCGGTGTGCAGACCGCCGTCAAGGTGCTGATCGTGGGTCACTTCGCGGTCGGCAAGACCACCTGCGTCGGGGCGCTCTCCGAGATCCGTCCGCTGCGCACCGAGGAGGTCATGACCGAGGCGGGCGCCCTCGTCGACGACCTGGCCGGCATGAACGACAAGACGACCACCACGGTCGCCCTGGACTTCGGCCGGCTCACCCTCAACGACCACCTGGTGCTCTACCTCTTCGGCACCCCCGGCCAGCAGCGCTTCACCCAGCTGTGGCAGGACATGACGCGCGGCGCGCTGGGGGCCCTGGTGCTCGCCGACACCCGGCGGCTGAGCCAGTCCTTCGAGGTCATGGGCGTGCTGGAGGAACTCGGCCTCCCCTACGCGGTCGCCCTCAACGAGTTCGACGACGCGCCCCGGCACGAACTGCACGAGGTCCGCGAAGCCCTCGACCTGCTGCCCGAGACCCCCCTCGTCCGCTGCGACGCCCGCGACCGGATCTCCTCCACCCGGGCGCTGATCTCCCTCGTCGAGTACCTCATGACCCTCCCCGCTTCCCGGCTCCGCACGAGCGGAGCCCCCGACGGCCGACTGGAGCACGTGTGAGCCCCGAACCACCCCGGCCGGCCGGCCCGCCACCGGGCTGCCCCGCCCATCAGGCCCTGCACGGGCCCGAGTTCGCCGCCGACCCGGCCGCCGTCTACCGGCGGCTGCGCCGGTACGGCCCGATCGCCCCGGTCGAACTGGCGCCCGGCGTCGAGGCGTCGCTCGTCCTCGGCTACGAGGCGGCCCTGCACGTGCTGCGCAGCCCCGAGACCTTCTCCAAGGACCCCCGCCGCTGGCAGGACCTGGCCGACGGCACGGTCCCCGCCGACAGCCCGGTCGTGCCGATGATGATGTACCGGCCGAACGCGCTGTGGGCCGACGGCGCGGAGCACCGCAGGCTGCGCGGCGCGATCATGGACAGCCTGGCCCGCGTGGAGCCGAACACGCTGCGCGGATACGTCGAGACCAGCGCCGACACCCTCATCGACCGGTTCGCGCCCGCGGGCAAGGCCGATCTGCTCGGCGAGTACTCCCAGGTCCTGCCGCTGCTGGTGTTCAACCACCTGTTCGGCTGCCCGGCCGAGTACGGCGAGCGGCTCGTGCGGGGCATGTCCGGCATCTTCGACGGGGTCGACGCGGAGCGGGCGAACGAGCTGCTCGCCACGACCCTGTTCGACCTGGTGACGCTGAAACGCCGGCAGCCCGGGCAGGACGTGACGTCCTGGCTGCTGGCGCACCCCGCCGAACTCACCGACGAGGAGATGGTGCACACCCTCGTCCTGCTCATGGGCGCGGGCACCGAACCCCAGCAGAACCTGATCGCCAACAGCCTGCGGCTGCTGCTGTCCGACGACCGGTTCGCCGGCGACCTGTCGGGCGGCAGCCTGCCGGTGGAGGACTCCCTCGACGAGGTGCTCTGGAACGACCCGCCCATGGCGAACTACGGCGTGCACTACGCGCTGCACGACGTCGTGTACGAGGGCGTCGCGCTGCGCCCGGGCCGGCCGATCGTGATCTCCTTCGCCGCGGCGAACAACGACCCGGCGCTGGCGGCCGACCGGCGCACGGGCAACCGCGCCCACCTGGCGTGGAGCGCGGGCCCGCACACCTGCCCCGCGCAGGGTCCCGCCCGGCTGATCGCGGCGGCCGCGGTGGAGAAGCTGCTGGACCGCCTTCCCGACCTCGAGCTCGCGGTGCCCGCCGAGGACCTGGTCTGGCGGCCCGGTCCGTTCCACCGGGCGCTGGCCGCGCTGCCCGTGGCGTTCCCGCCGGCCGCCGTCACCGGGCCGGGCGCGGGCGACGGTCCGCCGCCCGCCCGGCGGGCCCCCGTGGCGGCGGCGCCGGCCGCGGGGCCGGCCGCCGCCGCTCCGGCCGCCGCCGGGGCGCGGCGCGGCCTGGGATCCCGGCTGCGCGGCTGGTGGCGCGGGGAGTGATCAGCGCAGGTGCACCGGGAGGGAGCGGTGGCCGTTGGAGATGAAGGAATCCACCGGCTCCAGCTCCTCCCGGGGCACCGCCGGGCGCAGCCCCGGGAAGCGGTCGAAGAGCGCCGGCAGCGCGATCCGCGCCTCCAGCCGCCCCAGCGGAGCCCCCAGGCAGAAGTGCACGCCGTACCCGAAGGACAGGTGCTCCTTGTCGACACGGGTGACGTCGAAGCGGTCCGCGTCGTCGCCGTACCTGCCCGGGTGGCGCCCGGCGGCGGCGTACGCGGCCAGGATCGCCTCGCCCTTGCCGATCACGACACCGGCGGGGCCGCCGAACTCCTCCATCACCAGGTCCTCCACGGCGTACCGCAGCGGCAGGCTGGCGACCGGCGCCTCGACGCGCAGCGTCTCCTCGATCACGTCGTCCCAGGAGGCGCTGCCGTCGCGGACGAGGGCGAGCTGGTCGGGGTGGGTGAGCAGGGCGTGCACGGCGTTGTCGAGGAGGTTGACCGTGGTCTCGTGGCCCGCGCTGACCATCAGCACCAGGGTGTCGAGGAGTTCCTGCTCGCTGAGGCGGGTGCCGTCCTCGTCGTCGCGGGCCGCGATGAGGTCGGTGGTCAGGTCGTCGCCGGGCGACTCTCGCTTGAGCGCGACGAGCTTGGCGAGCGCGGCGTAGAACCGGGTGTAGATGTCGGTGACCTCCTCCGGGGTGGCGGAGGTGTGGAAGATGCCGTCCACGACGGCCCGCAGTTCCGCGCCCTGGTCCTCGGGCAGGCCGAACAGCTCGCTGATCACCTGGATCGGCAGCGGGTAGCAGAAGTCCTCCCGCAGGTCGACGGGGTGCCCGTCCCGCCCGGCCCGCTCCACCCGGTCCAGCAGGTTCCGGGTGATCTCCTCGATCCGGGGCTGGAGCGCGGCGGTGCGGCGGGCGGTGAACGCCTTGGAGACCAGCGCGCGCAGGCGCTTGTGCTCACCGCCGTACGCGGTGAACATGTTCTGCACCGCCACCCAGGTGAACAGCGGCCACTCGGGGGCGATCTCGCCGTTGATCCAGCTGTTCCAGTGTTGCCGCGGGTCCTTGGAGACGCGGGGGTCGGTGAGCAGGCGCCTGAGCAGGCCGGGGTCGCTGACGGCCCACGCCGCGACGCCGTCGGGGAGTTCGACCGGGGTCACCGGTCCGCGCTCGCGGATCCGGGCGGCCTCGCCGTGGATGTCCCGGCCCGTCGGGTCGATCACTAAGGGGTCGGGGTGACCCATCGCAGCCTCCTGGATGTTCCTGCGCCGATACGGCCCGTAACGCTACGTCGCCGTCGTGCGGCCGGACGAGGTCCGGCCGCGCGTGCTGCGTACCGTCACAACTTCCGTGCGCGTGACCGCAAGTCGGCGGCACCGCGCCGGCCCTAGGGTCGGGACGTCGGACGGGAGGACCGGTGAGGGTGATGACAGGCAGCTGGGCTCCACGGTGGATGCCGCGGGACAGTCCCGAGGCGAAGCTGCTGGCCGCCGGCTACTGGTGGGACGCCGTCCGGGTGCCGCTCGACCTGGGCCTGCACGCGCTGCGGCACCTGGGGGACGAGACCGGAGCCGTGATCACGGACGGCTACGGCCGCATCCTGTACTGGCTGATCCGGCCGGGCTCCGCGGCCGGCTGGAGCCTCGCCCCGGTGTCCGTCCTGACCTCGGGCTCGCACGTCGTCGTCCCGCCCCTGCACCGCACCACGGGCCCCGGCCCGCACTGGCACGTAGCGCCGTCCCGCGGCTGCGAATGGACCAGCGCGGCACGCCTGCACTCAGCCTTGAGCACCTGCCTGACCACCGACGCCTGCTGCCCGTCCTGACCCCTGGACCACGCGGGCCCACGGCTGCGTACGCTGCCCCCGTGAACGAGGTGACGGAGCACCTGCGAGCACCCGCCACGCCGTCGGCGCCCGCCCTGCTCCTGCGCCCCTGGCGACCGGCCGACGCCGCCGCCCTGGTCGACGTCTTCCGCGACGACGCCCTGCGCCACTGGACGAGCGCCGCCGTGCGGGACGAAGCCGGCGCCGCACGGTGGGTACGGGCCCAGCGCGAGGCACACGAGGCGGGCGAGCGCTTCGCCTTCGCCGTGGTGGAAGTCTCCCCCGCCGGGGAGGACGGGCGGCCGGCAGGACACGTGGTCCTCGAGCGTCCCGCGTCCGGCGCCCCGTCCGGCGACGTCGGCTACTGGACCGCCGCGCACGCCCGTGGTCGCGGTGTGGCGCCGAGGGCACCGGGCGCCCTGACCGACTGGGCCTTCGCCGCCTTCGCCGAGGACGGGCTCGAGCGGCTGAGGCTGCTCCATCAGGCCGACAACACCGCTTCCTGCCGCGTCGCGCGGAAGTGCCGGTACGAACCGGCCGGGTCCGTGCCCGCGGCGCCCCCGGCGTTCCCGCTCGACGGCTGTCTCCATCTGCGTCGCCGCGGCTGCTGACCCGTCGCCGTGGGCCGTTCGGGTGGTGGGTCGGCGGGTCCGGTCGTAGCGTCGGATGCGGGACGGACCGGCCGGCGTCACCGGGGAGGGGTCATGCGTACACGCGGATGGGGCACGGCGGTCGCGGTGTGCTGCGCCGCGTCGCTCGCGGCGGCCGGAGCGGCTCCCTCCGCCGCCGGACCGGCCCCGCCGGCCGCGTCGGCCGGGCAGGTCGCCCGGCAGCGGCCGCGGACTCCCGTGCTGGTCGACTGCCTCTGGCACCCGCGGGTACGTCCCGCCGGCTTCATGCTCGCCTGCGGTGACGGCAACAGCCGCCTGACCGCCCTGCACTGGTCCCGGTGGGGGCCGGAGTCGGCGACGGCCGAGGGCGTGAACGCGGTCAACGACTGCGAACCCTACTGCGCGGCGGGCACCTTCCACTCCTATCGCGTCACCGTCCGGCTCGGCCGCCCGGAGCCCTGGAAGAAGCGGCCGCACGTCCGGCACTTCACCCGGCTGACCCTCGAGTACCACGGCAGCCGGCCGGACATCCACCCACGGACGGTCACCCTGCCCCTGTGGAACTGACGGGCGGGCTCAGCGCTCCTCGGGCCGCCGGGCCTCCGGCGCATCCCCAGCGGTGAGGTGTTCCAGCACCGTGACCAGTTCCCGGCAGGCCTGGGCCACCGACCTCCTGGTGTTGTGCTGCTCGGTGATCACGGCGGACAGGAGCAGGGCGGTCAGGGCCATGGAGCCGTTGTAGGCCTGGAGCTTCATCAGGACCTGGGCCCGGGTCAGGTAGTCGAACGGGCCGGCCTGGTCCATCGCGGCGAGGGTGGCCATGACGGAGGCGTACAGGGCGCACAGCATGCTGCCCAGGAGCTGGAACCGCAGGGCCGTCCAGATCAGCAGCGGGTAGACGAGGAACAGCGTGCTGACGCGGTTGTAGCTGAACAGGGGCACCAGAGCGCTGATCAGGAGCGCCGTGCCGACGGCCTCCTTCCACCGGGACATGTCCATGGGCCATCGCGCGTGACGCAGCATCAGCAGGATCGGGGTGACGATCAGGACGCCCATGGCGTCGCCCACCCACCATCCCAGCCACACCGTCCAGAAGCCGCCCGCGGGGATCTTGTCCGTGAGCAGCAGGAGCAGGGCGCCGGTGGTGGCGCTGATCGTCATCGCGGCGAACGCCCCCAGGAACACCAGTTCGAGGCCGTCCCGCAGGTGGGCGAGGTCGGCGCTGAAGCCGACGGCGCGGAGCAGCAGGAAGGCGACGACGGGAGCGGCGGTGCTGCCGAACACCGTACCGATGGCGCTGGGCTGCAGGGAGGGGGTGACGGACGCGACGACGAGGAAGGCACCGAGGGCGATGCCGGGCCAGCAGCGCAGACCGAGCACCAGCAGGCAGGCCAAGGCGATGCCGGTGGGGGGCCAGACGGGCGAGATGATCGCGTGCTTGGCGGCGAGGTGGCCCAGCAGCCCCAGCCGGCCGCCCAGGAAGTACGCGGCGGCCACGGCCAGCGTCTGGAGGACGTAGGCACCGGCCCGCCGCAGGTCCTGGGTAGTCACCACAGTTGCCATCAGACACCGGTCCCGGCGCGGCGGCGAGGCGAGAGCCCCGGCGTCGGGCCCTATGACTGAACGCCGGGCCGGTCGTGGCCGACCACGAGCACGGCCGCGTCGTCCTCGTGACCCACCCGCTCGGCCACCTTCAGCACCGCGTCGGCGAGCGCGCCAGCCTCCATCCCCGCGACCGCCGCGGCGCCCGCCAGCCGCACCACCCGGTCGAGGCCCTCGTCGACGTTCAGGGTGGGCCCCTCGACCACCCCGTCGGTGAGCATGATGAAGACGCCGCCCGTGGTGAGCCGGTGCCGGGTCACCGGGTACCGCACCCCCGCCAGCACGCCCAGCGGGGGGCCGCCCCGGGTCTCGGCGACGCCGGACTTGCCGTCCGCCGTGGCCCAGATGTGCGGGATGTGACCGGCCCGCGCGCTCTCCAGGACGCCCGTCGCCGGGTCGAGCCGCATGAAGGTGCAGGTGGCGAACAGGTCCGTACCGAGGGACAACAGCAGGTCGTTGGTGCAGGTCAGCAGTTCGCCCGGCTCGCCGGTGACGGAGGCGAGCGCCCGCAGGCCGACCCGGACCTGGCCCATGAAGGCGGTCGCCTCGATGTTGTGGCCCTGCACGTCGCCGATGGACAGCCCGAGCCGGCCGTCGGGCATGGTGAAGGCGTCGTACCAGTCGCCGCCCACGTTGAGGCCGTGGCAGGCCGGCGCGTAGCGGACGGCCAGCCGGTAGCCGGGGACCTCGGGCAGGTCCCGGGGCAGCATGCCGCGCTGCAGGGCGATGGCCAGCTCGACGCGGGAGCGCTGCTGCTGCGCGAGTTCGCGCGCCTGGGCAGTCAGCGAGGACAGCCTGGCCAGCAGTTCGTCCCCGTCGTCCGTCGGGCGCGTGCGGAACATGGATCACTCCGGTGAGGGCATCAGCCCCTTCAGGGTAAAACTCCCTCATATTAACCATTTCGGGCGACGGGGTGCGATGCCGTGCTCCCGGCCGGCGGAAGCACGGCGGCGCAGCCTGCGTCAGGCGCCCAGGGCCGCCATCACCACGTCCTTGGCCTCCTCCTGCACCTGGCGCAGGTGGTCGGGGCCGCGGAAGGACTCGGCGTAGATCTTGTACACGTCCTCGGTGCCCGAGGGGCGGGCCGCGAACCACGCGCTCTCGGTGGTGACCTTGATGCCCCCGATGGGCGCTCCGTTGCCCGGAGCCTCGGTCAGCACTCCGGTGACGGCCTCTCCGGCCAGCGTGTCCGCGCCGACCTGAGCGGACGAGAGCTTGGCGAGCAGCGCCTTCTCCTCGCGGGTGGCCGGGGCGTCGATGCGGGCGTAGGCGGGCGCGCCGAAGCGGTCGGTGAGGGCCGCGTAGTGCTCGGAGGGCGTCTTGCCGGTGACGGCCAGGATCTCGGAGGCGAGCAGCGCGAGGATGATGCCGTCCTTGTCCGTGGTCCACACCGAGCCGTCGCGGCGCAGGAACGACGCGCCGGCCGACTCCTCGCCGCCGAAGCCGAGCGAGCCGTCGACCAGCCCGTCGACGAACCACTTGAACCCGACGGGCACCTCGACCAGCCGGCGCCCCAGGTCGGCGGCGACGCGGTCGATCATCCCGGAGGACACCAGCGTCTTGCCGATGCCGGTGCCGGCCGGCCACTGCTCGCGGTGGGCGTAGAGGTAGGCGATGGCGGCGGCCAGGTAGTGGTTGGGGTTCATCAGGCCCGCGTCGGGCGTGACGATGCCGTGCCGGTCGGCGTCGGCGTCGTTGCCGGTGGCGATCTGGAATCGGTCGCGCTGTTCGATGAGGGAGGCCATCGCGTACGGCGAGGAGCAGTCCATGCGGATCTTGCCGTCCCAGTCGAGCGTCATGAACCGCCAGGTGGGGTCGGCGAGCGGGTTGACCACGGTCAGGTCGAGCCGGTGCTGCTCGGCGATGCGGCCCCAGTAGGCGACCGACGCCCCGCCCAGGGGGTCGGCGCCGATGCGCACGCCGGCGGCGCGGACCGCGTCCAGGTCCAGCACGCTCGGCAGGTCGGCGACGTAGGCGCCGAGGAAGTCGTGGCGGGCTGTGGTGGGCGCGGCGAGCGCCCGGGTGAGGGGGATGCGCCGTACGTCCTTCAGGCCGCCCGCGATGATGCTGTTGGCGCGGTCCTGGATCCAGGAGGTGGCGTCGGAGCCGGCCGGTCCGCCGCTCGGCGGATTGTACTTGAAGCCTCCGTCGGCGGGCGGGTTGTGCGAGGGGGTGACCACGACGCCGTCGGCGAGTGCGGAGGCGCGTCCGCGGTTGTGCGTGAGGATGGCGTGCGAGACCGCGGGGGTCGGGGTGTAGCCGTCGGCGCTGTCGATGAGCACCGTCACCTCGTTGGCCGCGAACACCTCCAGCGCGGTGACCCGCGCGGGTTCGGACAGGGCGTGGGTGTCGGCGCCGAGGAAGAGGGGGCCGTCGGTGCCCTGCGCGGCGCGGTACTCGCAGATGGCCTGGCTGGTCGCGGCGATGTGGTCGTCGTTGAACGCCGTCGCCAGGGACGATCCGCGGTGCCCGGACGTGCCGAACGCCACCCGCTGCGCCGGGTCGGCCGGGTCCGGGTGCAGCGCGTAGTACGCGGTGACCAGCCGGGCGACGTCGACGAGGTCCTCGGGGCCGGCCGGCCTGCCCGCTCGCTCGTGCTGCATGTGCCCGCTCCTCCACATCGGTTGACCAGTGTTGCCTGCCGGCCCATCTTGCCCCGTCACCCCGGCGCCGTGCGAGAGCGCACGGAACGGGGCCCGCCGCGAGGGGTGGCCGGACGGGCGGCGGGCTCAGCCGGGCCGGGGCCGCAGACGGGCGGTGAGGACGGCGATGTCGTCGTCCGCCCGCGGTGTCGCCAGCCGGGCGACGACCTCGTCCAGGACCTGCCCGGCGTCCAGGCCGGGGTGCAGGCGCAGCCGGGCCAGCCGGGAGAGCGAGGTGTCGATGTCCTCGCCGCGGCGTTCGACAAGTCCGTCGGTGAACATCACCAGGGTGTCGCCGGTGCCCAGGGGCAGGGTGGTCGTCGTGTGGTCGGCCGGTCCGGCGCCCAGCGGCGGGCCGGCCGGCAGGGGGAGCAGCTCGCCGGTGCCGTCCGGGTGGAAGACGGCCGGGGGGAGGTGCCCGGCGGCGGCGAGGGCGACCGAGCGGCCCGCCGGGTCCAGCAGGGCGAGCAGGCAGGTGGCGGGCCTGCGCCCGGCGTCCGCGGCGGCGATGGCGTCCATCCGGCGCAGCACGCGGTGCGGCGGCAGGCCGGCGGCGGCGGCGTAGCGCAGCGTCGAGCGGTAGGCGTTCATGTCGACCGCCGCGTCCAGGCCGTGCCCCATCACGTCGCCGACGACCAGGAGGGTGCGGCCCTGGCGCAGGCGTACGGTCTCGAACCAGTCGCCGCCCACCGCCGTGCCGGGGCCGGCGGGCACGAATCGGGTGGCCACCTCGACGCGGGGGTGCGGGCGGCCCGGTCCGGCGGGCGGGCCCGCCGCGAGGGGCGGGGCCGTGTCCCGCGGCGGGCGGTGTCCGGCGGCGGGGTGCGGATGGGTGGAGGTGGCGGGGTGCGGATGGGCGGCGTGGTGCAGATGGGCGGCGGTGAGCCGGGCGGCGTAGTGCACCGCGGCGGCCTCGCCGTCGTCGAACGCCCGGCCGGCGCGGACCGCGAGGACGACTCCGTAGGCCCGGTCCCAGGCCAGGAGCGGCACGGACAGCGCGGCCACCGGCTCCTGGCCGTCGAGGCTGAGGGAGGCGGTGATCGGGTGGCCCGCGTCCAGCGCGCGAACCAGGATGTTCCGCCGCGGCACGTGCCGCAGGCCGTCCAGCAGGTCGCGGCGGCCCGCCGCGGCGGCGGCGCGCAGGGCGCCGCGCCGTGCGCGCGGGTCCTCCTGCCGCGTGAGGAGGTCGACGGCCGCGGCGTCGCACAGTTCCCCGACCAGGAAACGGGCGCACTCCGCGGCTGTGCCGCGTTCGTCCGGTGTGGTGCCGATCGCGGCGACGGCCCGTTGCTCCAGGGTGAATCGATCGGCCAGCCCCGGTCGGGGCGTGGCAACCCGTTGACGTTCCACCATCGTTCCCTTCTGCCGTTTCCATCCCAGCATCAGCGGGGGCGGCGGGCCGGTAGCGACCCGGTCGGGATACGGGGTCGGCGCGACAGCGGGGACGGCGGCGGTCGGGGCGGCAGCGGGTGAGGCGGGGGACGCCGGTCGGGTGCGGTCGGGTGCGCGGGCCCGGCACGCACGGGCCCGGCGAGCCGTGTGCTGCACGGCCGGCCGGGCCCCGGCGAGTCGTCGTCAGCCGCCGTTGAGGCGCGCTCGCAGCAGTTCCCTGCCGGGTTCGGCGTCCTGGATGCGGGGCTCCGGTCAGCCCAGGTCCCACAGGAACCGGTGGGTGTGGATGCCGAAGTAGGGGAACGGCTGGATCTGTTCGACGCCTTCGATCGGCCGCACCACGTCGTTGACGAAGTCGAGCAGTTCCCGCGGTCCCGGCGCGACCACTTCGGCGAACAGGTCGAAGCCGCCCGACGTCAGCACCGAGTAGACCACTTCGGCGCGCCGGGCGAGTTCGTCGGCGACCGGACGCGGGTCGCCGTCCACGCGGATACCGAGGAGGGCCATGGCCTGCCCGCCCATGGACATCGGGTCGGTGACGCCGACGACCTGGACGGCCTTGGAGTCCAGCAGCCGTTGCAGGCGCTGCCGGGCGGCCGACGCCGACAGCCCGACCCGGGGCCCGAGGTCGGCGTAGGCGATGCGGCCGTCGGTCTGCAGCTCGCGCAGGATGGCCCGGTCGATCTCGTCCACGTGCGTCGTCCCTTCCTTCCTCTTTCCGCCTTCCGCGGTCGCCGTGTCAGCCGGCCAGTTCGGACAGGGCGGCGGCGAACAGCTCCGTGTGGGCGTCGACGTCCTGCTCGGTCGTGTCGGGGCACATGAGGGCCATGTTGTGGAACGGCGTCAGCAGGATGCCCCGGTTGGCCAGGTAGAGGTGGAGGAAGTCCTCCAGGTCGGGGTCGGCGGCCGCCGCGGACTCGGTGCCGGTGCGCGGCGCCGGGTCGGCGAAGCGGTACTCGGTACGCGCCCCGAGCCGGCTCACCGACCAGGGCAGCGCGTGCGCCTCGATGCCCGCGCGCACGCCCGCCTCGAACCGCTGCGACAGTTCGTCCATGCGTGCGAAGGCCTCGTCGGTGAGGACGTGTTCCAGCGTGGCGCGTACCGCGGCCATCGACAGGGCGTTGCCGGCGAGCGTGCCGCCGACGCCTCCCATGTCGACCAGGTCGAGGTCGTCGCGCTCCAGCAGGCGCTCGGCCAGTTCGGCGGACAGGCCGTAGGCGCCGGCCGGGATGCCGCCGCCGATGGCCTTGCCGATGGTGAGCAGGTCGGGCTCCAGGCCCCAGGCGGCGGTGCAGCCGCCGGGTCCGGCCGAGAAGGTGTGCGTCTCGTCGTTGATGAGCAGGGTGCCGTGCCGGCGGGTCAGCTCCCGCACTCCGGCCAGGTAGCCCGGCTCGGGCAGCACGATGCCGATGTTGGTGAGCGCGGGCTCCATCAGGACGGCGGCGACGTCGCCGTGGGCCAGCTCGCGCTCCAGCTGGTCCAGGTCGTTGAACTCCGCGACGCGGCTGGTCAGCGTGACGTCGCAGGGAGCCCCGACGTTTCCGGGGCGGGCGGTTCCGTTGCCGTCGGGCCCGACCACGATCAGCGACTCGTCGACGCTGCCGTGGTAGCTGTAGCTGTTGACGAGGATCTTCGGGCGGCCGGTGACGGCGCGCGCCAGCCTGATCGCCCACCGGTTGGCGTCGGTGGCCGTCAGCGAGAAGCTCCACCGGGCCAGGCCGAAGCGGCGGGTCAGTTCCGCGCCCACGAGTTCGGCGTCCTCCGTCGGCAGCATCGCCGTGGCCCCGCCCTGGTCGGCGAACCGGTGCCGGACCGCCTCGGCCACCACGGTCGGGGAGTGACCGGCCATCGCGCCGGTGTCCCCCAGGCAGAAGTCGATGTACTCGTGCCCGTCGATGTCGGTCACGCGGGCGCCCCGCGCGGTGGCCAGGTAGCGCGGGAAGGGGCCGGCGGTCTTGTTCATCCACGTCATCGGCACCCGGCCGAACAGGTGGTCGGCACGCCCGTAGGCGTCCTTCGAGCGCGGGCAGCGGCGCACGGCCTCCGCCCTCTCGCGGGCCAGCAGGTCCTGCAGGCGGGAGCGGTCCATGGGTCACCTCGGGATGTCGCGTACCGATCGAACAGCCGGACACTACGACGGAAAACATCGTATGGACAAGTAGTGGCCGCTGTTTCCGTCGTCTGCGCGATCGATTCCTTCGTCTTGCGCGGTCCAGGGACATGTCCCGACGGGACATCTGTCCCAATGGGACATCAAGAGTCAAGGTGACCGGTGGACGCGAGGGAGGCGCACGATGGAGGCGAGGGAGGCGATGCGGTCCATGTCCGCCACGGAGGACCGCCGGCAGCGCAAGGCGCGGCAGACCCGCAACGCGCTGGCGGGGGCCGCTCTCGACCTCATCCTCGAGCGCGGGCTGGCGGCCACCACGGTGGAGGCGATCGCGGAGCGGGCCGACGTCACGCGCCGCACCTTCAGCAGGTACTTCACCGGCAAGGAGGACGCGGCCCTGGACTTCGTGCGCGGCGACGGCGACCGCATCAACGCGCTGCTGCGCGCCCGGCCCCCGGCGGAGCCGCCGCTGCTCGCCTACCGCCGGACCGTGCGCGAGTGGCTCGCCGATCCCGAACCCGGTCCCGGACAGGTCCTGCTGAAGGTCACCGCCGCCGGCGTGTGCCACTCCGACATCGCGGTGATGAGCTGGCCCGCCGAGGGTTTCCCGTACGAACTCCCGCTCACCCTCGGCCACGAGGGCGTCGGCACGGTCGTGGCGCTGGGCGCCGGGGCCTTGGGTGTACGCGAGGGCGACGCGGTCGCGGTGTACGGGCCCTGGGGCTGCGGCACCTGCGTCAAGTGTGCGGAGGGAAAGGAGAACTACTGCCTGCGGGCCGAGAAGCTGCGCATCTTCCCGCCGGGGCTCGGCAGGCCCGGTTCCATGGCGGAGTACCTGCTCGTGGACGACCCGCGACACCTGGTGCCGCTGGAGGGGCTCGACCCCGTCGCGGCGGTTCCGCTGACCGACGCGGGCCTGACGCCGTATCACGCCGTCAAGCGGGCGCTGCCCAAGCTGGTCCCGGGCACCACCGCGGTCGTCATCGGCGCGGGCGGGCTCGGGCACGTCGCGGTCCAGCTGCTGCGGGCGCTGACCCCGGCCCGGGTCGTCGCCCTCGACGTGAGCGAGGACAAGCTGCGGCTGGCCCGCGAGGTCGGCGCGCACGAGACGGTGCTGTCGGACGCCGCCGCGGCCGGCGCGGTCCGCGAGATCACCGGCGGCGTCGGCGCGGAGGCGGTGTTCGACTTCGTCGGTGCCGAGCCCACCGTCGCCACCGCGGCGGCCGTCGCGGCCGTCGAGGGCGACATCTCCATCGTCGGCATCGCCGGCGCGGCACTGCCCGTCGGCTTCGGGCACCTGCCGTTCGAGGTGTCGGTCAGCTCCCCCTACTGGGGCAGCCGCAGCGAGCTGATCGAGGTGTTCGCGCTGGCCCGCTCCGGCGCGGTGTCGGTGCACACGGAGACCTTCTCCCTGGACGACGCCCCGCTCGCCTACGAGCGGCTGCACGCCGGGACGATCAGCGGACGCGGTGATCGTCCCGAACGGCTGACGGTCCCCCGCCGTACCGATGCGTCCCGCCAACTGGCCGCACCGGAACGGCAGTTCAGGCTCCAGCACGGAAACGATCAGGAATCGGCAATCCTGGCGGCTAAATTCAGCTCAACCCGGCGCGAGTGATCGACCACGGTGTGTACTGTCCTGCGAGCGTCTCCGCGAGGGGCCGCGGACCGTGACCATCCTGGAGATCCGTCGTGACCGTGACCGACCGCGTCGCCCTCGATCCGTTCGGCGCCGACATCGCCGCCGAGACCGCCCGTCTGCGCGCCCTCGGCCCGATCGTGCCCGTCGAGCTGCCCGGCGGCATACCCGCGTGGGCGCCCACCGGCTACGACACCCTCAAGGACCTGATCCTCGACCCCCGGGTCAGCAAGGACCCGCGACGGCACTGGAAGCTGTGGCCGGAGATCGGCGAACACCCCTCCTGGGGCTGGATCCTGGGCTGGGTGGGCGTGGTCAACATGCTGTCCACCTACGGGGCCGACCACGCCCGCCTGCGCAAGCTGGTGGCCCCGAGCTTCACGCACCGGCGCACCGAGGTCATGCGTCCGCGCGTCGAGGCGATCACCACGCACCTGCTCGACGCCATGGCGGCCTCCGGCACGGACGTGGTCGACGTCAAGGCGGCGCTGGCGCATCCGCTCCCGATGCGGATCATCTGCGAACTGTTCGGCGTGCCGGACGAACTGGTCGACGACACCGCCCGTCTGATCGCCGCCATCATGGACACCTCCGACCCGAGTCCGGAGCACGCCGCCTCGGTGCAGCGGCAGATCGGCACGGTGCTGCCCGCGCTGATCGCCCACCGCACCCGGCACCCCGGCGACGACCTCACCACCGAGCTGATCCGGGTGCGCGACGAGGACGGCGACCGGCTCAGCGACGAGGAACTGCTGTACACGCTGCTGCTGGTGATCGGCGCCGGTTTCGAGACCACCGTCAACCTCATCGGCAACGCGGTGGTCGCCCTGCTGACGCACCCGGAGCAGCTGGCGGCCGTACGGGCCGGGGCGATCGGCTGGGACGCGGTCGTCGACGAGACGCTGCGGGTGCACCCGTCCATCGCCGCGCTGCCGTTGCGGTTCGCCGTCAGCGACATCGCCGTCGGCGACGTCACGGTCGCGGCGGGCGACGCGATCATCACCACGTACGCCGCCGCGGGGCTCGATCCCGCGCGCTACGGGCCGGCCGCGGACGACTTCGACGCGGCCCGCGGCGCCGACGACCATCTGGCGTTCGGCATCGGCGTGCACCGCTGCATCGGCGCTCCGCTCGCCCGCGTGGAGGCGCTGACCGCGCTGCCCGCCCTCTTCGACCGCTTCCCCGGCTTGCGACTGGCCGTCGACGAGCGGGAGTTGCGGCAGGTGCCGTCCTTCATCGCGTCCGGCTGGCAGGAGATCCCGGTGCGGCTGCGCGGATGAGACCGCGGGGGGCCGACCAGTCCCCCGTTCCGGTCGCGCCCCCGCGGCCCGTCGAACCTACGTCGCTGGTCCGGGCTTTGTGAATCGTGCCGGTGCCCGCCCCGGCGTCCCGGGGACTCACCTGTGCACAAGTGAGTCCCGATCGCCCGGTTATGCCCCGTGGAGGGCGGGCGGTTCGAGGGCGCCGAGGGCCAGATGGGCGAGGACCACCTCGTAGAGGTCGCTGCCGGCGGCGAGGAGCTGGCGTTCCAGCACCGGTTCCGCGCTGCGGACGTGCTCGCGCACGGTCTGCGCGTGCACGCCCAGGGTCTGCGCGGCCCGCTCGGCGTTGCCTCCGGCGGCGATCCAGGTGCGCAGCGTGCGACGCAGGTCGCGGCTGTCCGCGGCCAGGCGTCCGAGCAGGTCGTCGGCCCAGGTGCGCAGGGCGGCGCCGGCGAGCAGGTCGCCGAGCCGGACCCGGGCCGCGGCGTCGGCGCCGGCCCGCGGCGGCGCCTCGGTGAGGCCCGCGTGCGCGTTCAGCGCCAGGTGGACGACGGCGCGGACCGCGAGGTCGGAGAAGTCCGTCCGCAGCAGGGTCTCCACGCGCTCCATGCGGGCGCGGACGGTGTTCCGGCTCACGCCGAGCACCTTCGCGGCGCTGACGGCGGTGAACTCCAGGCCCAGCCGCGTGGTGGCGAGGAGTTCGGCGCGGGTGTGGTGGGCCAGGCCGTCCAGGGGGCGCAGCACCCCGGCGGTCCAGTGCTGCAGCGCGGCCGGGTCCATCAGCCGCTCGGGGTGGGTGCGTTCGGCGTACACGGCCTGCCGGTCGGGCCGGAAGCGGGCCACGGCCAGGGCGCTGACGGCCTGACCGTAGGCGGTGGCGGTGCGGGCGAGGCTCTGCGGGGCGCTGCCGCCGAGGAAGGTGCCGGGCCGCCGGCCGATCAGGGAGCGCAGTTCGTCGGCGGCCGTGTCGTGCGGAGCGAGGACGATGACGTGCGCGTCCATGGCGGGGCAGCGCACGACGAGCACCCGCTCGCCCGTCGCCTCGATGCACTCCTGCGCGGTCCGGTCGCGGTCGTCGACGTGGCCCTCCAGCACGTACACGCACGCGGTGTCCGCGTCGAGCAGACCGGGCCATAAGCCCGCGGCCACCCGGCGCGCCGAGACGGGGTCCTCCACCATCAGCAGTTGCAGGATCGCCAGGCGCAGATCGGCGGCGGCCCGCTCCAGCCGGCGTCCGGCGGCGGACGTCTCCCGCGCCCTGAGCAGCACCTCCAGTACCTGGGCGGTGTACGTCACGATGTCGGAGGCCCGCCGGTCGAAGGGGGTCTCGCGGGAGGCCACGAGCACGCCGGCCGACGCGGGCCGGGGCCGCGCGACCCGTACCAGGCGCAGGTGGCGCCCCCGGCCGTCCCACGCGGCGGAGGCGATCCGGCCGGAGACGATGTCGGCGGTCAGGTCCTTCTCCAGCGGCGTCGGGGTGCCGGCGAGGAGGGCGCCGGAGCCGTCCTGGAGACAGGCGGTGCCCCGCACGGCGCCGGCCAGCCAGGCGACGACCTTGCGGACGTCCCGTCCGGTGGGCCTGAGGTGGTCGAGCAGTTGCTGCGCCCACGCCGGGCCGTCGTCCTGCGTCACCGCCGTGGTACGGGTCCCGTCCTCGCGGCCAGCCATGTCGGGCTTCTCCTCGTCCAGCGCGTCGGCCTCGGCACATCGCTCGGGGACGTTACCCCACACGACCCGCCCGACACCCGACGCCGCGACCGCGCCCGCCCCCTGACGACGCGTCCCGGTCGACCCCCGACTACGCGGCGGGGTCGGCGCCCACCTGCACGAACACCGTCGGTGCAGCCCGCCCGGTCCCACCGGCACAATTCCGACGGCCCCGACGGGCGGGCAGCCCCACCGCCCCCTGACGGCACAACCGGGTCCGTGCACGTCCGTACACGCCGGCACAACCCACATCGACTCTCGACGGACGCCCCCAGCACGGCCCCGCCCACCACGCCCGCGCGGCCCCTCCGCCCCCGCGAGCGCAGCGCGTCCGGGGCCGTCCGTGTGCGGTCCGCGTGCGCGGACGGCATAAGCTCGGTAGATGGCCAAGTACTTCGACGTCCACCCCGACAACCCCCAGCCGCGCACCATCGGCCAGATCGCCGCCCTCGTCCGCGCGGACGCCCTCATCGCGTACCCCACCGACTCCTGCTACGCGCTGGGCTGCCGGCTGGGCACCCGTGACGGGGTGGACCGCATCCGTTCCATCCGCCACCTGGACAACCGGCACCACTTCACCCTCGTCTGCCAGGACTTCGCGCAGCTCGGTCAGTTCGTGCGGATCGACAACGACGTGTTCCGGGCGATCAAGGCCTCCACACCCGGCAGCTACACCTTCATCCTGCCCGCGACGAGGGAGGTGCCGCGGATCCTACAGCACCCCAAGAAGAAGACGGTGGGCGTGCGCATCCCCGACCACGTCGTCACCCAGGCCCTGCTCGCCGAGCTGGGCGAGCCGCTGCTGTCCAGCACGCTGCTCCTGCCCGACGAGGAGGAGCCGATGACCCAGGGCTGGGAGATCAAGGACCGGCTGGACCACGTACTGGACGCGGTGGTCGACTCCGGCGAGTGCGGCACCGAGCCGACGACGGTGATCGACTTCTCGGGCGGCGAGGCGGAGATCGTACGGCGCGGCGCGGGGGACGCGACACGGTTCGAGTGAGACCCGGGGGCGGACGAAGCGGGCGTCTCGCCCCGTGGAAACATGGGCGTTCGATCATCCGGCCCAGGTCGGGCCGGTGGTGCGCGCTTACGCCGTCGACCGCAGAGAGGCAGCCCCTCATGACCTCCGTACAGGGAACAGCCGTGGACGTCCCCACCGAGGACGGCGTCGCCGACGCCTATCTGGTGCATCCCGGCGACGGCGGCCCGCACCCCGGCGTCCTGCTGTTCATGGACGCCTTCGGCATCCGGCCGCATCTGCGGTCGATGGCCGACCGGCTCGCCAGCGCGGGCTACACGGTCCTGCTGCCGAACGTCTTCCACCGGCACGGCCGCACGCCCGTCTTCGACCTGCCCGAGTTCATCGACCCGGCCGCGCGGCCGGAGATCTGGCAGCAGATCAGCCCGGTGATGCGGTCGCTGACGCCCGACCTCGCCATGCGCGACGCGGGCGCGTACCTGCGCTGGATGGCGGACTCCCCGCTGGTCGCCGACGGCCCGGTGGCGCTGACCGGTTACTGCATGGGCGCCCGGCTGGCACTGCGCACCGCCGGCGCGTACCCCGACCGGGTCGCGGCCGCGGCCGGCTTCCACGGCGGACAGCTGGCCACGGACGCGCCGGACAGCCCGCACCTGGCGGCCGGGAACATCACCGCCGAGCTGTACTTCGGCCACGCCGACGACGACCCCTCGATGCCGCCCGAGCAGATGAAGATCCTCGAAGACGCGCTGACCGCGGCGGGCGTGCGGCACCGCTGCGAGGTGTACCCGGGCGCCCGCCACGGCTACACGCAGGCCGACACGGCCGCGTACCAGAAGGAGGGCGCCGAGCGGCACTGGGCCGTGCTGCTCGACCTGCTGGAGCGCACCTTCTGAGGACCGGGGCGGACCGCGGCGCCGGCCCGGCGCCGTCCGCCCCCATGGTTCATCTTCTTGACATGCACGCGCCTGGGTGCCACTTTGAGAGCGCTCTCATGAAGGTACGGACCACTGCGGACCCGCGCCTCGTGAGATCCCCCCACAACTCGTGAACCCCCACGGAGGTGGAGCGTGTTCAGAAAGCCCCTGCGCCGGCTCCTGGCACCGGCCGCGGCGACCGCGCTGCTCGGCGCGGTCCTCGCGGTCCATTCGCCCTCGACCGCCGAGGCGGCGGTGCCCGACACCATCCCCCTGACGGTGACGAACAACTCCGGCCGCGGCGAGCCCGTCTACATCTACGACCTCGGCACCCAGCTCAGCACGGGACAGCAGGGCTGGGCGGACGCGGCCGGCACGTTCCACGCCTGGCCCGCGGGCGGCAACCCGCCGACGCCCGCGCCCGACGCCGCCATCCCCGGCCCCGCGGCCGGGCAGTCGACGACGATCCGCATCCCCAGATTCTCCGGCCGCATCTACTTCTCCTACGGCCAGAAGCTCGTCTTCAAGCTCACCACCGGCGGTCTGGTGCAGCCCGCCGTGCAGAACCCGAGCGACCCCAACCGCGACATCCTGTTCAACTGGTCCGAGTACACGCTCGACGGTTCCGGGCTGTGGATCAACAGCACGCAGGTGGACATGTTCTCCGTGCCCTACGCGGTCGGTGTGCAGCGCTCCGACGGGACCACGGCCACCACCGGCCACCTCAAGTCCGGCGGCTACAACGGCTTCTTCACCGCCCTGCGCGGGCAGCCCGGCGGCTGGGCCGGCCTGATCCAGACCCGCTCCGACGGCACCGTGCTGCGCGCGCTGTCCCCGGGACACGGTCTGGAGACCGGCGCGCTCCCGGCGACCGTCATGGACGACTACGTGAACCGTGTCTGGCAGAAGTACACGACGTCGACGCTGACGGTCACCCCGTTCGCCGACCGGCCCGGTACCAAGTACTACGGCCGGGTGTCGGGCGGCGTCATGAACTTCACCGACGCCTCGGGCGCGGTGGTGACCAGCTTCCAGAAGCCGGACGCCGACAGCGTCTTCGGCTGCCACAAGCTGCTCGACGCCCCCAACGACCAGGTGCGCGGCCCGATCTCCCGCACCCTGTGCGCGGGCTTCAACCGCTCCACGCTGCTGGTCAACCCCGACCAGCCGGACACCACCACCGCGAACTTCTACCAGGACACGGTGACCAACCACTACGCCCGGGCCATCCACGCGCAGACGGCCGACGGCAAGGCCTACGCGTTCGCCTTCGACGACGTCGGCAACCAGGAGTCGCTGGTGCACGACGGCAGCCCCCAGCAGGCCCATCTGACGCTCGACCCGCTGAACTGACCCGAAGCCGAACCGCAGCCGACGCGAAGCCGACGCGAAGCCGACGCGAAGGACCTCACCCCGCGGTGCGGGGTGAGGTCCTTGTGCGTGTGCGTGTGCGTGTGCGGTGGATCAGCTGGTCGTCAGGGCGGTGTCGTCCACGACGAAGCTGGTCTGGAGCGAGGAGTCCTCGACGCCGCTGAACTTGATGGTGACGGTGGAGCCGGCGAAGGAGGACAGGTCGAACGACTTCTGGGTGTAGCCGGAGGCGGCGTTCAGGTTCGAGTACGTCGCCAGGGTCGTCGATCCGGCGGTGACCGTCAGCTTGTCGTACTGCGTGCTGGTGGTGGTCTCCGCGGTGTCGACGTGCAGGTAGAAGGTGAGCGTCGCCTTGCAGCCGCTCGGGACGGTCACCGACTGCGACAGCGTGTCGGTGTGGGTGGAGCCGTAGCCGTCCAGCCAGGCGTAGTACGAGCCACCGTGGGCCGACTCGCCGGTGGAGTTGGTGATGACACCGCTGGAGGCGGTCCAGGTGGTGTTGCCCGACTCGAAGCCCTGGTTGCCCAGGAGCTGGGCCGAGGTGCAGGTGCCGCCGCCGCCGGAGCTGACCGTCCAGGTGAAGGAGGCGGTGCCGGTCGCGCCGGTGGAGTCGGTCACCGTGACGGTGGTGCTGTAGGTGCCCGCCGTCGTCGGGGTGCCGGAGATGACGCCGGTGGAGCTGTTGATCGACAGGCCGGTGGGCAGGCCGCTCGCGGCGTAGCTCAGGGAGCCGCTGTTGGTGCTGCTCGCCGAGATCTGCAGGCTCACCGCGGTGCCGACGGTGGAGGACTGGCTGCCCGGGTTGGTCACCGTGACGCCGCTGCTGGGCGGGGTGATGTGGCTGCCGACGTTGATGCCGGCGAAGGCGTTGCCGACTCCGGCGTACTGCGTGGAGTTGGTGCCGTACAGCGCGGCGGCGGCGTTCAGGGCGGCGGTGCGGGCGCCCGCGTAGTTGGTGGTGGACGTCATGTACGTCGTCAGCGCCTTGTACCAGATCTGCAGGGCCGCGGCCCGGCCGATCCCGGCGACCGCGACACCGTCGGAGGTCGGGCTGTTGTACGTGACGCCGTTGATGGTCTTGCTGCCGCTGCCCTCGGACAGCAGGTAGAACATGTGGTTCGCCGGGCCCGAGGAGTAGTGCACGTCAAGGTTGCCGACACCGGAGTACCAGCTGTCGGCGGACGAGCCGTCCTTGCTGGGCTTGTCCATGTAGCGCAGCGGGGTGCCGTTGCCGTTGATGTCGATCTTCTCGCCGATGAGGTAGTCACCGACGTCGGTGGAGTTGTTGGCGTAGAACTCCACGCCGGTGCCGAAGATGTCGGAGGTGGCCTCGTTCAGGCCGCCCGACTCACCGGAGTAGTTCAGGCCCGCGGTGTTGGAGGTGACGCCGTGGCTCATCTCGTGGCCGGCCACGTCCAGCGAGGTCAGCGCGTGGGTGCCGCCGGAGCCGTCGCCGT
This sequence comes from Streptomyces sp. NPDC020490, assembly GCF_044335305.1. Taxonomy (NCBI): domain Bacteria; kingdom Bacillati; phylum Actinomycetota; class Actinomycetes; order Kitasatosporales; family Streptomycetaceae; genus Streptomyces; species Streptomyces sp. NPDC020490. Next base: position 5,235 of record NZ_JBIRUY010000054.1, on the reverse strand, counting down.
AGGTCATGCAGAAGCAGCTGTCGTCCCAGAACGCGTTGACGTACGCGCTGCTGTAGTGGACGCGCGAGTAGGCGGCCACGCCGTCGTTCTTGATGCCGCTGCGCCCGAAGGTGTTCTTGTAGAAGTCCCAGGTCTCCTGCGCGCCGTAGGCGGCGTCCGCACCCGCGGTCTGGGTGTTGGAACCGGAACCGGTGCCCCAGACGTCGTCGGAGTCGGTCATCAGGGTGCCGGTCCCCGACGTGCCGTTGTTCAGGTTGTACGTCTTGTGGCCGCCGCGCGTGGTGTCGTACAGCTGGTACGTCGAACCGGACAGCGTGGTGTTCAGCGTCACGGTGCCGCTGTACTGGGTGTTGCCGGTACCGGTCTTGATGTCCTGGTAGCGGCCGAGCTCCTTGCCGGTGGTGGCGTCGGTGATGACGTGCAGCCGGCTCGGTGTGCCGTCGTCCTGCAGGCCGCCGACCACGGTCTCCCAGGCCAGCTTCGGGGTGCCGTTGCCCGCCCAGATCACCTTGCGGGCGCTGTCGGCGGCGGGCTGCTTGGCGTCCAGCGCGCGGGCCGTCTTCAGCGCCTTGGTCTCGGCCGCCGCCTTGGTCAGGGTGGCGGCGGTGGAGGCGACCTTGATGGTGCGCTTGCCGGCGAAGGTCGTGCTGACCGTGCCGGACGCCTTGGAGGCGGGCGGGGTGTGCACGACGAGGTCGCCGCCGAGGACCGGGAGGCCGGCGTAGGTGCGCTCGTAACGGGTGTGGACGGTGCCGTCGTTGTCCTTGACGACGTCCTTGACGACGAGCTTCTCCTTGGCGCCCAGGCCGAGCGTGCGCGCGGTGGCGGCGGTCTTCTTCTCCGCGCTCTTGATCAGCGCGGTGCGCTGGGCCGGGGTCAGCTTGGCCTCGAGGCCACCGGTGCGCAGGGGGCTGGGGTGGGCGGCGGCCGGCGTGGCGGTCGCCGGGACCGACTGGATGCCGACGGCGAGCATGGCTGCGGTGGAGACCAGGGCTCCTACCGCGACGCGCTTGCGGGGAATGCGTCTCACTCGTTCTCCTACTGCGACGGCCGCGGGGGCGGCCGGGAACAGACCGGGCAGACGGGTGTACTGACCGGGACGAGACAAGCTGTGCGGGACCGTGACGGTGCGACGGGCACATGGGGGGTGCGCGGCAGTTGAGGATGGCAGGATTGACCAGGTCATGTCAGCCCTGCTCCTGGCATTCGAGGGTTATCCCTCTGTCCGCGCACCGGAAGGGCAGGGCACCCCGCTGACCAGGGACGGCCCGCCCGGACTCGGCCGGAACCCGCCTCCCTGCGGGGCGCGGGCGGGCCCTCCGACGGGCGCGAGCGGGCCGCCCGGCGGGGCACAGGCGCGCCTTCCGCCGGGGCGCAGGCGGGGCACGAGCGGACCGTCCACCGGGGCGCGAGCGGGCCGCCCGGCGGGGCGCAGGCTGGGCGCGGGCGGGCCGCCGGGGCCGGTTGTCAGTGGCGGCGCGTACGGTCTGTCCCATGACCGATCAGTGGTGGACGGGCGTGCGTGAGCGCGTCGCGGCGGCGGGCGCGGCAGCAGCCGGGGGCAAGGTTTTCGGGGCACTGGGACACAAGTGGGTGCTCGAGGAACCGCTCGCGCCCGCCGAGCTGGCCGAACTCGAGACGCAGACGGGGGTGCGGCTGCCCGAGGAGTACCGGGACTTCCTGCTCCACGTCGGCGCGGGCGGCGCCGGGCCCGCGTACGGCGTGTTCCCGGTGCGGCGCGTGCGGGACCGCTGGCGCTGGGAGGGCGACGGCGCGGACCTGGCCGACCTCGGCAGGCTCGCGGAGCCGTTCCCGGACCACGGCCCGGACCCCGAAGTGCTGAAGAGCCTGCTCTCCCAGTGCCCCGAGGAGGAGGACTTCGCCGACGCCGAGGACTTCGACGAGGCCATGGATGCGTGGGAGGAAAAGTGGGCGGCCGTCATGTTCGCCCCGGAGCGCACCGCCGGCGCCGTCGCGATCTGTCACCTGGGCTGCGCCCTGCGGGAGTGGCTGATCGTCAGCGGCACCCGCCGGGGAACGGTCTGGTCCGATCATCGAGCGGACGGCGCCGGCCTCGCCCCGCTCCTCGACGACGACGGCACACCGCTGACGTTCGCCCGCTGGTACCTGCGCTGGCTGGAGGAGGCCGAGCGGACGGCCCTGACCGGCCCCTGACCGGCAGTCCGCCACTCCCGGTGGGCCGTCCGGTTCGAGGGGATCCAGGCTGGTTCGCGTCGTTCGTCACGCAGGAAGGGCGCGGTCCATGCGGGTCTTCATCGTCGGCACCGGGAAAATGGCGGGCGGGATCGGCACACGGGCGCTGGCCGGCGGGCACTCCGTGCGGCTGGTCGGCCGGGATCCCGCCGGGGCGCGGGAGCTGGCCGAGGAACTGGGCCGCCGGGTGTCCGCGGGGGACGCGGCGGCCGCCGACGCGGACGCGGTCGGGGAGGCCGACGTGATGGTGCTGGCCGTGCCGTTCGAGGCCGCCAAGGAGGTCGTGGCCTCCTACGGGCAGCGGCTGGCGGGGAAGACGGTCGTCGACATCTCCAACCCGGTGGACTTCTCGACCTTCGACTCCCTGACCGTGCCGGCGGGCTCGTCGGCGGCCGAGGAGATCGCCGCGGCGGCCGTACCGGGAGTCGACGTGGTGAAGGCCTTCAACACCACGTTCGCCGGGACCCTGGTGGCGGGCGAGGTCGCCGGGATCCCGCTGGACGTGTTCATCGCCGGGGACGACGCGGGCGCCCGCGCACGGGTAGCCGAACTCGCCTCCTCCGGGGGCCTGAACCCCGTGGACGTCGGCGGACTGCACCACGCCCGCGAACTGGAGGGCTTCCAGCTGCTGCACATGGCGCTGCAGACACGGCCCGAGGGGCACGGCTGGATGAGCGGCATCAAGATCATCGCTCCCTGACGGGCAGCCAAACGCAAGCGTAAGCACCCGAGTTGATACCTGACCGGCCTCGATCACCGGCTGCGCTCGTTGTTACCGTGCACCGGTGTCTGACTCTTCACGCGATACCGCCGCGGGCGCCGGCTGGGGAACCGCGGAACGCGGCGACTACCAGCGGCTGATGCCGCACAAGGTCGAGAAGCTCTCCTGGCTCAGCCCGAAGACGCTGTGGGCCGCCCGCAACGGCGTGCTGGCCTCCTGGTTCGGGGATCCCACGGGCCGTACCCGCAGCCGTTGGGTGGCCCAGCGGGCGGCGGCCGGCGCACCGGCCGACAAGGTGATCCGGCGTGACGGCCCGGACCGCTTCTCCTTCCTGGTCGTCGGGGACACCGGCGAGGGCGACGACTCCCAGTACGCGGTCGTGCCGGGCCTGCTGAAGGTCGGCCGGGGCACCGACTTCGCCGTCATCGCCAGCGACGTGATCTACCCGGTGGGCAGCGCGGACGACTACGACACCAAGTTCTTCCGCCCCTACCAGCACTACCGGGCGCCGATATACGCGATACCCGGCAACCACGACTGGTACGAGGATCTGGGCGCCTTCATGCGCGTCTTCTGCGACGACGCCCCGCCCCTCGCCCCCGAGCCGGCGCCGCGCCCGCTCACCCGCGCCTGGCTGCGCTCACTCCTGTGGCACCGGCCCCGCCCGACGGACAGTCAGCAACTGGAAAAGGCCAGAGAGTTGCGGTCGTCGGCCGACCAGCAGGCCGTCCAGCCGGGCCCGTACTGGGCCATCGACGCCGGGCCGGTGCGGATCGTCGGCATCGACACCGGACTGCTCGGCACCCTCGACGCCGAGCAGGGCGCATGGCTGCGCGAGGTGTCCGAGGGACCCCGCCCGAAGATCCTGATCACCGGCTCGCCCCTGTACGTGGACGGCGAGCACCACCCCTGTCCCATCGAGGGCGGCGGCACCGTCGACGACATCGTCCGTGCGCCCGAGCACCGCTACGTGGCCGCGATCGGCGGCGACATCCACAACTACCAGCGCTACCCGGTCCAGGTGGACGGCCGCACCGTGCAGTACGTCGTCTCGGGCGGCGGCGGGGCGTTCATGCACGCCACCCACACCATCCCCCGGGTCGGCATCGCAGGCGTCACCGAGCGGGACTTCCGCTGCTATCCGCTGCGCGGTGACTCCCTCGCCTTCTACAGCGCGCTCTACGGCCGCCGGCTGCGGCTGCGCCGCCTCTTCGCCCTCACCGAGGCCGAGGCGACGGCGGTGGTCTCGGAGCGCCTGGGCATCCCGCCGACCCGCGCGCCGGGCGGCCCGGTGCGGGTGACGCGGCGGATGCGTCTGCTGGCGAGCCTGCTGGGCGCGGGCGGCCGTCCCGACCGCACCTCACGGTTCCGGCTCCCGGTGCGCAAGCTCTACACACGGCTGTTCTCGCCGGGCTCGGCGACGTACAGCCCGCCGTTCTTCAAGCAGTTCCTGCGCCTGGACGTCACCCCCGAGGCGATCCGGCTGCGCTGCCACGCCGCCACCGGCAACCGCGCGCAGGAGGTCGACCCGCCCGTGGAGGACGAGGTGATCATCCCGCTGGTCTGATCGCCTTGCCACAAGGTGAAGCTTCCCCTTGATCGTGGACACCTGGAGACTGGGACCTGAGGTTCCAGAGGAAGTAGCACCAGGTGGGAAGCAAGTACACGAAGCGGTACACCGAGGAGTTCAAACGTGACGCCATCGCGCTCGTCGACTCCTCGGGCAAGACGGTCACCGCCGTCGCCCGGGAACTCGGCATCAGCTCCGAGTCCCTGCGCGGCTGGTACCGCAAGGCCAAGGCCGATCGGGGCGAGGAGCAGGGCGGCGAGCTGACCAGCGCCGAGCGAGAGGAACTGCGGCGGCGTTCTTCATCGTGATGGCGCCGTATCCGGCCAGAGCGGGTCCGTTCTTCATGCGCGCGACCACACCGTAGCCCTCCTCGCGCGGCAGGTGGACCAGCATGGTGAACCTGGTGGTGCGCTCGACGAGAGTCCCGATCGCCGAGCGTTTCAGCCCGATGATGAGGTCGCCTTCCCAGTGCCCGGGAACGACGCGGTCCTCGGCCTCGGCGGGACGCTCGCTGAGGAGGACGTTGTCGGTGACGTGAGCCCATGCCTTCTGCCGGCTGCGTGCCCGGCGACCGCGCCGCCGCGCGAGCGGCACGGCGAGCCGGGCTGCGCGTCACACTTCGGACAGGCGTGCTGTTAGTACTGCAACGGTGCTTGGTGTGACTGATGGCCAGGTCGGAGACTGTGTCCGCGTCGTTTGTAGTGACTGATGCGGGCTTGGTGTTGGCGTC
>NZ_JBIRUY010000053.1:0-50875 GCF_044335305.1 Streptomyces sp. NPDC020490 | reverse complement strand
AACGACGACACGCCCGGCAGGGTGCCTGCGGGAGCGCGGATCTCGGCGGGGAAGTTCGGCAGCGTCGACAGGTCGTTGCCGAACGACGCCGTCTCGGAGGTGAACAGATCACCTGTCAGCTGCATACCGTCGCCCGAGTCGCCCGAGAAGCGTATGACGACCCGGTCGAGCTGCTCTGTTTGATTCGTCACCGGCAAGTGCCTCTCCCTGGACGGAAAATGCGCGTGTCGTACGGCCCGACGGGGGCGGAAGCCCATCGCGAGCCTAAGCTCAACGAACGATGATTTCAATGGGTGTTGAATTGCCCTGGGGGTGGGGGTAGAGTCCGGCCGTTCGGGGTTCGTGGCAGGGGTGCCGCCGGCATCCGCGGTCGAAGCGCAGGCCAGCCGGGGAGTGGCGCCTGCAAGCGGTCTACGCGCGGCGCAAAGCTTTGACCGAAGAAGTCACTGAACGTAGACTTCACGCCAAGATGAATTCGCGTCGCGCGTCCTTCGGGGGACTCGGGATCGAGAGGAAGTGCCGCCGTGGCAAACGCTAGAGGCGCATCCGAAACCCGCCGCGCGATCATGAGGTCGGCGGCGGACCTCTTCGCCGAACTGGGGTACAGCAACACCTCCCTGCGGGCCGTCGCAGCCGACGCCGGCTGTGATCCCGCACTGATCGGGCACTACTTCGCCTCGAAGGAGGATCTCTACAGCGCTGTGGTCGAGGAGACGGTCAGACCCGCCGAGGCGATCCGGGAGGCGATGGAGCGCGGCGATCCGGACGCCGCGGAATGGTTGATGCGGCACGCCGTCGCCGACTGGAACGACCCGGTGCAGCAGCGGCGCATCCTCGGCGTCCTGCGGTCCGCGGCGGACCTGCCCGCGGCCAGGGAGCGGCTGAGCCAGTCGCTGCTGCCCAGGGAGGTGGCGGACAGCGGCGCCGACGAGATCAAGGTGTGGCTGATCAGCAGCCTGTTCATCGGGGTCAACACGTCCCGCCGTATGGGGCTGCTGGATCCCGGGCTGGCGGAGGACGACGAGAGGATGGTGCGCGCGCTGGCTCCGGTCGTGGCCGCGTTCCTCACGCCGCAGGGGATCGCCGGCGGCGCCCGTGCCTCTTCCTGAGGGGCCGCGCGTACGTTCGGCGGTGGTGCTGGGCGGGATCGGCGTTCGATCCCGCCCGGCACCGTGCCGTCGTATCCCCGCTGTCATTTCCCTGTCGTCGTCCCGGTGTGGGCGTCTCCGCGCCGTCGTCCCTGTGCCGTCGTCCCAGTGCCGTCGTCCCAGTGCCGTCGTCCCCGTGCCGGCGTCCCTGTGCCGGCGTCTGCCGTCGTGCGGCGGCCGGGGTCCGTTCTTCGCGGTGTCGGACATCCGTGCGTCCGGCGCTCCCCTCGTGGCCGGGGTGGCGGCCGTCCGTGCCCTGGCCACCGGGTTGTCGCAGGTCAACTCCGAAGAATCGGTGGGCGGTCGAGCGGACGACGAGTGTCCGGATCACGGTCGCCGCGGTTGCCCAAAAGAATTCAGTGCTCGTAGACTTCATTGGAGAGTGAAATATTGAGGGCGCTGTCGGGCAAGGCAGTCGACCCAGGGAGGAATCATGGAATCCATCGACACCGGCGTGACGGCTCCGCCCGGCACCGCACCCGCTCCGTCCGCCACCGCAAACCCCGCGCGCTGGCTGATCCTCGCGGTCACCCTGTCCGCGATCTTCATGCAGATGCTGGACACGACCATCACGATGGTCGCGCTGCCGTCGCTGCAGAGCGATCTCGGCGCCACGTTCGCCGAGATCCAGCTCGTCGTCGCGGTCTACTCGCTCGCCTTCGCCTGCACCCTGGTGACCGGCGGCCGGCTGGGTGACATCCACGGCCGCCGCAAGGTGTTCCTCATCGGCATGCTGGGCTTCACCATCGCCTCCGCCCTGTGCGGCGCGGCCCCCAGCTCCACGTTCCTGATCGCCTCCCGGGTGCTTCAGGGCATGTGCTCGGGCCTGATGTTCCCCCAGGTCCTGTCGATCATCCAGGTCACCTTCTCCAAGCAGGAACGCCCCAAGGCCCTCGCCATGTACGGCGCCTCGGTCGGCCTGGGCACCGTGCTCGGCCCGGTCCTCGGCGGCTGGCTGATCGACCTGAACATCATGGGCACCGACTGGCGTGCGATCTTCTACGTCAACCTGCCCATCGGCGCGATCGCCCTGTGCCTGGGCCTGGCGAAGATCCCCGAGTCCTCCGCACCGGGCGCGCAGCGGCTCGACGTGACCGGCGCCGGCATCCTGACGGCCGGCCTGTTCAGCCTGATCCTGCCGCTGGTCATCGGCCGTGAGCACGACTGGCCGGGCTGGAGCCTGGCGCTGCTGGTGCTGAGCCCGGTGCTGCTCGCCGAGTTCTTCCTCTACGAGAACAAGCTCTCGAAGTCGGCCGACCGCTCCCCACTGGTGCCCACCGGGCTGTTCAAGGAGCGGTCGTTCACCGTCGGGCTCATCATCAGCGTCGTGTTCTTCGCCGGCATCCCGTCGTTCTTCATGACGTTCTTCATGAGCCTGCAGATCGGCTTCGGCTACACGCCCATCTCCGCCGGTCTGGTCAGCCTCGGCTTCGCCGCCCTCATCGCGGTCGGCTCCGCACGCTCGGCGGCCGTGGTCAGGAAGCTCGGCACGAAGACGCTGGCCCTGGGCACCGGTCTGCTCCTGGTCGGCATGGCCGGGGTCATCGGCACCCTGCACTGGGCGGGCTCCGACCTGCACGGCTACCAGCTGATCCCCTCCCTGATGGTGGCCGGTATGGGCGGCGGTTTCTTCCTGGCGCCGTGCACCGGCATCATCCTGGCCGGCATCCGCTCCAGCAACGCGGGCTCCGCGTCCGGCATGCTCGCCACCGTCCAGCAGGTCGGCATCGCCATCGGTATCGCCGTCGCCGGCATCCTGTTCTACGGGCTGCTCGGGTCCAACGCCGACGACTCCAGCGCGTCGGCGGTGCCCCGGCTGCGCAGCGACCTCGCGGCCGCCGGGGTGGCCGAGGCGCAGCAGACGCAGATCACCACGTCCTTCCAGACCTGCTTCCACGACAAGATGAACCAGAAGGACCTCACCGAGACGCCCGCGAGCTGCGCGCGGATCGAGAAGGAGATGGCGAACAGCCCGCTGCCGCAGGACGTCAAGCAGAAGGTGAAGGACGCGGTGCTCGGCACGGCCGTGCCCGAGGCCCGCAAGGCCAACTTCAGCGACAGCTTCGAGCAGGTCGTGTACTGGCAGATCGGCTGCTTCGGCCTGTCCTGCCTGCTGGTGCTCGCGCTGCCCAAGGTCCGGCCGGAGGACGTCGCCGACGTGCCGGGCGGCGCGTGAGCGACTGACCCGGGGCGGGCGGGACGTACGCCGTCGCCGCCCGCCCCGGCATCCCCGTGCGTCCGGGCCGGGGCGCCGCCCGACGGCGGCACCCCGGCCCGTCGCATTTCTTCCGCTACTGCCGCCTCCCGTGCGGCGAAAGGAAGTCGCTGACACCGTGTGGACGGTTCTCGCGCTCGGTACGGCCTCGGCCCTGGTGTACGCGGCCGCGGCCGTCGCGCAGCGGTCGACGGCCGCGCGGTCCGGCGCACCGGGCGGCACGAGCCTCGGCCGCTCGCCCGCGTGGTGGGCCGCCGTCCTGCTCAACGCGCTCGGCGCGCTGCTGCACACCGCGGCCCTGCGCTACGGCTCCCTGGTCGCCGTGCAGATGCTGGGCGTGCTCACCCTGGTCGCGGCGCCGCTGCTGTCGGTCCCGCTGCTGCGGCACCGGATGACCTCCGAGCAGTGGTCGGGCACGGCGGCGACCGTGGCCGGTGTCGTCGGGCTGCTGATGCTGGTTCCCTCCGCGGGCGTCAGCCGTCCGCTGGAGGGACGGGAGGCGCTGGGCGTCGGGGCGCTGGCCGCCGCGGCCCTCGGCGTCCTGGCGGTGGCGGCGCTCGCCGCGCGCCGGGCGGCGGTCAGCAGCCTGGCCTGCGCGGCCGCCGCCGGCGTCGCGTTCGGCGCCGCCTCCGCGCTGGCCCAGACCGCCGTGCTGGAGCTGACCGGACGGGGGGCGGGGGAGCCGGGCACGGCCGTCCTGCTCGCCGTCGGCGTGATCTGCCTGGCGCCCGGCGGGCTCCTGCTGTGCCAGCGCGCCTACCGCACCGGCCTGGAGGCGCCGCTGGCCACGGTCACCCTGGTCAACCCGGTGTTCGCGGCCGTCGTCGGCGTCTTCGTCCTCGGCGACCGCTGTGCCGCGGGTGCGGCCACCGCGCTGGCCGGAGCCGCCGCCGCGCTGGTGGCCGGGCGCGGCGTCTTCGTCCTGGCGCGGGCGGAGGGCGCCACGACGCGGGCGGAGGGCGCCACGACGCGGGCCGTCGAGACCGGCGCCGGGGCGGGCGGACGGGCCGGCAGGATCGCCGCCGTCTGCGGCTACTCCTCGGCCAGGCGGTCGAAGTGGACCTGGATGGAAGGCGCGAGCCAGTCCATCAGCTCCTCGAAGTCCAGCGAGGCGAGCGGCTCCACCGCGAGCACGTAGCGCAGCATGACCAGACCCGCCAGCTGCGCGGAAACCAGCGAGGTGAACGCCGGTGCGCGGTCGGACCGTTCGGGGACGAACCGGCTCAGGCAGGCCTCGAAGGACGACTCGATCCGGTCCCGGAAGGTCTTGGCCGTCGCCTCGTCCGACAGGCTGGTGCGGTAGACGGCGACCAGTGCGGGCCGGGTCGACTCGTCCTCCCAGAGGGAGAGGAAGGCGCGCGCGACCCACTCGCCGCGGCTCTGGCGGCCCGCCTGCACCTCGTCGTCCGTCAGGGAGTCGAAGAGGGCGGACATGTCCAGGCGCGAGGAGACCGCGTCCTGGAACAGCCCGTCCTTGTTGTTGAAGAAGTGGTGGATGAGCGCCGGGTCGACCCGGGCCTGCTGGGCGATGCCACGCATCGTGGTGCCCGAGTAGCCCTTGTCCGCGAAGAGCTCGAGAGCCGCGGTGAGGATCTGGTTCCTGGTGCCGCTCTGACCGGGCCGCCGGCCTCCGCCCCGCGTGGGGCGGCCCGCGCGGGGCGTGGCGCCGCGACGGGTGCTGTTCGGGCAGGGGCTCCCGGCTCCGTTACTCATTGCCCCTCCGTTAATTCATGGGATGTGGAAATCAAGGTTACCAGCATTCCACATGAGGTGACTCCCCGGTAGGGAGCATTCCGTTGGCCGTGCGCCGTGTCCAGCCGCGCCGGATGCGCCGGTGGGCGGGCTGGCCGGAACCGGCAGTCGCCGCCCGCACACGAGGCGCACCGCGCCGCCACCGGACGCCCGCATGCGAAGCCGCCGTTCCGCTCTCCGCCCGCCAGACGGACGCGGAACGGCGGCTTCTCCGGGGCACCGTCAGGTGACGCCCGGCCGGCCGGTCACCGCTCGACGCTGGGGGAAACGGTGGCCCCCGGCGTGAGCACCCGCCGGACCATGTGCGGGGCCCGGCGCTTGGCCCACAGCAGAGTCTTGATCCGCTTGAGGGGAGTGAAGTTGTAGTAACGGTCGGTCGGATCGCCGAAGCCGAACAGCGGCGGCACGAACGAGGCCTGACGCAATTGGCCGAAGATCCGCTCGGCGGCGGCCCCCGCGTCCATCCGGTTGTCGGCGACCTGGCGCACCAGCCGGTCCATGTCGTCGAACAGCGCGACGAAACCGGGATACACCGGGAACCACAGCCCCGCGCCCCGGTGCCGGCCCAGCTCCCGCCACTGTCCGGGGTGACCGGCCGACGCCAGGGCGTCGTTGCGGGCCCGCTTCAGGGACAGCGCGGCGAACATCGAGTGCAGCAGCCACACCCGGCAGAAGGCGTTCCACAGCCGGAAGTCCGTGGTGGCCGTCAGCGCCGTGCCCAGCAGCCGCTCGCTGTGCTCGATCAGGGCCGCCTGGAACGACTCCAGGGCCGTGAACCGCGCCACCGACCAGTCGTCCTCGGCCGCCGCCGCCATGATGTGCGCCGCCGCCTCGTGCACGAGTTCCGCGGTCAGCGTGACGTCCCGGGAGAGCGTGAAGTCGCAGCGCACGGCGGAGCGGTCGAGGACCACGAAGCCGGGGCCCGCCGCCGCGGTGGCCGCGTACTGCCACGGCTCCGCGCTCGTCCACGGACGTACCGTGGTCGCCTTCTCGAACTGCCAGGCCAGGTCCGGGAACTGACGGACCAGCTGCTGGAAGTCCTCCTCCGCGGACGCCGAACCCTGCGGCCACAGCTTGGTGTCCAGACTGACCGCCACACTGGTCAGCGCGTCGTCCCCGTCCCGCTCGGAGCCGAACGGCACCAGCTGGATCCAGCCGCCGGGGAAGACCACCTGGGTCGTGCCGCCCGTCCACGCCGTGCCGCCGGGGCCCGGGTCCACCCGCCGCTCCAGCGGCCGTACGCCCCGCAGGTGCGCGGTGAGCACCCGGGAGGAGTGGCGCAGCGGACGCAGCGCCGGCTCCGGCCCCAGGCGGGCCAGCATCGGGGCGTCCGGCCCGGACATGTCGACCACGAACTCGGCGGCCACGCTGCTGCCGTCGGCCAGCTCGACCGTGAAGTCGCCCGCCTCGCCCCGCACGTCCTTCAGCACGGGACGGCCCTGCGGCGCCTTCGCCCCGTGGCCGACGGCGACCCGGTGCACCCAGGCGTCCACCTCCGGGCGGTACAGGTGCGACTCGCCGTGCTCGCTGGGCACGTTGAACTGCAGCTTGTGGTGCGGGCGGACGCGGGCGCCGGGGCGGGCGTAGACGAAGCCGATGCTCGACTTCAGCCCGGATCCGGCGCGCACCGAAGCGGGCAGCTGCCCGAAGTGGCCGAGCGCGGCGAGCTCCGGGACGCCGTAGCGGCGCGCGAGGAGCTCGAAGACCTCCGCGGTGTACGGGACCGTCGTCTCGCCCGCCGGGATCGCGGCGTCGTGCGCCGAGTCCACCAGGACCACGTCGAGGCCGGCCCGGGCCAGGACCGCGGCGAGCATGCCGCCGCCCAGGTGCGCGCCGAGCACGGCGACCTTGTGGCGGGACGCCGGTGCCGCCGCGGCCACGATCCGCGACGGCCCGTCCGCCAGGGCGCCGCCCGCGCCGCGGACGGCTCCGGCGCGGCCGCCTTCGGTCCCGGCGCCTTCGGTGCGGGCGGCTGCCGCCCGGATGTCCTCGGGCCGGATGTCCTCGGGCTCGTCGGGCAGCGCGGACTCGGCCGCGCCCACCGCCTCGGCGCCCTCCAGCCAGCCGCTGTCCTGCGCCGCGTCCGCCGCCCCGGGCGCCGTCCGCCCGTCCTTGCCGTCCGCCGCGCGGGCCGCGCGCCGCGCCTGCACGTCCTTCGGGGTCGCGGCCGGCCGCGACCGGCGGCCGCGCGTCCCCGTGCTGTCCGTCGCTGTGTCCGTCGATCTCTCCGTCGTCGGCCTTGGCGCCTCTTCGTCCTTGGGCATGGTGCTCTCCTCCTTCGCCCTCAGGCGCTCTTGTGGAATCGGGAGCGCAGGAAGCCGCCCAGCGCGCTGGCCACGATGGGCCCGGTGTCGGGAGCCGCCGCACCGCGCCTGGCCCAGTGCATGGTGCGCAGCATCCGCGGCGGGTTGGGGTTGTAGAACCGGTTCTCCGGGTCGTGCAGACCGAACGGGGGCGGGGCGTAGCCGTCGTCCTGGAGCAGGTCGAACAGCTCGCCGGTGGCCCGGTCCGGCGTCATCAGTCCGGCCTCGACGTCCCGGCAGGCGGACCAGGCCGCGTCGGTGATCTTGTTGAAGCCGACGCTGGCCGGGAAGAGGGCGCCCGGGTGCGGCTGGGCCTCCAGCTCCCGCCAGATCATGTGGTCGCCGGTGCGCTGGAAACGGACCAGCGCGTCCTGGGCGTTGAGGGTGCCGAGCACCGTGCCCAGGGCCCACATGCGAAACGTCGCGTTCCACATGCCGTAGTCGCGGAACGACGTGAAGGAGGACCCGACGACGTCGTCGTGGGCCCGCACCAGGCCCTGCTGGAGGGTCTCGACGTGGGCGAAGCGCTCCGCGGAGAAGTCGTCGTCCCGGGCCGCCTCGATGAGCCGCCAGGCCAGCGAGTTCACCACGTCGGTGGTGTTGGTCAGGCCGCGCGAGTACAGCGCGTCCACGAAACCGGCCGCGTGCGAGGTGAGGCAGAAGCGGTCGCCGACGATTCTCTTCGACGAGTACTGCAGCCGGCCCGTGGACACCCACGGCCGGGCCGCCACCGCGTCCTTGAACTGCGGGGCGATCGCCGGGAAGCGCTCCAGGAACCGGGCGAACTCCTGCTCGGGCGGGGTGTCCGTCTTCGGGTGGCGGCGCGGGTCCAGCGTGAGGCCGACGCTGCACAGCCGGTTGGTGGCGCCCTTGTGGTTGTCGAAGGGGATCACCCACAGCCAGCCGCCGTCGAAGATGTGGTGCAGCGTGCCCTCGTGCCACGGGCTGGGGTTGTCGTGCCCCTGAGCCGCCGGGCAGTCGTCGTACGGACGCACCCCGATCATGTGGGTGAAGAGGGTGCGCGAGTGGGTGCGCTGCTGCGGCACCTCGTCGCGCAGGCCGAACTTGCGGGCCAGCGGCGAGTTGTGCCCGCCGGCGTCCACGATGTAGCGGGCGCGGATCTCCGGCCCGTTCTCCACCGCGAGCGTGACGCCGGAGCCGTCGATCGCGACGTCGGTCACCCGGGTGGCCAGCCGGCCCGTGGTGCCGTAGCTCAGCGCCACGTTGTACATGTAGGCGTCGACGTCCTGGCGGAACATGTGCGACTCGGTGGACAGGGCCACCGGGATCACGAACTGGTTGATCTCGTGCGGGTCCTGACGCTGGCCCTCGCGGTGGTACACGAAGCCGAAGTTGCGCTTCTGCCCCGAGTTGGAGGACACCTTGGAGCGCATCGTGGAGAAGTGGCTCAGGTGGGCGATCTCCGGCACCCGGTAGCGGGCGGCGAGGATGCGCAGCATCACCGAGGTGTAGGGGATCGTCGACTCGCCCACCGCGAACCGGGGGTGCGTCCCCGCGTCGATCAGTACGGTCTTCACGCCGTTGCGGGACAGGATGGCGGCCAGGACGGACCCGGCGATGCCGGCGCCCAGGATGGCGACGTCGTGATCCGCCCTGCCGGACGGATTGGACGCGGGCAGTGGCTGCATGATGCTCGTTCCTCCAGTGGTCGAGGCGGATTGCTGGGTCCGGGCCCGTCTTCCCGCAACACCCGGGAAGACGGGCCCCGGCGGTCACGCCCGGGCTGCCGGCGTCTTCCGGCCGGCCGGGTACCGCTGCTCGACCAGCTCCAGGAGATGGGCACCCCAGTGGATGCCCGGGCAGGCGAAGAAGTCGCGGCTGTTGATCTCCAGGCGCAGGTCGTCCCGGCAGCGGCTGATGAGTTCCATGACCATCAGGCTGTCCAGACCCATGTCGGCGAGGCGCGTGTCCTCGGTGAGGGTGTCCAGCTCCATGCGCAGGATCGCGGAGAGCTGTACCCGGATGTACTCGTTGAGCTCGGCGAGCCGGTCGGCGTGGTCGAGCCCGATCAACTTGGCCGTCAGCGGGCCCAGTTCGGGATCGGTCCCCCCGTCCTGAGCGGGCGCGCTGCGTATCTCGCTGAGGATCGGCCGTTCCCGGCGCGCCTCCATCAGGTCCCGGAACAGCGCCCAGTCCGCCGAGCACACCGTGCGGTGCGCCACGCCGTCGGCGATGGCCTCGCCGAGCAGCTCCAGCGCGTGCTCCGGATCGAGCTGCACCAGCCCGATGGAGCGCAGGAACGCCATCACCGAGTCGTCCGCGAGCCCCGACCGCGCGCCCCACGGCCCCCAGCTGACGGTCGTGGCGGCCAGGCCCCGCAGCTTGCGGTGGTGCGCGAAGGAGTCGAGGAAGGCGTTGGCCGCCGCGTAGCCCGCCAGGTGCTGCGAGCCCCACACCGAGGCGATCGAGGAGAACGACACGAACAGGTCCAGGTCCTGGTCGACGGTCGCGTTGTGCAGCGCCCAGGTGCCGTCCGCCTTGGGACGCAGGCAGCGGTCGTACGTCTCGGGGTCGCTCTCCCGCAGGAACTGCGGCTCCGACAGGCCGGCCGCGTGCACCACACCGCGCAGCGGGCGCCCCGCCAGGCCGAGTTGATCGGTCAGAGAGCGCAGGGCCGTCTCGTCGCACACGTCGATCGCCTCGATCCGCACGTCCGCGCCCTGGGCCTCGATCCGCCGCACCCCCGCGATCTTCGCGCCGGTCGCGTCGTCGAGGTCCGGCGCGTCCCAGCGCGAACGGTCCGGCAGCCCGGTGCGGCCGATGAGCACGACCGTGCCCGCGCCCGACCGGGCGAGCCACTCGCCGACCAGCAGGCCCAGGCTGCCGAGGCCGCCGGTGACGAGATAGCTGCCCAGGTCGCTCAGGCGCGGCGGGACCGGCTCCTCGGCCTGCGGCACCGCCACCAGCCGCGGCACCAGCAGCTCCTCGCCGCGCCGGGCCGTGAGGTCCTCCACGGTCTCGGTGGCCAGCAGGCCGGCGATCTGCTCCGCCTCGTCGGCGTCGCCCGCCGGGTCCAGGTCCAGCAGACCACCCCACAGCTCGGGGTGCTCCAGCGCGGTCACCTTGCCCAGTCCCCACAACGGCCCCGCCGGCAAGCACAGTTCGCGCTGCCCGGTCCCGGTCCACTGGGCGCCCCGGGTCACCGCCCAGATCCGGGTCTCCGCCTCCGCCTCGGCCAGCGTCCGGGCCACCGCCAGGAAGACGTGCTCGACGCTCTCGCGGGCCTGGCGCACCGAACCGGAGTCGAAGCCGGACAGCGGCAGATCCAGGCCGCCCAGCAGGACCACGTGCTGGTACGTCCCGTTCACCTCGAGCGCCCGTACGGCCGCCTCGACGTTGGACTCGGTGCGGGTGACGTCGGCGCCGCGCAGCACCAGCCGCTCGGTGACCGCCCGGGCGGCCGTGTCACCGCCCAGCAGCAGCACCCGCTCGCCGCGCAGGCCGCGCTGCGTGAACCGGGCCGCGTCGGCGGGCCGCCACACCTCCTGCCACACCGTGTCCTCGTGCGCCCCGCGGGGCGGTTCGGGCGCGGCGGGCGCGGCCTGCGGGCGCAGCTGCACGTCCCGCATCGCGATCAGTACGCTGCCGTCGGCGCCCAGGATCTCCAGGCCGCCGCGCAGCTCGCCATCGCCCGAGGACGGGGCCAGCCAGCCGTGCACATAGCGGCGGGTGCCCGAGGGGACCGCCGTGGGCTGCGGCTCGCCCGGCTCCGGCGCGTGCTCCGACTGGCGCAGCAGGCCCAGCGTCACGTCGAGCAGCGCCCCCCGGGGCAGCCGCTCCGCCGCCTGGCTGACCTCCGCGAGGACCTCGCCCGGACCCTGGTACACCTCGCCCACGACGGCCTCGGCCCAGCCCGGCACGGTGATCGTGTCCCGGCCGACGGGCACACAGCGGGCGCGGATGGCCGCCAGGTCGCCGCCGGCGTGGGCGGGCGGGCGGCGCACCAGCACACCGCGGGCGTGCAGCCGCCAGCTGCCGCTCTCCGCGGACTCCACGCCCTGCCGCGAGAAGCACAGGAACAGCGAGCGTCCCTCGTCGTCCTGCGGCAGCACGTACACGCGGATCTTCGCCGGCCGGTGCTCGGGGTCGAGCAGCAGCGGCTCGCCCACCACGAAGCGGTCCACCAGCCTCGGCTGCGCGCCGGGCAGCTTCGCCGCGCCGGCCAGCGCCCAGTTGCAGAACCCGCCCGCCGACACCTGACGGCGGCCGTCCTGGCCGGTCTGCACGAACACCTCGTCGAGCTGGTCGAGCCGGGGGGAGAAGGTGGGCGGCCCGGACAGCATGTGTCCCTCGAAGAGTGCGCCGGGCGCGTCGTCGGCGGTCAGCAGGGCTGGGTCGGCGGCTGGGTCACCGTCGTTGAACCAGTACCGCTCACGCTGCCACGGGTAACTGGGCAGCGACGTGCGGCGCGGCCGCTCGGCGGCGTGCACGGCCTGCCAGTCGACGGCCACACCGCGGTGGTGCAGCGTGCCGAGGGCCTGGCCGACGATGTGCCCGTCCTCGCGGTCCCGGCGCAGCGACGGGATCCAGGCGACCCCGTCCTCCGGCAGGCAGCGGGCGCCCAGGCCCAGCAGCACCGGGGCGGGGCCCAGCTCCAGGAAGGTGCGGCAGCCGGTCTCGTACAGCCGGGTCACGCCCTGGTAGAAGCGCACCGGCGCCAGCACGTGCTCCGACCAGTAGGCCGGCCGCAGCTGGTCGGGGCCCCACTCGCGGCCCGTCACGTTTGAGATGACCGGGTACTTGGGCTGGTTGTAGGCCAGGGTCTCGGTGACGGCCCGGAACTCCTCGAGCATCGGCGCCATCAGCGGCGAGTGGAAGGCGTGCGAGACCTTCAGCGGGCGGTGCTTGACCCCGCGCGCGGCGAGCAGCTCCACCACCCGGGAGACCTCCTCCGCCGGGCCGGACAGCACCACGTCGGTGGGCCCGTTCACCGCGGCGACCGCCGTGCCCGGCACCGGCCCCGCCTCCGCGATCGCCGCGCGCACCGTCTCCTCGTCGCACACCAGGGTCTCCATCACCCCGCCCGAGGGCAGCGCCTCCATCAGCCGGGCCCGCGCGGTGACCAGCCTGGCCGCGTCCTTCAGCGAGTGCACCCCCGCCACGCAGGCCGCGGTGATCTCACCCAGGGAGTGCCCGATCAGCGCGCTCGGCCGCACGCCCCACGCCTCCCACATCCGGGCCAGCGCGTACTCGACGGCGAACAGGGCGGGCTGCGTGAAGCCCGTGCGGTCGATGCGCCCGTCGGCCGCGTCACCGGCGAGCACCGGGCCGAGCGGCTCGTCGAGGTGCTCGTCGAGGGCCGCGACGCACTCCGCCAGGGCCTCGGCGAACACCGGCTCCGTCGCAGCGAGGCGGGCGGCCATCCCGGCGTACTGGGAGCCCTGCCCGGTGAACATCCAGCCCACCCGGCGCGCCTTGGCGCCCGCGGGGCCGTGCGCGATCGCCTGCTCGGCCCGCTCCCCGGCGGCGAACGCGGCCAGTCCCGCGGCCAGTTCGTCGCGGTCGCCGGTGACGCTGAGCCCGTGCTTCATACGGGCGCGCCCGATGTGGGTCGAGTAGCAGATGTCCGACAGGGCGCGCGCGTCGGCCGACCGCACCGGCGCCTCGTACGCCCGCGCCATCTCCCGCAGCGCCTCGGGGCTGTTGGCGCTCAGCGTGAGCAGACCCACCTCGCGCGGCGCGCCCTCGCGGGGCGCGGGCCGGGGCGCCTCGCCGAGCACCGCGTGCGCGTTGGTGCCGCTCGCGCCGAAGCTGGACACGCCGGCCAGCCGGGGGCCCTGCGGCCACGGGGTGTCCTCGGTGGTCACCCGCACGTTCAGCAGGTCCCACGGGATCTGCGGGTTGGGGTCGTTCAGGTGCAGGTGCCTGGGCAGCTTCTCGTGCTGCAGGGCCAGCACCACCTTCAGCATGCCCGCCGCGCCCGCGGCCGGCTCCAGGTGGCCGATGTTCGTCTTCACCGAGCCGACCAGCAGCGGTCGGTCGGCCGGACGGCCCACACTGGTGATCGCGTTCAGCGCCTGCAGCTCGATCGGGTCGCCGAGCTGGGTGCCGGTGCCGTGCGCCTCGACGTACGACAGCTGCTCGGCGGAGATCTCGGCGTTCTTCAGCGCCGAGCTGATCACGTTCTGCTGCGCGGCCGGGTTGGGCACCGTCAGTCCGCTGCTGCGCCCGTCGTGCTCGGTGGCCACCCCGCGCACCACCGCCAGGACGCGGTCGCCGTCCGCCTCGGCGTCCGCGAGCCGCTTCAGCACGAACAGCGCGCCGCCCTCGCCGCGCGCGTACCCGTCCGCGGAGGAGTCGAAGGTCTTGCAGCGGCCGTCGGGTGACAGCGCGCGCAACTTGCTGACCAGCACGAAGCCGTACGGCGACAGCATCAGGTTCACGCCGCCGACCAGCGCCATGTCGCAGGCCCGCGAGCGCAGGCTGAGCACCGCCTGCTCCAGCGCCACCAGCGAGGAGGAGCACGCCGTGTCGATGACCATGCTGGGGCCCTGGAAGCCGAACGTGTACGACACCCGGCCCGCCAGGAAGCTCGGCTCGCCGATCAGCTGGTAGGCGTCGACGTCCGCGAGCGCGCCCTTCTGCTGCCGCATGCGCACGTAGTCGCTGGTGCTGGCGCCCAGGAACACGCCGACCCGGCTGCCCTCCAGCTCGGCCGGCGGCAGGCAGGCGTTCTCCATGGCCTCCCAGGCCAGTTCCAGCACCAGCCGCTGCTGCGGGTCCATGCCCGCCGCCTCACGCGGGGAGATGCCGAAGACGGTGGGGTCGAAGGTGTCCACCGGCCCGTCGAGGAAGTTGCCGGCCAGCGTGTACGCGGTGCCCGGGTGATCGGGGTCGGGATGGTAGAAACCGGCGACGGAGTGCCGCTCCTCGGGGAACTGCGACGTCAGGGAGCGGCCGTCGGTGAGCGACTGCCAGAACTCCTCGGGACTCGCGCCGCCCGGCAGCCGGCAGGACATGCCGATCACCGCGAGCGGCTGCGGCCGTTGCAGCTCCTGAACCCGGGCGCGCAGAGTGCGTATGGTGCCGAGGGAGTCCTTCAGCCGGCCGCGCAGGACGTCCTGGCTGGGCTGCTCGGCGGGGCTCTTCGTCATCGGTTCTCCTCAAACCCGAAGTTCTGCGAGTCGGAGATCTCCGCCTCCAACTGGCGTAGCAGTTCGTCGTCGTCGAGCTCGTCGAGGTCGGAGGCGTCGGCGGCGCCCTCGGCCGCCGACGGCTCGGCCGCGGGGTCGTGCGGGCCGCCGCCGTCCGCGGCGTCGGCCGGATAACCGAGGCGTTCCAGCAGGTGCGCGGTCAGCGCCAGGGCGGTGGGGTGCTCGAAGGCGACCGTCGAGGACAGCTCCACATCCAGCTCCCGGGACAGCCTCAGGCGCAGCGTCAGCGACATCACCGAGTCCATGCCGAGGTCGAAGAAGCCCTGGTCGGCGCGGAGTTCGTCCTCCGACAGGCCCAGCACCGCCGCGACCTGCCCGCACACCCAGTCCAGCGTCCGGTCCCGGCGCTGGTCCGGGTCGAGCGCGTCCAGCCCGGCCACGAACCCGGTGCCGTCCTCGCGCTGCCCCGACCCCAGCACCTCGGCGAACAGCCGCCGGTGCGGGGCGTCCGCGAGCGCCGTGCGGAACTGCTCCCAGTCCACGTCGGCGACCGCCCAGTGCACCGAGTCCTCCCCGGCCAGCAGGTCGAGCGCGGCGATCAGGTCCTCCTCCCGCAGCGGGCCGATGCCGCTGGTCTTCAGCAGTAAAGTCGTCCGTTCGTCGAGGAGTTCGCTGCCCGCCAGCGGCATCAGCTCCAGGTGGGTGACCGGCAGGCCGCTCGCCCGGCGGCGCGCCGCCAGCGCCCGCAGCGCCCAGTCCGACGGCGCCGAGGCGCCCGTGACCGCGCCGCCCCAGGTGCCCGGCACCGAGCCCAGCAGGACGAACAGGCCCACCGGGTCCTTCGCGGTCAGCCGGTGCAGCAACTCGGCGGTCCGGCCCCGGTTCAGCTCGGCGCGCAGCAGCGCCTCCGTCGTCTCCTCCAGCGGCACCGCGGCCCCCGGCGAGCCGGCGCACACCACCGACGCGATCCCGCACTCCGCACGCAACTCCTCGACCAGCGCGGCCAGTTCAGCGCGCGAGCCGTGCGTGGCGACGGTGCGGACCTCGGCGCCCGACGCACGCCAGGCGGCGATCCGGTCGGTGGGCGTCTCACGCGCCGCGTCCGCCGGGTCCGTGTCCACCAGGACGATCCGCCGGGCGCCGGCGCCCACCAGCCACTCCACCGCGCACGGCGCCAGCGCGCCGCCCCCGCCGGTCACCAGGTGCCAGCGGTCCGCGGACAGCGGCCTGCGCTCGGCGGGCCGCGGCGCGGCGCCGCGCACCAGGGAGCCGACCAGCACCGCGGAGTGCTCGACGCGGACGTGCTCGTCGCCGGGCACGCCCAGCATCCGGGTCACCAGGACCCGCAGTTCCTCGGCGCTGCCGTGCGTCAGGTCGACATGGCCGCCCCACGCGTCGGGCCGGGTCATCGCCAGCGTCCGGCCGAGGCCGGCGTGCGCGCCCTGGTTGCCGTCGGGGTAGCCCGCGTGGCCGGTCGGCAGCAGCGCGTGCCGGGTGACCAGCCACAGCCGGGGCGCGGGGCCCTCGGCGTCGGCGAGCGCGGCGGTCAGCGCGACCGTGGCCGGCCAGCCGTCCGGGCGCGAGTCGAGGTCCTCCAGCGGCCACAGGTCGCAGATGCCGGTGGTCGGCGAGTTGGCGTGCACGGCGAGCAGGGTCCGCCAGGCGTCCCGGTCGGCCGGGTCCAGGGCGAGGTCGTGCGGATCGGCGGACGGCGGCGCGGCCTGCGAGCGGACCCGGCGCACCTCGCAGCCGGCCGCCCGCAGCTGCTCCGCCACGGCGCCGGCCAGGTGCTCGGTGTCGCCGCACACCAGCCAGCGCGTCGCGGGCGGCGTGGCGGCGTCCTGCTCGGCACCGGCCGGGCGCTGCCCCGCCGGGGTCCACACCATCCGGTACAGCAGGCTCTCCAGCCGGTCGCGCCGCGCGTCCGCGGCCGTCGGCGACGGGGCGGCGGCCGGCCGCAGCCCGGTCAGCTCCAGCACCGCCCGGCCCGCGGCGTCCAGGACCGTCACGTCCGCCTCCGCCGACCCCTCGGCCGTCCGGCGCACCGGCCCGCGGCGCAGTCGTACGGTGCCGTCGACGGCCGCCTTCACCCGCACCGAGCCGATCGCCGCGACCCCGTCCACCGCCGCGTCGGCGGTCAGGTGCAGGGCCAGGCGCAGCAGCTCGGCGGGCAGCCGGTGCCGGGCGGCCGCGTCCGGCACCCGGACGGTGACCTCCGCGCAGCCCCGGCCGCTGCCCGCCGACTCCACACCGAACGCCGGGAAGGCCTCGGCGAGCGTGGCCCGCAGCGGCTCGTCGTCCGCCAGCGGCGCCGCTTCGGCGGCGGGCGCGGCGAAGTCCTCCGGCAGGCCCATCGCCGCGGTCAGCGCCGGTTCGGCGGGCGCGTCCTCGCCGAGGCAGTGCAGCACCAGGGTGCCCTGCCGGGTGTCGGCGACCGCCTGCAGTTCCGCCCGGCTCTCGCCGTCCGTGCGCGGCGCGGCGCCGAACCGCACGCCGCTCAGCGCCGGCGCGGCCGGTCCGGTGGCGGCGGCCGTGCCGAGCGCGGCCTCCAGCAGGGCGGCCGCCGACACCGCCGTACGGGATCCCTCGCCCGTCGTCTGCCAGGGGCTGCGGGTGCCGTCGACGCTCACCGGGACCAGCGCGGTCCACGGCGCGTGCGCCGGCCGGACCGGGGTGCCGACCAGGCTGCCCGAACCGCCCGTGCGGTCCGCCGGCAGGTCCGGCAGGCGGTGCTCCTTGCGCTGCCACGGGTACAGCGGCAGGTCCACCACGCGGCGGCCGTCACCCGCGAACGCGGCCCAGTCGACCGGCACGCCGTGCGCGTGCAGCGCGCCGAAGGTGGTGAGCAGCGCGCCCACCTCGTCCTCGTCGCGGACCAGCGAGGGCAGCGCCAGCGGGCGTCCGGCCCCGGCCGCGGCGAGGGACTCCTCGGTGCCGGAGACCAGCACCGGGTGCGGGGAGATCTCGACGAACACCCGCTCCTCGGCGTCCTCCACCGCGCTCACCGCGTCCTGGTAGAGGACGGTGTCGCGCAGGTTGCGGCCCCAGTACTCGGCGGTCAGGTCGAGTCCGGACACCTCGCCGCCGGCCACGGCCGAGTACACCGGGACGCGCGCCTCGGACGGCGTCAGGTGCGCCAGCCCGGACACCAGCCGCTCGCGCAGCGGGTCCATCAGCGGGGAGTGCGGCGCCACCGGCACCTTCACCCGCCGCACGAACACGTTCGCCTCGGTCAGCTCCTCGGTCAGCTCCTCCAGCGCGTCGAGGGCGCCGGCGACGACCGTGGTGCGCGGGCCGTTGACGGTGGCGATGCCCAGCTTGTCCTCGTACAGCACCAGGTAGGGCGCGAGTTCCGCACGGCTCAGCCCGACCACGACCGAGCCGCCGGTGCCGACCAGCGTGTCCAGCAGCCGCGAGCGCAGGCACAGCACCTCCGCGGCCTGCGCCAGCGTCAGCGCCCCGGCCGCCCAGGCGGCGGCGACCTCGCCCATGCTGTGCCCGACGACCGCCGCCGGCTCCACGCCCCAGCTGCGCCACAGCTCCACCAGGCCGACCTGCACGGCGAAGATCAGTTCCTGCGGGATGCCCTCGTCGAAGGGCCGGCTGTCCGGCTCGCCGCGCAGCGAGGCCAGCGGCGACCAGGCGATCCACTTGCGCATCTCCTCCTCGCACGCCAGCACCGCGTCCCGGAACACCGGCTCGTTCTCCAGGAGCCGGCGGCCCATGCCGGCCCACTGGGAGCCGAAGCCGGAGAAGACGAACACGCAGGAGCGGACGGTGTCGGCGGTGCCGGTGAGCACGCCGGGATGCTCGCCGCCCTTGGCCAGGGCGCGCAGGGCCGAGCGGACCGCGACCACGTCCCGGCCCACCGCGACGGCCCGGTGCTCCAGGTGGCTGCGGCGCGCGCCCGCGGTGTACGCCAGGTCGGCGAGGACGTCCGCGTCGGCCGACTCCAGCAGGTCGAGGTACTGCCGGGCGGCGGCGGGCAGCGCGGACTCCTGCGCCGTCGACAGGGGCAGCGCGAAGCGGTCCGCGGGCCGGTCCGCCGTCGGCGCGAGGGCCGCGGAGGTCCCGGTCTCCGGCGCGACGGGCGGCTCGGCGACGACGATGTGCGCGTTGGTGCCGGTGAAGCCGAAGGAGCTGACGCCCGCGACGCGGCGCCGGTCCGGCTCGGGCCAGCTCTCGCCGCCCTCGGCGATCGCCAGCCCCATCTCCTCCCAGCGGACCTGCGAGGTCGGCCGGGTGGTGACACCGACGTGCGGCGGGATCTGGCCGTGGTGTACCGCGAGGACGGCCTTGATCAGGCCCGCCATGCCCGCGGACGCCTCCAGGTGCCCGATGTTGGGCTTGGCCGAACCGACCAGCAGCGGCGCGCCGTCGGCGCCGTCGGGCCGGAGCGACTGGGCGAGCGCCCGCAGCTCGATCGGGTCGCCGAGCGGGGTGCCGGTGCCGTGCGCCTCCGCGTAACCGACCTCGCGACCGCTCAGTCCGGCCTGCGCCAGGGCCTGTTCGATCAGCGCACGCTGCGCCGTGCCGTTGGGCACGGTCAGTCCGCTGCTCGCGCCGTCCTGGTTGACCGCGCTGCCGGGCAGCACGGCGTAGACGCGGTCGCCGTCGGCCAGGGCCTGCGACAGCCGCTTCAGCACGACCGCTCCGGAACCCTCGCCGCGCAGGTAGCCGTCGGCCGCGTCGTCGAAGGTGCGGCACTGCCCGGAGGGCGACAGGGCGCCGCCGGCCGACACCGAGACGGGGATGACCGGGCTGAGGATCACATTGACGCCGCCGGCCACCGCGAGGTCGCTCTCCCCGGAGCGCAGGCTCTGGATCGCCAGGTGCACCGCGGTCAGCGAGGACGAGCAGGCGGTGTCCACCGCCATGCTGGGACCGGTCAGGCCCAGGAAGTACGACAGCCGTCCGGCCGCCCCGGCGAAGGAGTTGCCGGTGCCGTAGTACAGGTCGACGTCCTGCAGCCGGCCCGCCACCTGCTGGGAGTGGTCGGAGCTGTTCATCCCGACGAAGACGCCGGTCGCCGAGCCGCGCAGCCGGTCCCGGGTGGCGCCCGCGTCCTCCAGCGCCTCGTAGGCGACCTCCAGGAACAGCCGGTGCTGCGGGTCGAGGCTGCGCGCCTCGCGCGGGGAGACCCGGAAGAAGGCCGCGTCGAAGCCGCGGACGTCGTCGAGGTAGCCGCCGCGCAGCGAGGTGATGGTGCCGGGCGTCCAGGCGCCGTCGGACAGGTACGCCTGACCGTCCCAGCGGTCCGGCGGCACGTCCCGGATGACGACGCGGCCGTCGCGCAGCAGCTGCCAGTAGTCGCCGACGGTGGGGCTGCCGGGGAAGCGGCAGCTCATGCCCACGACGGCGATCGGGTCGTCGGCGGGGGCGGGCTGCTCGGCCGGCTGCGGCTCGGGCGGCGTGGCGACGCCGGCCGCGGCCTCCTCGCCCGGCCCGGCAGACGCGGCCTCCCGCCGCGCCACCAGCGGCAGCAGGTGGTCGACCAGCTCGTCCAGGCAGGGCCGCTCGAACGGGGTGGACAACGGGATGTCCAGGCCCAGCTCCATGCCGAGCCGGTCCACGAACTCCACGATGGTCAGCGAGTCCAGGCCGAGGTCGGCGAAGCCGCGCCGGGGCGGGATGCGCCGGCCCGGGTCCTGGCCGAGCACCGAGGCCAGCACCTCGGTGGTGCGGCGCATCAGGCCGCGGCGCTGCCGGTCGGTCCCGCCGGCCGGGCCGCCGCCCGGCGCGGTACCGCCGGGGGCCGTGGCGCCGCCCTCCTGCGGTGCGGTGATGTCCGCCGCCGCTCCGCTCCGCCTCCTCGCGGAAGCGGCGGCGGACGGATCGACTTCCCGGCCGGCCCCGTGGGGGGCCGGGGCCACGGCCGGGGAGTCACCGGCGGAGGGGGGGAGCCCCGCCGGAGTCGCGAGGTCGGGGACGGGCAGGGCGCCGGCCGGTGCCTCGCCCGGGGCGCCGCCGCCGAGGTCGACCCGGCGCGCCGGACCCAGCGGGTTGCCCGACTCGTCGATCAGCTGCACCGCGAGCTGCGCGGGGCGCGCCACCGCGTCCGGCACGGCGCCCGGCGCGTACTGCGTGCCCGGTGTGACCTCCGGCAGCCAGAACGACTCGTGCTGCCAGGGATGCCGGGGCAGGTCCGTCGGCCGGCCGGGCAGCAGGCCGTCCCAGCGGACCTCCGCGCCCGCGCAGTGCAGTTCGGCGAGCGCGGCGAGCAGCGTGGCGGGCCCGTCCGCGTCGCGGCGCAGCGAGCCGACCGCGACGCCCGGGCGGCGCAGCGCGGTGAGGCCGTCGCTGAGTGGCCGGACCAGGGTGGGGTGCGGGCCGATCTCTACGAAGTCGGCGCCCTGGTTGGCGATCAGGTTCTTCACCGCCGGCCAGAAGCGCACCGGGCTGAGGACGTTGGCCGCCCAGTAGTCCGCGTCCAGCACGGCGGGCGGCGCGTCGGGGGAGACCGTGGAGACGAACGCGTCCGGGCGCGGACTCGGCGTCAGGTCCGCAAGCTGCGCGCGCAGTTGATCGGCGAACGGCGCCATCGCCGGGCTGTGGAAGGCGTAGTCGCCGGGGACGAAGCGGGCCGAGACGTTCCGCTCGCGCAGCAGCGCCGCGATGGCCGTCAGGTCCTCCTCCGACCCGGCCAGCACGGTGGCCGACGGCCCGTTGACGGTGGCGACGGTGACCACGCGGCCGGTGCCGGCGGCGGTGGCCACCGCCTCGTCCTCGGGCAGCGCCACCGCGAGCATCCGCCCGGTTCCGGCGGCCGCGGCCATGATCCGCCCGCGCCGCACGGCGAGGCCGAGGGCCGCGGGCAGGTCGAGGGCGCCGGTGAAGCAGGCGGCGGAGATCTCGCCGAGGCTGTGGCCGATCACGTCCGTCGGCTCCACACCCCGCGCCCGCCACACCTCCGCGAGCGCCAACTGAAGTGCAACCACCGCGGGTTGGGCCAGCTCCGTCTCGGCGAGCCGGTCGCCGCCGAGCAGTTCGCGCAGCCCCGGCAGCCCGGCGGCGCGCAGCACCTCGTCGCTGCGCTCCAGCGAGGCGGCGGCCACCGGCTCCCGGTCCCACAGGTCCAGGCCCATGCCGCTCCACTGCGAGCCCTGACCGGAGAAGACGAAGACGGTACGGTGCCGGCGGCGCGGCTCGGCGGTGCCGGTGACGGTGTGCTCGTCCGGCTCGCCCGCGGCGAGTTCCCGCAGCGAGGCGCGCAGCTGCGCGGCGTCGGCGGCGATCACCGTGGCGCGCGCCTCGTGGTGGGTGCGCCGTACGGCCGCGGTGTGCAGGACGTCCGGCAGCGGACGGTCGTCGTCCAGCGCCTCGGCGAGATCGCGGGCCCGCTCCCGCAGGGCCTGCTCGGTGGAGCCGGACAGCAACAGGACCTGCGGCGCGCCGTTCTGAGGCTCCGTCACCGGCTGCGCCTGGTCCGCCGGGGCGGACAGCAGCAGGTGCGCGTTGGTGCCGCTGAGCCCGAAGGCGCTCACCCCGTACAGCGTCTCCTCGCCCGCGCCGTCGACCGGGACCGCCTCGGGGGAGATGGTCAGCGGGCCGTCGTTCCAGGGGATGGCCGGGTTGGGGGTGCCCAGGTGCAGCTGCGGCGGGACGAGACGGTGCCGGGCGGTCAGTACGGTCTTGATGAGCGCGGCGACACCGGCCGCCGCGTCCGTGTGCCCGAAGTTGGCCTTGTGCGAGCCGATGTGCAGCGGGTGCTCGCGGCCCGGTCCGAACACCTGCTGCAGCGCGTACGCCTCGATCGGGTCGCCGAGCGGGGTGCCGGTGCCGTGGGCCTCGACGAAGGCGACCTGCTCCGGCCGGGCGTCGGCGCGGGTGAGCGCGTCCCGCAGCAGGGACTCCTGCGCGGAGGCGTTGGGCACCGTGAGGCCGACGCTGCGGCCGTCGTGGTTGAAGGCGCTGCCGCGGATCACGGCGAGCACCCGGTCGCCGTCGGCGAGGGCGTCGTCGAGCCGCTTCAGCACGACGACACCGCAGCCCTCGCCCCGGACGATGCCGTCCGCCGCGGCCGAGAACGGCTTGCAGCGGCCGGTGGGGGACAGGGCCTGCACCTTGCTCATGAAGATGGACAGCTCGGGGGTGGCCAGCACGTTGACGCCGCCGGCCAGCGCGGTGTCGGCCTCGCCGCTGGCCAGGGAGCGGCAGGCGAGGTGCACCGCGACCAGGGACGAGGAGCAGGCGGTGTTCACGGCGAGCGCCGGCCCGTGCAGCCCCAGGGTGTAGGCGACGCGGCCGGGCGCGAAGCTGAACTCCTTGCCGCTGGCGTAGTAGGGGTCGATGGCCTTCACACCGCGCGTCTTGGAGTGCAGCAGCGTGTAGTCCATGCCGAGCATGCCGAAGAACACGCCGGTCCTCGATCCGGACAGGCGCGGCTTGGTCAGGCCCGCGTGCTCCAGGGCCTCCCAGGAGACCTCCAGCAGCAGCCGCTGCTGCGGGTCCATCTCGCGGGCCTCGCGGAAGGAGATGCCGAAGAAGTCGGCGTCGAAGCGGTCGAGCCCGGGCAGGACGCCGGCCCAGCGGCAGTAGCCGGTGCCGGGAGCCGCGCCGTCCTCGCTGATGTACTCGGGGCCCCAGCGCTCGGGGGGTATCTCCCCGATGACGTCGACGCCGTCGCGCAGGACGCGCCAGAAGGACTCGGGGTCGACCACCCCGCCCGGGTAACGGCACCCGATGCCGACGAGAGCGATGGCCGGGTCGGAGCTGGTTCCGTTGCGGGCGGGCATGGATCCCCCTTGTCAGGAGCGACGATCGGGTGGGTGGTGCCTGGATGGAGCGGGCAGTGCCTTGATGGAGCGGGCGGTGCCTTCGACGGTGCGGGCGGTGCCGCGAGGGAGGTGCGCGAGCAGCCGGGCCGTGGGGCGTGCCTGGGCCCCACGGCCCGGACGCGGCGGCCTAGAACTTGGCCGCGGCGGAGGGGGCCTTGAGCTTGCCCAGGTACTTGTGCCACAGGTGGGTGGGGTCCTTCTCCACCGCTTCGACGATCTCCCGCATCGCCGCGAGGGCCTTGGGCTCGCCGTCGTACACGTCGCCCTGGAGCATCTTCAGGACGTCCAGGCGGTAGCGCGGGTCCTGGACGAACGCCGTGAAGAGGATGTTCAGGCGGTAGTAGATCGAGATGAACTCGTACCAGTTGCTCACCGCGCTGCGCAGCGTCTTCACGTAGGTGTCGAAGCGCTCCTTGCGGAAGTCGCCGGCCTCGTGGGCGGCGATGATGTCCGCCGCGGCCAGGCGGGCGCTGTTGAGCGCCACGCTCACGCCGCTGGAGAAGATCGGGTCGACGAACCGGGCCGCGTCGCCGATCATCACGAGCGAGTCGTCCGCGATCTTCGTCAGGGCGTAGCTGTAGTCGCCCTCGGACTTGAACGGCTTGACCTGGCGGGCGTTCTGCAGGGCCTCCTTGAGCGCCGGGCGGCTGCCGACGGTGTCCCAGAAGAAGGTCTCCAGGTCGTTCTTGGCGGCCTTGAAGCGGGCCTTCTGCGTCACCACACCTATGGACGTGATGGTGTCGGTGATCGGGATCTGCCAGACCCAGGTGTCCTCGAGCGGCAGGAAGTGGATGAAGATGTAGTCGGCCTGGTCCTTGTTGACCGCGAGGGCCTTGCGGTCGAAGTCGTCGAACCAGGTGTGCACCGCGTACTGGTTGAAGACCGGGTCCGGCTCCTTGCACTTGAGCTGGGCGCCCATCATGGTGCGGCGGCCGCTGGCGTCGACCACCATGCGGACGGGCACGCCGATCGGCTGGTTGCCCACCTTGGCCTCGAGGACCGGCCGGTCGCGGTCGGAGAAGTCGACGCGGTTGACGCGGACGCCGTGGTACACCTTCGCGCCCAGGCTCTCGGCGTGCTGCAGCAGGATCTGGTCGAACTTGCCGCGGTCCACGTGGAAGGTGTGGTCCCGGTCGACGCCGTTCTGGTCCCGCTCGCTGAAGAGGACCTCGGCGGAGCGGAAGTCGTGGTCCAGCCCGGTGAACCCGTTGTGCGGGATGTCCCTGTCCTCCGCGGACGTCCAGGCGGCGCCGTACTTCTTGGGGAAGCCCGCGGCCTCCACCTTCTCCATCGCTCCGGTCTCGATGAGCACCGGGGTGGTGGCCGGGACGAGGGACTCGCCGACGTGCTCGCGCGGAAAGGTCTCCGATTCGAAGACCACCACGGACAGGCCCGCCTTGGCGAGGTACGCGGCCGCCGTCGCACCGGCCGGACCGCCGCCGATGATGCCGATGTCGTAGTCGTAGCCGTTGTTCTCGGATGCCTCGGACAACGTGATCTCCTGTCGTGATGTGGTGTCGGGCGCGTTCCGCGGCGGCCGCTCAGGTCGCGTGCCGGCCGTGCGCACGCGGGGTCAGCGGAGGGTCAGCACCAGGTCGGTGATGCTGTCCAGGTTCTGGAAGTTGCCGCCGGTGAGCTCGGTCGGCGGGATGGTGGTCCCCAGCTCGTCACGGATGAACGTGAGCAGCTGAGCCGTGTTCACCGAGGTGAGGATCCCCCACTCCAGCAGGGGGGTGTCCGCGGCCAGGCCCTGCGAGTCGGGGTCGGAGAGCAGCCGTTCCTGGACGAACTCGGTGAGCTGGGAGAGCAGTTCTTCGCGGTCACTGGCCACGCCGTGCCTCCTTGAGACGCGTTGAGAAGTGGTGCCGGCGAGAAGCTCAACACTCGTAGATTTCAACGCATGATGATGTCATTTCCTGATGAACTCTACTAGTGTTGAGTTCCGCGTCAAGTGGCCAACCGCGACTGGCCGGACGAGGGTTGGAGGCCCGATGAACCGAGCACGGAACGGTCCGCCGCCAGGTGAGACGCACGTCTGGGTGGTCCCCGAACCCGGCCCCGGGCCCCGGCGGGAGGCGCTGGTGCAGCGCTGCGCCGGGCTGCTGGCACCCGAGGAACGGCGCCGCTTCGGCCGGATCGTCCCCTCCGCCCGCACGCTGTACGCCTGCTCGCACGCCGCGCTGCGGGCGGTCACGGCGCTGTACTCGGGCCGCAGCCCCGACCGCGTCGCCTTCGTCCGGGGGAAGCTCGGCAAGCCGTACGTCAGCGGTGACCCCGGGCTGCGGGTCAGCCTGTCCCACACCGACGGCCTGGCGCTCGTCGCGGTGAGCCGGGACGGCCCCGTCGGCGTCGACGTGGAACGCGTCACGCCGCTGCACGACCCGGCCGGCCTGCGCCGCCAGATCCTCTCCCCGTGGGAGGACCCGCGCTGTCCCGGCAGCGCCGAAGACCCGTCGCACGGTGCTCTGTTCACGCACTGGACGTGCAAGGAGGCGGTCCTGAAGGCGCTGGGCACCGGCCTGGCCGGCGACCTCACGGCGGTGTGGGTCGCGCCGGGCGAGCGCCGCGGCGGCCCGGTGCGCGTCCACCGCGCCCCCGGCGACCCCGGGCGCGCCTGGCGCCTGTGGCTGATCGACGCGGGCCCCGGATTCCGCGCGGCGGTCGCCGTGGCGGGCGGCGGCGACGTGGTACGGGTCCTCGGCCGCCTCCCCGGCCACGACGACGGGCTCCTCGCGGCGGCCGCCCCCGGTGACGCCGGCCCGCTCGCCCCGGAGCCGACGGACATCCGGACCCTGGTCACGGCAGGGGCGGGCGTGCGTCTCCTCGCCCCCTCCACCGCCGTTCACCCAGCTCCCTCCACGGCCGGTCACCTGGTCTCGTCCACGGCCGGTCACCTCGGCCCGTCCACGGCCGGTCACCTCGGCCCGTCCAGCGCCGGTCACTTCGGCCCGTCCACGGCCGGTCACCTCGGCCCGTCTACGGCCGGTCGCCTCGACTCGTCTACGGCCGGTCACCTCGGCCCGTCCACGGCCGGTCGCCTCGGCTCGTCCACGGCCGGTCACTCCGACCCGTCCACGGCCGGTCGCCTCGCCCCGTCCAGCGCCGTTCACCTCGCCCCTGCCACCGCGGCCTCCCGTGCGCCCGCCGCCCCCGACCTGCGCGCGTCCGCCGCCCCCCGGAGCACCCCCCGCTCCCCGCACCCCGCGGCCCCCCTTCCCATGGCCCCGCACCCCGCGGCCGCGCATTCCACAGCCGCGCGCCCCGCGAGCCCGCACTCCACAGCCGCGCACCCCGCGAGCCCGCACTCCACAGCGCCGCAACCCGCGGCCCCGCCCCCCGCGGCCCCGCACCCCGCGGCCCCGCACCCCCCGCCCACTCCCGCGCCGGTGCCCTCCGTGGTCGGCGTGGCTCAGCAGAAGGAGATCCCGTCATGCAGGTGAGCCCTCCCGGCGCGACCGCCGCCGTGCCACCCGCCGCTCCCGCCGCTCCCGCCGCTCCCACAGCTCCAGTCGCTCCCGCCGACGCGCCGGCGCTGTTGTGCCTGCCGTACGCCGGCGGGGCCGCCCAGGCCTTCACCGGACTGCGCACCGCCCTGTCCGCGGCCGCGCGCACCGAGCTGCTCGAACTGCCCGGTCACGGGCGCCGGATGGCCGAGCCCGTGCGCGACGACTTCGGAGAGGTCCTGAACGACCTGGTGCGCTCCTCCGCGCCGCACACCACCGGCCACTACGTCCTGCTCGGATACAGCATGGGCGCCGCCTTCGCCTACGAACTGGCGCGTCACTGGAGCGCGTTGGGCCGGCCGCCGAGCGGTGTCGTGCTCGTCGGCCGCAACGGGCCCACCGCCCGGCAGACCTTCCCCGACATCCACCGGCTCGCCGCCCCGGCCTTCCTGGACGCGGTCCGCCGGCTCGGCGGCACCCCGCCGCAGCTCTTCGAACGCCCGGAGCTGATCGAGCTGTTCGCCCCGGTGCTGCGCGCCGACTTCACCCTGTCGGAGACGTACGAGGCGCTGCCCGGACCGCCGCTCGGCTGCCCGCTGTGGGTGTGCGCCGGCACCGACGACCCGATGGTGGACGACGCGGGCCTGCGCGACTGGGAGAACCACGCCTCGGGGGACGTCTGCATCGAGTGGCTGCCCGGCGGCCACTTCCTGCTCGACGACGCGGCGTTCCACGCCTACGTCGGCGGAGTCCTGCGCGCGCTGCCGCGGCCGCGCGCCCGGTGCTGAGAGGGCCCGGCCGCACCACGGCCGGGCACCGCGACGCCGCCGGCCTTCCCCGCAACGCAGGGGGAAGGCCGGCGGCGTCGCGGGCTGCTCAGGCGGCCGGCTGGGCGGTCACCTCCGAGAACTGGGCCCGCCAGTACGCCAGCGGCGTGTGCGTCGTGCTGACGTCGCCGTGCACCAGGCGCCCGATCAGGATCTGGTGGTCGCCCGCCAGATAGCTGCTGGTCAGGATGCACTCGGCGGTGGCCACGTTGGCGTCGAGGACCGGCGCGGCGATCCGTTTGCCCGGGCTCCAGGCCACGCCCGAGAACCGCTCGGGCACCGGCGAGGCGAACGTCCTGGCGGTCTCGGCCATCCCGGAGGACAGGAAGTTCACCGCGAAGACGGAACTCTCGTGGATGGCCTCCAGCGTGCCGCTGGGATGCTTGACGCACACCAGCAGCAGCGGCGGGGAGGCCGAGACGCTGCACACCGCGCTGCACGTCAGGCCGCGCGGTTCGCCGTCGGAGGTGACGCTGGTGACCACGCTGACGCCGGTGGGCAGCGACCCCATCACCGAACGGAAGGTGTGCAGGTCGACCTGGTCAGGCAGGGTAAGGGAGGAACGGAGTTGTTCGGGCATCTGTAGATCCTCGTCGTCGGTGAGGCCCAGGAACGCCAGGGCCGCGGACATCGCAGGTCACCCCGGATCGACGGCCGTGATGCGCTCCACCAGGGCCTGACGGTCCGTCTTGCCGTTCGCCGTGAGCGGGAACGCGTCGACGACGTGCACCGCGTCCACCACCATGTACAGCGGCAGCCGGCTGGCGCAGTCGCGCTTGAGTTCCAGCAGGCCCGGCGCCTTGGGGCCCTCGGGCACCACCACGGCGTGGATGCGCGCGTCCAGGCCGCTGCCCACGACCACGCACGCCGCGGCCCGCACCCTCGGGTGCGCGGCGACCACGGACTCGACGTCGCCCAGTTCGATCCGGTGGCCGCGCACCTTCACCATCTGGTCGCGCCGGCCCACGTACTCCAGCATCCCGTCCGGGCCCATCCGCCCGATGTCCCCGGTGAAGTACGGGCCCTGCTGCGGCTCGCGGCCCCAGTAGCCGAGCATCACCGTCGGGCCGCTCACCACGATCTCGCCCTCGCGCGCCCGCGGCGGATGCAGCCGGATGCGGTCGCCGGAGGCGGGCGCGCCGATCGGCAGCGCGCGGGTGCTGCCCAGGTCCCGCTCGGTGACCTCGTAGCTCGTGCACACGTTGGTCTCGGTCGGCCCGTACCAGTTGAACATCCGCACGTCCGGCCACGCCTTGCGCAGCTCGTGCACCTGCTGGATCGGGAAGGGCTCGCCGGCGAAGACGCACACCCGCAGCGCCTCGGGCGGGTCACCGGCCAGCAGGTCCCCGCGCTGCATCATCAGGACCAGCGCCGACGGCACCGAGTACCAGACGCTGATCCGCTGCTCGCGCAGCAGCGCGCCGAGCTGGGCCGGGTCGTAGGCGAGGCCCTCGGGGATCAGGAAGACCGAGGCGCCCGCCTGGAAGGCGCCGTACAGGTCGAAGACGGACAGGTCGAAGTTGAACGGGGCGTGGTTGGAGAGCAGGTCCGCGTCGGTGAGCCCGGTCTCGGCGACGGCCCAGCGGACGAAGGACAGGGCGTTGCGGTGGCTGATGCACACGCCCTTGGGCTCGCCCGTGGAACCGGACGTGTACAGGATGTAGGCCGGGTCGTCGGGCTGGTTGTCGTGCACGGGCGGGGCGTCCGCGGCGGGCGCCTCGTCGCGTACGTCGTCGAAGGCGGCCAGCGGCAGCGCATCGGGCCAGCCGGCGTCGGCGGCGCGGCGGACGCCGTCGGCGTCGGCCACCACCAGGGCCGGGGAGCAGCCCTCGGCGATGCGCTGGACGCGGGCGGCCGGGTTGTTGGCGCTGACCGGGACGTAGACCGCGCCGACGCGCAGCGCCCCCTGCATCAGGGCGACGGCGTCCACGGTCTTGTGGGTCCACAGCACCACCCGGTCGCCGGGCCGCACACCGCGCCGGTGCAGCGCGGCGGCGTAACGGTCGGCGAGTTCGTCCAGCTCCCCGTAGCTGTGCACGCCCTGGGAGGTGCGCACGGCCGGGGAGTCAGGGGCGCGCCGTGCGGAGTCGATGACGAGTTGGTGGAGCCTCACAGCCCTATCTCCTTCACTATCAGTTGGCGCTGGATGTCGGAGGTACCGGAGAAGATCGTGCTGGGCACGGCGTCGCGCAGGACGGCCTCGATGCCGTCCTCGCGCAGGTATCCGCGCCCTCCGAAGACCCGTACGGCGTCGGCGGCGGAGGCCAGGACGCCCTCGGAGACGGCCAGTTTCGACAGGGCGATCTCCAGCACGGACGACTCGCCCCGGTCCATCGACCAGCAGGCCCGGTACAACAGCAGCCGGGCGCTCTCCAGCCGCAGCTTGATGTCGGCGATGCGGTTGGACACCGACTGGAACTCGCCGATGCGGCGGCCGAACTGGCGCCGCTCGCGGGCGTGCGCCACGCACTGCTCCACGAGCCGGTCCAGCAGCCCCACGTAGAGGGCGAACAGGCAGGCCCGCTCCCAGCCCATGGAGTGCTGGAAGATCGCCGCGCCCGCGCCGACGCCGCCGAGCACCTGCTCATCGGGGACGAAGCAGTCCTCGAAGGTGATCGCGCCGGCCGGGCAGGAGAGCATGCCCATCTTCTCGTACGGCTGCCCGACGACGAGCCCGTCGGCGCCGCGTTCCACGACGAAGCCGGTCACGCCGAGGAAGCCCGCCTTGGGGTTCACGGTCCCGTACGTCACGAACACGTCGGCGGCCGGCCCGTTGCTGACGAAGCTCTTGGTGCCGTTGAGCAGGTACCCGCCGTCGACCGCGGTCGCCGTCACGGTGAGCCGTGAGGAGTCCGAACCGGCGTCGGGCTCGGTCATCGCGTTGCCCGCGATGAGCCGGCCGGCGGCCAGCTCGGGCAGCAGCCGGCGCCGCACCGGCTCGCTGCCGAACTCGGCGATCGGCACGGCGCAGGCGAAGGTGTGGGCCGAGGCCGCGAACACCAGGCCGGTGTCCAGGCAGCCGCGGCCCACCGCCTCCACCACGCGGGCGGTGTCCAGCGCGCCGAGGCCGCGCCCGCCGTACTCCTGGGGCAGGCAGGCCCCGAGCATGCCGATCTCGCCGAGGCGCAGCCAGTCCTTGCGGCTGTAGAACCCGCCGTCCGGCGGCGCGGGGAAGGCGGCCCGGGTGGCCGCCAGCACCTCGTCGTAGCGCGCCTGTTGCTCTTCGTTCCAGCCGAACTCCACGTCTACTCCTGGGGTACGGGGAAGGCGGCGCCCTCCCGCCGTCGGTCGGTGGTCAGTTGTGCCCGGGCCCGAGGGCCTTGGGCAGCCGCAGGTTGCGCGGGCCGACGTAGCGCAGGCGCGGGTGGATGCGCCCCTGCTGGGCCCGCTGTTCCTCGACGTGCGCGAGCCACCCGGGGACCCGGGCGGCGGCGAACATGGGGACGAACAGGTCGGAGGGCATGCCGAGCATGTGGTAGATGGCGGCGGCGTAGCAGTCCACGGTCAGGTAGGGGCGGGGCCCCTTCGACGGGTGGGCGGCGGTCCGCACGGCGTCCAGCACCTCCAGGACGCGCTGGCCGTCGGGGCCGCCGCGCAGCCGCCGGGCCGCCTCGCGCAGCGGCCGGACCCGGGGGTCCTCCTCGGCGTACGAACCGTGCCGGGCGCGCCCCTCGCGGGCCTGGTCGACGCGGCCGCGCAGGTAGGCGGCGGCGGCGGACGGGCTGTCGCCCTGCCTGGCCAGCTCGATGACCTGGTGGGCGGCGCCGCCGTGCAGCGGGCCGGTGAAGGTGGCGAGCGCCACGGTCATGGTGGCGAAGGTGTCGGCGCCGGTGCCGGCCGCGACGCGGGCGGCGAACGCCGATGCGTTGCAGCCGTGTTCGGCCTGGAGGATGAGGCACAGGTCGACCAGCTTCACCCGCTCCGGGTCGCGGGGCAGGCCCAGCATGTGCAGGATGTTCTCCGCGTGCGACAACTCCGGTTCGGGGCGCGGGAGTTTGCGCCCGGTACGGGCCGCCTGCTGGATGGCGAAGATGGTCGGGATGCGGGCGACGAGCCGTTCCCCGAGGTCGATGTGGGCCGCCGGGTCGGCGTCGGCCTCCGCGGCGACCGCGAGCGCAGACACCGCCGTGCGCAGCACCGAGGACGTGCTGCAGCCCGAGTTCAGCACGAGGTTGGTGGCGACCATGGAGGGCAGTTCCCGCGCGGCCGCCAGCCGGGCGCGGAAGGCGGTCAGCTCGTCCTGGTCGGGCAGCCAGCCCCGGATCAGCAGGTGGACGACCTCCTCGAACGTCACCCGGCCGATCAGCTCCTGGACGGGATAGCCGCGGTAGGCCAGCCGGCCGCGCGCCGGGTCCACCTCGGAGATGCCGGTCTCGCCGATCACCATCTCGGAGGGGGTCTCGGGGACCGGGGCCGGCCGGTCGGCCGGTCCGGGCAGGGGAGGGGCGATGGCGGAGGCGTCCCGCGGGGCCTTCATCGAGCTGAGCTCGGCCAGCCGTTCGTCGTAGAACTCGCGCAACTGGCCCACGGAGTCGATGCGTTCGATGAGGTGGTCGTCGAGGGTGGTGCCCAGTTCGTGTTCCAGGTGGACCTGGAGCTCCACGGCGCTGAGGTCGTCCCAGCTGGCCACGGCGCGGAGCTGCATCTCGTCGCCGATGAACTCCGACGGCATGTCGAAGACCCGGGACAGCGTGCTGATGACGGGGTGCACCTGGACCATCTCCTTGTCTGGACGTCGCTTCTGTCGTTCCGGACGCCGCTCGTCGTGCGGGTGCCGTTCGGGGCCTCGCGGCCCGCACCCGTGGGCCGGGCCGGCGGCCGGCGGCCGGCGAGACCCGCGGCCGCTCGCCGGGCCGGACCGGGCCCGCGGCCGGTCACCCGGCCAGGTCGGGCCCGCGGCCGGTCACCCGGCCAGGTCGGTGGCCTGCTCCGCGGGTTCGGGCATGCGGACCACGGAGGCGGTGTGGCGCGAGGCGACCAGGCCGAGCCGGTGGGGGAAGAGGTGGGGCAGCAACGGGCCGGTCATCGCCGTGGTGATCAGCGCCATGAGGACCATCTCGGTGAACAGCGTCTGGTCGAGCACGCCGAGGTTGAGCCCCACGCCGAGGATGATCAGTTCGGTCAGGCCGCGGGTGTTCATCAGCACGCCCACGCCGGTGGACTCCCGCCAGCTCAGGCCGAACGACCTGGCGGGCAGGCCGCCGCCGAGCAGCTTGCCGCACATCGCGGCGCAGAGGATGAGGGCCAGCTCGCCCCAGGCGGTCGGCGACATGTCCGCGATGTCGACGGAGAGCCCGGTGACGATGAAGTACACCGGCAGCATCAGCTCCCCGGCGTGCTGCAGCGGCCGGAGCATCCGCTCCTCCAGCAGGACGTGCGGTTTGCGCGGCATGACCAGGCCGAAGGCGAAGGCGCCGAAGATGGGGTGGATGCCGATCTTCGAGGTGGTGTACGCAGAGAGCAGCAGGCCCGCCGTGACCAGGGTCGCGAGGTGGACTCCGGAGCCCCTCCGGACCATCCGGGTCACCGCGCGGGCGAGCAGCGGACGGACGACGACGATCATGGCGGCGCCGTAACCGGCCGACATCCACAGGGTGTCGGTGAACCCGGTCGGGCCGGACGCGGTGACCACCGCGACCACGGCGGCCAGCAGGCACCAGGCGAGCACGTCGCCGAAGGCCGCGCTGGTCAGGGCGAGCGCGCCGACCGCCGTACGGCTGATGCCGTTGTCCTTGAGGATGCGGGCCAGCACCGGGAACGCCGTGATCGACATGCTGACGCCGAGGTAGAGGGTGAAGGAGGTCATCGGGACCTTCTCGCCGTCGACCACCGAGTGGTTGTGGTAGAGGAGCGCGGCGACGCCCATGCCGAGGATCAGCGGCGTGAGGATGCTGCCCGCCGTGACGGCGGCCACCGAGCTCTTGCGGCGGCGCATGGAGGCCCAGTCCAGCTCCCATCCGACGGTGAACATGAATAAGAGAAGGCCCAGTTGGGCCACCATCGACAGCAAGGGCCGCACGTCGTCCGGGAAAAGACGGTGCGTCAGGTCACCCGGCAGCAGTCCGAGCAGGCTCGGGCCGAGCAGGATGCCCGCGGTGATCTCGCCGATGACGGCAGGCTGACGGACTCTGCGTGCCAGGTGCGCCAGGGCGGTGCCCGCGATCAGGATGCCCGCGATGCCGGCGATGGCGGTGGCCTGCAGAGACTCGAGCTGGTGCGGTGTCACGGCAGCTCCCTCGGGTGCCTGGTAAGAGGAACAAAATTCAACGACCAAGGAACTCAACTGATGGTGAGTTTTGCATGCCGGGCGATGTCGGACAAGGGGCGTCCGGGCGTGGGGGCGCGTCGCGGGTGGGTCGCGGGTGGGTCGCGGGTGGGTCGGGACGGGGCTTGCCGGGGTCCTGGCTTCGTGTAAAACTCCTTGCCTGTTGAGTTCATTCTCTGTTGAGTTCTTCTCCGGTGGGAAGTCGGGTCCGCCTCGGCACGCACCGGCGGGAACCGCGGAAGGTGGTGCCTGCTCATGCGCGAACTGGTGGAGGCGATCGAGTCCCCGGACTCGGTGCCGGCCGACGTGGCGGCCCTGGGGGTTCCCGACTCCTACCGGGCGGCCGTGCTGCACAAGGCGGACGCGGGCATGTTCGACGGCGTGCCGCTGCACGACCGGAAACCCGCCGACTCCTTGCACATCGAGGAGGTGCCCACCCCCGAACCGGGCCCCGGCGAGGTCCTGGTGGCGGTCATGGCGAGCGCCGTGAACTACAACACGGTCTGGAGCGCCCTGTTCGCACCGGTGCCCACCTTCGCCATGCTGGAGCGGTACGCCCGGCTCGGCGGCCTCGCCGCCCGCCACGACCGGCCGTATCACGTCCTCGGCTCCGACCTGGCCGGCGTCGTCGTCAAGCGCGGCCCCGGCGTACGGCGCTGGAACGTCGGCGACCGCGTGGTGGCGCACTGCGTCTCCGTCGAACTCGAGGCCGCCGAAGGCCACAACGACCCCATGCTCGACCCCGAGCAGCGCATCTGGGGCTACGAGACCAACTACGGCGGCCTCGCCGACCTGGCGCTGGTCAAGGCGACCCAGCTGCTGCCCAAGGCGGAGCACCTCACCTGGGAGGAGGCCGCCGCACCGGGCCTGGTGAACTCCACCGCCTACCGCCAGCTCGTCACGCCCAACGGGGCCGGCATGAAGCAGGGCGACAACGTGCTGATCTGGGGCGCCGTCGGCGGCCTCGGCTCCTACGCCACCCAGCTCGCGCTGGCGGGCGGCGCGAACCCGATCTGCGTCGTCTCCTCACCCGAGAAGGCCGCCCTGGCACGCTCGCTGGGCGCCGAGCTGATCATCGACCGGAACGCGGAGGGCTACCGCTTCTGGAGCGACCCGCACACCCAGGACCAGAAGGAGTGGAAGCGCTTCGGCTCCCGCATCCGCGAACTGACCGGCGGCGAGGACGTCGACATCGTCTTCGAGCACCCCGGCCGCGAGACCTTCGGCGCCTCCGTCTACGTCACCCGCAAGGGGGGCACCATCGTCACCTGCGCCTCCACCGCCGGATACGTCCACGAGTACGACAACCGCTACCTGTGGATGTCGCTGAAGCGGATCATCGGCACGCACTGCGCCAACTACCGCGAGGCGTGGGAGGCCAACCGCCTCATCGCCAAGGGCAGGATCCACCCCACCCTGTCCCGCACCTACGCCCTCGACGACGTCGCCCGCGCCGTGGAGTCCATCCACCGCAACGAACACCACGGCAAGGTCGGCGTGCTCTGCCTGGCACCGGGCGAGGGCCTGGGCGTCCGCGACCCCGAGCTGCGCGCCCGCCACGAACCGGCCCTGCACCGCTTCCGGGAGACGGCCACCCCGTCGGACCGGGCCCGGCTGAGCGGGGTGGCGGCATGAGCGCGGCGGCCAACCGGGAACCGGACGGCACCCGACAGCCGGCAGCCGCCCGGCGACCCGCGGCCGCCGAGGAGCCGGGCGGCGCCGCGCTCGGGATCGTCGGCGTCGGCGCCATCGGCGGGGCGCTGGTGCGCCGGGCCGTGCTCGCCGGGCACGCCGTCGTCGTACGGGATCCGCGCCCCGACGCGCGGGCCCGGCTCACCGAGCTGTTCGACACGCCCGAGCAGGCGCGGGCCGCCGGCCGGCACATCCGGCTCGCCCGCGACTGGGCGGAGTTCGCCGGGGCGCGCGTCGTGGTCGAGGCGGTGCCCGAGCGGCGGGACGTCAAGACCGAGGTGCTGCGCGAACTGGACCGGGTCTGCCCGCCCGACACCGTCCTCGCCACCACCGCCTCGGCGCTCTCCCTCACCGACCTCGCGGCGGCCTCCGGGCGGCCCGGACGGCTCGTCGGCCTGCACCTGCCGCTGCCCGCCGCCGGCCTCGCGGAGATCGGCCGCACCGTCATCGCCGACGCCTCCGCCGTGGCACGCGTCCGCGAACTGGTGCGCGCGCTGGGCCTGGAGGCCGTGACCCTGGGCGACCGCCCCGGCCTGGTCTCCGCCTCGCTCCTGTTCGGCTTCCTCAACCAGGCCGTCACGATGTACGAGCGGCGGGCCGCCGGACGCGACGACATCGACGCCGCCATGCGGTACGGCTGCGGGCTGCCCAGCGGCCCGTTCGAACTCCTCGACGTCATCGGCACCGACACCGCCTGCGACGTCCTCGACGCGCTGGCCGCCCGCTACGACGAGCCCGCCTTCGAACCCGCCCGCCGGCTGCGCCACATGGCCCTGGCCGGCCTGCACGGCCGCAAGTCCGGCCGCGGCTTCTACGACTACCGCGAACCGTCCGACGTCGGCCCCGCCGCCGCCCGCCGGTCGCAGGGCGCGTCCCCGGTGCGCCGGGTCGGCGTCGTCGGCACCGGCACCATGGCCACCGGCATCGCCGAGGTCTTCGCCAAGGCCGGCGTCGACACGCTCATCGTCGGCCGGAGCGACGAGCGCGCCAAGTCCGCCTGGGACGCGGTCGCCGCCTCCACCGGACGCGCGGTGCGCCGCGGCAAGCTCACCGAGGCGGACCAGACGGCCGCGCTGGAGCGGCTGGCGCCGGCCGGCGACCTGGACCGGCTCGCCGACCGCGACCTGGTGATCGAGGCCGTCGCGGAGGACCTGGCGGTGAAGAAACCGCTGTTCGCCCGCCTCGGCGCGGTCGGCAGGCCCGGCGCCCTGCTCGCGACGACCACCTCCAGCCTGCCGGTGATCGAGTGCGGGCTGGCCTCCGGGCGGCCCGAGGACGTCATCGGCCTGCACTTCTTCAACCCGGCGCCGGTGATGCGGCTCGTCGAGGTCATCCCCTCCCTGGAGACCGCGCCCCGGCACGTCGACACCGCCCGGGAGGTGTGCCGGCGGCTCGGCAAGCACCCGGTGCAGTGCATGGACCGGCCCGGCTTCATCGTCAACGCGCTCCTGTTCCCCTACCTCAACGGCGCGGTACGGCTCGCCGAGAGCCACTACGCCGGCGCCGACGAGATCGACGCCGTGATGAGGCTGGGCTGCGGCTATCCGCTCGGGCCGTTCGAACTGCTCGACGTGATCGGCCTCGACGTGTCGCTCAGCATCCAGCGCGTCCTGCACGACGCCGACCGCCGCCCCGGGACCGTGCCCGCACCCCTGCTGGGCCACCTGGTGGCGGCCGGCCGGGCGGGACGCAAGACGGGCGCCGGCTTCCGGGTCTACGGCTGAGCCGGGCCACCCCGGCAGGACAGGGAGAACCCCATGAAGAGCACGGGCCCCGAATCCACCGCCCACGGCGACGCGGCGGACGCCCTCGCCTGGGCGCTGCTGGCCGAACTGATCGGCTGGTCACCGACGTCCGCGGACGTCCTGCCCCCGCACCCGCCGCACACCCCGACGACCCCCGCGGAACAAGGGGAGGACCGATGACGACGACCAGGGCACACCGGGGGGAGGACCGATGACGACGACCAGGGCACACCGGGGGGAGGACCGATGACGACCACGGCACACCGGCACCCCCGGACCGGCGACGCGCCCGCCCGCACCGTCCGCGAGGCGGCGCTCGCCGCCCGGGCCGCCGCGCGCGCCCTCGCCCTCACCACCGGGGCCGAGCGGGACGCCGCGCTGTCCGCGATGGCGCGGCGGCTGACCCTCGACCCGGCCGGGATCCTCGCCGCCAACGAACGGGACGTCGCCGCGGCCCGCGCCGCCGGGCGGTCGGCGACCGTGCTCGACCGGCTGACCCTCACCCGCGGCCAACTCGACGGCCTCGCGGCCATGTTGCGCACCCTCGCGGACCAGCCGGACCCGGTCGGCGAGATCGTGAGCGGGGGAGTGCTGCCCAGCGGTCTGGAGGTGCGCCGCGTCCGGGTGCCCCTCGGCGTGGTCGGCATGATCTACGAGGGGCGGCCCAACGTCACCGTCGACGCCGCGGGCCTCTGCCTCAAGAGCGCCAACGCCGCCCTCCTGCGCGGCTCCTCGACCGCACGCCAGACCAACGCCGCCCTGGTCGCGGCCCTGCGCGAGGCCCTCGCCGAGACCGGCGTCCCCGTCGACGCCGTGCAGGTCGTACCCGGCACCACGCACGACTCCGTACGCGAACTGATGTCCCTGCGGGGCCTGGTGGACGTCCTCGTGCCGCGCGGCGGCGCCGAGCTGATCCAGGCCACGGTGCGGGACGCCGCGGTCCCGGTCATCGAGACGGGCGTCGGCAACTGCCACGTCTACGTCGACGAGCACGCCGACCTCGACAAGGCGCTCGCCATCCTGCTCAACGCCAAGACCCAGCGCCCCTCCGTGTGCAACGCCGCCGAGTCCCTGCTGGTGCACGAGGCCGTCGCGGCCGGCTTCCTGCCGCGCGCGTTGCGGGCGCTGACCGAGCACGGCGTGCTGGTGCACGGCGACG
Organism: Streptomyces sp. NPDC020490; assembly: GCF_044335305.1. Classification (NCBI taxonomy): domain Bacteria; kingdom Bacillati; phylum Actinomycetota; class Actinomycetes; order Kitasatosporales; family Streptomycetaceae; genus Streptomyces; species Streptomyces sp. NPDC020490. The sequence continues at coordinate 12,434 of NZ_JBIRUY010000053.1, read as the reverse complement.
CGCGGGTGCGCTCGTTCCACGACGCGGTGGTGCCCGCCGACGACGCGGACTGGGACCGCGAGTACCTGGCCCTCGAACTCGCGGCCGCCGTCGTCGGCTCCCTCGACGAGGCGGTCGAGCACATCCGCCGGCACGGCAGCGGCCACACCGAGGCGATCGTCACCGAATCGCAGGCCGCCGCCCGCCGCTTCGTCGCGTCGCTGGACACCGCGGTCGTCGCGGTCAACGCATCCACCCGCTTCGCCGACGGCGGGGAACTCGGCCTCGGCGCCGAACTCGGCATCTCCACCCAGAAACTCCACGCGCGCGGCCCCATGGGGGTGACCGCGCTGACCACCACCAAGTACGTCCTGGTGGGCGACGGGCACATCCGGGGCGGAGCCGCCGCCCCGGCGCCGTAGACGGGAGGTCGGTCCATGTACATACGGATCATCACGGAGACCAGACCGGCGGGCCGGCTGCTGTACGAGCGCAAGCCGCACCGGAACTCCTGGCCGGCCGCTTCCCGGCCCGCCGCGCCCGAGGCCCCGCGCCTGGCCCTCGCCGGCGTGGACGAGGACCCGGCCGAGACCCACATCGTCCGCGGCATCGACTGACGGCTCGCCGCCGGAGCCGGCCGTTCCGGCCCCGGCGGCGAGCCGGGCGCGTCCGATCGGCGCGGATCAGGCGGCGCGCAGCGCCCGCCGGGTCTGCGGACCGACCATGCCGTCGACCGAGACGGGGTGGCTGCCACCGGCACTCCAGTTGGCCTGGAGTCCGCGGACCGCCGTCTCGGTCTTCGCGCCGTAGTCCCCGTCGGCGGTCAGCTTCGGCCCGTCGTAGTACGCGTGGTTGTTGATCACGCACTGGATCTCACGGACGATGTCGCCCCGGTCGCCCCGCTGGACCACCGTGTTCCAGGCCCAGCTGTAGCCGGCGGTGAATCCGGAGTGGCCCCCGCTGGTCTTCCAGTGGATGTTGCAGGTGGCCGCGGCGACGGTGCCGTAGTTGATGCCGGTGGTCCGCCGGCACCCCGCGACCCCAGAACCTACGGCCCACCTGCGCCGACCGCTTCCCACCCGCGGTCGGCGTCCCCGCAGACCCCGGCGGTAGCCACCCGACGCCTGCAACCCCCGTGGTACCACCACCGGCTGACACCACCCACCCACCCCCTTTGACGGCACGCCACGGCCCTGCGCCCCGCCCCCTCGCCGTGGACCCGGGCGGACCTGGGCTCGAACGGCGGTGCCCGGGGGCTCCTGGAGCACTGAGCCGGCCGGCGCGATCGCCGCCGCCGCGGTTCCCCCTGTTCTACGCCGGATCCGCGTGATCACGGCGACCCGTTCGGGGCTGGGGTGGCAGGGCCCGGGTTCAGCCTCCGAGGCGGTGTGCGAGGTGGAGCAGGTCCGCCAGGCGCAGCACCCGTCCGTCGAATCCCGGGAGGGGGACATGGAGCGGCCGGGTCCAGTGCGCGGGGATCGCGTCCAGTCCGTAGTACGCGCCCGCGAGGCCTCCGGTCACCGCGGCGACGGTGTCCGTGTCGCCGCCGAGGTCGATCGCCGCGCGTATCGCGTCCTCGAAGCCGCTGGTGGTGCGCAGGGCCCAGACGGCGGAGCCCAGGCAGGGCCAGACGGCGCCGTTGAACTCGGTCGCCCGGTCGGGGTGCCAGTCGGGGGCGAGGACGGTGGCGTAGCGGCCGCGGTGGTCCGGGTGGACGAGAGCGAGGATGTCCGGGATCGCGGCGAGGGGGTCGCTTTCCTCGAAGGTGACGCGGATGAGTTCGTGGAAGATCGCGGTGCCTTCCCGGGCCGCGGGGTCCCCGTGGGTGAGGGCGGCGATGCGGCGGGCCGCGTCCATGGTGGCTTCCTGGCCGGCGGCCGCGAAGTGGACCGCGGAGGCCGACGCCCGCATCAGGGAGCCGTTGCCCGCTGCGCGCCGGTTGACCTGGAAATGGGTCGCGGCGGCGAGGTCCCAGGGCATGCCGTTGGTCAGGACGTCCTCGGTCTGCAGGCCGATGTCCTTCGGTTCCGCTGCCGCCCACCGCTGGAAGCGGGCGAAGACGTCCGGCAGGTCCAGTCCGCCCCGCTCCAGCAGCGACTCCGCGACCAGGACGGCCATCTGCGTGTCGTCGGTCGCCTCGCCGGGGTCCCAGCCACCGCCTCCGCACATCTCGCCGCCGGCACCGGGCGTGGGAAACCGCGCGGAGAACGCTCCCGGGGGACCGAACTCGAAGGGGCCGCCCAGCGCGTCACCCACGGCTGAGCCGACGACCGCGCCGGCGGCCCGCTGAATCCGCTGCATTCGCGCAGGTTATCCGCGCCCGATGCCGTCGGAGACGTCCCGGACGGGGATGTGACGACGCATCGGGCGTCAGCGGCTCCGGCCCGCGAGGCTCCCCGCCGCGTGACTGCGGTCGGCGCCGCCGGGCGGGCCTCGGACCGGCCGGGGGCCAGCCCGCCGGTCAGCCCGCCGGTCAGTGCGGCGGCAGGCCCGCGGGCGCGCCGGGCCGGGCGGGGTCGTGGGCGGGCACCTCGCGGGCGGGCCGGACCCGTACGCTGACCCGCCGGCGCAGCTGGGCGGGGAGTCCGGCGCGGGCGGCGGCCGGCAGCAGCACCAGGTCGTCCTGGCCGACCACCTCACGGGCCGAGCGGCCGCGCAGCAGGGCGAGTTCCTGGACGGCGAGCGAGGACAGCCCGCGGCCGACCACCCGGCCCGCCTCGTCCACCAGCTCCACCGGGTCGCCGGCCACGAAGTGCCCCTCGACCCGGGTGACGCCCTCCGCGGGCAGCGGCCCGCGCCCCTGCACCAGCGCGTGCACGGCCCCGTCGGTGAGCTGCACCGTCCCGCGCGGGCTGCTGGCGTGCTCCAGCCACAGCAGGTGGTCGGAGCCCCGGTCGCCGGTGCGGTGGAACAGCGTTCCCGTCTCCCGCCCGGCCAGCGCGTCCGCGGCGTGCCGGGCGGCCGTCAGCACGACGGGGACGCCCGCGGCGGTCGCGATCCGCGCCGCCTCCACCTTGGTCACCATGCCGCCGGTGCCGACGCCGCTGCCCGTACCGCCGATCTCCACGTCCCGCAGGTCCTGCGGGCCGCGCACCTCGCGCAGCCGCCGGGCCCCGGGCCGGCGCGGGTCGCCGTCGTACAGTCCGTCGATGTCCGACAGCAGGACCAGCAGGTCGGCCCTGACCAGGTGGGCGACCAGCGCGGCGAGCCGGTCGTTGTCGCCGAACCGGATCTCGGCGGTGGCCACGGTGTCGTTCTCGTTGACGACGGGCACCGCGCCCATGGTCAGCACCTGGGCCAGCGCGCGGTAGGCGTTGCGGTACTGGGTGCGGCGGCCCATGTCGTCGGCGGTCAGCAGGACCTGGCCCACCCGCAGGCCGTAGCGGGCGAAGGAGGCGGTGTAGCGGGCCACCAGCAGCCCCTGCCCGACGCAGGCCGCCGCCTGCTGGCGGGCCAGGTCCGCGGGCCGTTCGGTCAGGCCCAGCGGGGCGAGGCCGGCGGCGATCGCGCCGGAGGAGACCAGGACGATCTCCGCGCCCGCGACGCGGGCCCGCGCGAGCACGTCCACCAGGGCGTCCACCCGGTCGGAGTCGAGTCCGCCGAGCGCGGTCGTCAGCGACGACGAGCCCACCTTCACCACGATCCGGCGTGCCGCCAGCACGTCGCGGCGCAGCCCCGTCTCACCGTCCGGGCCGCTGTGCGGGCGCGTCACCGCGCTGTCGCCATCGGCTCGGCGGGGCGGGGGCGGGAGCCACGGGGCGGTTCCTCGGGCCGCCGCAGTTCGCGCAGCAGCGCGTGCACCGTCTCCACGACCAGCACGGGCCGCTCGTACGGCAGGTCGTGGCCCTGGTGCGGCACCGTCTGCAGGACGGCGCCGGGGATGTCGTCGGCCAGCCGCGCGGCCTGCTGCGGCGGGGTGTACCCGTCGAGGGCGCCGACCAGGACGCGGGTGGGCACCCGGCCCAGCGCGCCCAGGCGTCCGGCGCAGTCGTGGGTGGTCAGGGCGGCGTAGAACTCGGCGACCGTCAACGGCGGGATGTCGCGCAGCGCCCGCGCGTCCGTGCGGACGCCCTCGCCCCGCGGCCCCGCGCCGAACAGCGCGCGCCACACGGGGGCGGTCGACGGGTGGGAGAGCGGGCCGGTGAGCAGCCGGTGCACGGTGCGGGCCCAGCCGGGGGAGCGCAGCAGGCCGGCGGCGACCGCCCGGCGCCCGGCGTCGGCCCGGCGCTGCGCCTGCCCTTCGTGGGGCGCCACGGGCGCCGCTCCGACCTGGTCGAGGCAGGTCGAGATCAGCGCGACGCCGGCCACCCGGGCCTCGAACATGCCGGGCCGGTGCGCGGCGAGCTGCTGGATCGCCATGCCGCCCATCGAGTGGCCGACCAGCACCACGGGACCGTCCAGTCCGGCCGTGGTCTCGGTCAGCACGCGGCCGAGGTCGCGGCCGAGGAGGGCCATGTCGAGCAGGGCGGTGCCACGGGTCGAACGGCCGTGCCCGCGCTGGTCGTAGCTGACCGTCCGGACCGCCGGGAAGCCGGGGCGGGGCCGGGTCAGCGCGTCGATGTGCGGCCGCCAGCCGCGGGCGGACAGCGTCCAGCCGTGGCACAGCACGACCGTGGCCCGGGCATCGGGTGCGCCGTGGGTGTCTACGACGATCTCGGCGCCGTCGTCGGTGGTGACGGTCCGGGTCAGCAGGCGCTGCGGCGCCGAGGCGAACGCGCTCATGACGCCCGCACGTTCCCGGCGCCGGCCGCGCCGCCCAGCCGCACCCAGCGCCGGGGGCCGCGAGGCCGGTCGGGTTCCGCCGCACGGGCCTTCGGCACTCGGACATCCGGCGTACGGGTCCCGGTCACGGGGGCGTCGGCGGCCGGGCCGTCCGGCGTAGGGGTACCGGGCGGGACCGGCCGCGGAGCGCGGACCGCGGGCGTAGCCGGCTCGCCCGTACGGCGCACGCCGTCACGCGCCCCGGCGGCCGCGGCCTCGGGCGCACCCGCCCGCGCGGCCGGCGTCCGTGTCCTGCCCGCGGGGATTTTCGCCGGGCTGAATCCCGGCATCCGGTGCACGGGGCCGCGGGTGCAGGCGGAGGCGTAGTCCGCCGCGCGCCAGGCCTGCTGGACCTGGCTGAAGGTGAGCCCCAGCGCGGCGGCGATCCGGCCCGGTTCCCACCCGTGCCGGTGCAGGAACCACACGTACGCCGGCCGTTCCCGCGGCGGTGCGGTGATCCGGCGTCCGCCGTGGGCGAGGAACGCGGCCAGTTCGCCGGGCATCTCCCGCAACGAGGCGGCGACCCGCAGCACTTCGCGCCGTTCCCGCACGGTGAGCCCGCCCCAGATGCCCGTGCTCTCCTCGTGCAGCAGCGCCTCGCGCAGACATTCGCGGGTCACCGGGCAGCGGGCGCACAGGCGTTTGGCGGCCGTCTCGCGGTCGGAGTCGTCGGTGCCGCCGGCGGGCGGGAAGAAGGTCTCGGGGTCGGCGTCGCGGCAGACCGCGCGCTCCACCCAGGGGTCGGTGTCCGCGCGGTGGCGCGCCGGTGCGTACATGGCGGTCGGCCCTTTCTCGGTGTGGACGCGGGTCGCTCGTACCGCAAGACTAAACTCAACATGCGATGATTTCAATGGTTGATGACATTCATCCGCGGAGCGGTCGCCGGTGGCGGGGAATGTGGTTGAGAGCTGGACGAACGCGTTCGCCCGGCCGATTCCACGAGCGTTGAAATTCGGTCTTGCCGCGGCACCCGCTCTGCCGTACGGTCACGTCATGGACACGCTCTGAAGCCAGGACCGGCCGAGGACATGTCCACCGGTGTGCCCGGGCCGCGGATGTCCGGGTGCAAATCAGCCACGGCACAGCCGACGGCGGAGACCCCAAGGTTCAGCTTCGGGCCGCCGCGTGCCGGTAGGTACAGCGATCTCAGCTCCGCATCTCTCTTTCCGCGCTGCGAAGGCGCTCCCACGGGGGGAGCACTGTCAGACACCGGGGGTGTTCGGCGTGCGCAGACTTCCAAGGCAACGGGTCGCTCCACCACGGCGTGGCGGCAACCCGGGCGCGGACGGACCTGGCGGGTGTGACCGGCCCGCGCATCCCCTGCAGGTTTCCCACAGTCTTGGAGTCGTCGTGCCAGTCGTCAGTGCCCCCGTCGTCGTTCTGCCCCGCCATCAGGTCACCACGGAGGAAGTCCTCGAGCGCATCGCCGAGCTGTACGCCGACCACCCCAAATGCGCCTACATCCGCCGGACCATCGCCGCCACCACCGTGCGGACGCGCTGGTACACCCGGCCCCTCGCCGAGCAGATGCGCGGCGAGGGGTCACTCGCGGTGCGCACCCGCGAACACCTCACCGACTCCCTGGAGCTCGCGGAGAAGGCCGCCCGCAGCACCTTGCGGGAGGCGGGCCTGGAGCCGTCCGACATCGACGCCCTGGTGGTGGTCAGCGCCACCGGGCACACGACGCCCGGACTGGACGTCCTCCTGATGGCGAGACTGGGGCTGCCGCCGTCGGTGCGCCGCATACCGGTGACACAACTTGGCTGCACCGGAGGGGTGTTCGGCCTTTCGATGGCGGCGGAACTGGTGGCCGCCCGACCGGACGCGACCGTTCTCGTCGTGTGCGCCGACGTGTTCAGCCACTACCTGCACCGTGCCGACACGGGCATGGACGGCATGATCTTCAAGGGGATACTGGGTGACGGAGCCGGTGCCTGCGTGGTCCGCTCCTGGGCGAACGGCCCGCACATGGAGCTCGCGCAGTCCTGGGAGTGCGTCCAGCCCCTCAGTCACGACATCGTCGGTTCGAACGTGGACAGCGACGGGTTGCACGCCCACAACTCCCCGGATCTGGTGCGCGCGATCCTGGGCGTCATGCCCCGGCTGAACGACTGGCTGGCGCGCACCGCCCCCGCCGGCTCCGACGGCACTCCCGAGTTCATCGTCTCGCACACCGGGAGTCCCAAGATCCTGGACTCCCTGGTCGAGGGCGTGGGGTGCCCGCCCGCGTTGTTCGGGCTGGCCCGCGACTCGCTGCGCGAGGTGGGCAATCTGGGGTCCGCCTCGGTGCTGGAGGTGCTGGAGCGGACCTTCGCGAAGCCGCCCACCGACGGAGCGCACGGTCTGGCGCTCGGGGTCGGGCCCGGGGTCTCCATGATGGCGGTGCGCACCGTCTGGAGGGGCGGCGTCTGACGGCCGGCCGCCCGGACCGTTCATCGGCGCCCCGCCCGGCCGCGGGTCACTCCTGCGGCCGGGCGTCCGGCCCGAGCGGCTCCAGTTCGACGGACAGTCGCATCTCCAGCGACGGCACCACCCAGGAGAGGAACTCCTCGTAGGTCATCTCCGCCAGTGGGTGCAGCCTGAGGATGTAGCGCATGATGGCCAGGCCGGCCAGATGGCTGGACGCCAGGGCCGCTCGGACCTCGGAGTCGGGGCGGTCCCGGTAACCGCTCCGGCTCGCCCAGCCTTTGGCACTCGCCTCGACGCGGGCTCGGAGGACGTCCGAGGTCGCGCTGTCGGCCAGCCCCGCCCGGTAGATGGCGGTCATGGCATAGCGGGTCCGCTCGTTCTCCCAGAACTCCAGGTACCTGCGGGCGATCCAGCCGGCCTCCGATGTGCCCGTCTCCGATTCCGGCATGGTGTCGAAGGTCGCGGAGACGCTGAAGGGCGAGTTGACCGCGGCGTCGAACACCCCCTCCTTGTTGCCGAAGAAGTGGTGGACGAGGGCCGGGTCCACCCCCGCGTCCTCGGCGATCGCCCGGATCGTGGTCCTGGCGTAGCCGCGGTCCGCGAAGAGGTGGAGCGCCGACTCGAGGATCTGCTCGCGGGTGCCGCTGTCGCCGGGGCGGCGCCCGCTGCGGGCCCGCTGCGGGCGGGTCCGCTTCGCGGTGGAAGCGGCCGTCCGGGAGGCGGGGGTGGATTGGCGTGCGGGGGTGGCGGAACTGTCCGTGCCCTTGGATGTCATGGGATCACTGCACTTCAACGAGGCTTGCCGACCGATAATTCACTGCATAGTGAATACACCCTATCAGGCGGCGGCCGTGGAGACCATCCGCGGACGGCAGCCGAAAGCGGACGGCGCGGGCCGAGTCGTTCACGCCTCGGACACCTGCCGGCCGGGCGGCTCTCGCCGCGGCGTCGCCGGACTCATCCGGCGGGCGCGGTGCCCAGTAGCGTAGCCCGCAGCCCAGGGGTGATCGTCTCTATCACCGCGCCGACGTCCATGGACGCCAGCGTCCTGACCCCGAGCAGGTGCCGGGCTATCGCCGTTCCGCCGAGCTGCGCGCCGAAGAGCGCGGTGCGCAGCTCCGGGTCGTCGCCGTCCAGGCCCTGGTCCACCACCGAGTTGAGGATCTCCGCGACGCGTGCGCGCAGGACCGCCGAGGCCTCCTTGTCGGCGAGCCCGATCCGGTACACCTGCACCAGCGGGGACTCCTCCTCCTCGCCGGGCTCCCACAGGGCCAGGTAGGTGCGCGCGATCCGGGCGGGGAGGTCCTCGTCCACGCCCTCGGCCAGTGCGGGGCCCAGCAGTCCGGCGACCCTGACCGTCCGCTCGACGAGCGCGCCGAACACCGCCGCCTTGTCCGGCAGCAGTTCGCGGGCGTACCCGGGGTCCAGGCCGGCCGCCGCGGCGAGGTCCGTGAATTCCGTCCGGCGGTAGCCGAGTTCGGTGAAGACCACACGGCCCGCGGAGATCAGGGACTGGGTCGCCTCGATCCGGGCGTCCTCCGTGCTCACTTCGCTGATGGTGGTCATGTTCCGCAGCCCCCGTCGGGTGTGGCCGTCCGGACGGCGCCCTGGTGCGCCGACCACTAATTCATGAGCAAGTGAACTCTCTCCGTGTTGAATTAGTCAAGCGCCTCTGCGATGATTTCAACGAATGGTGAGTTATTGAGGCTCGCCGTTGCCCGAGGAGGAATCGTGCAGTCCATCGGCATCACCGGAGTGGGCTCGTACCTGCCCGAGACGGTCATCAGCAACGAGGAGATCGCGCACGACGCCGGCGTGACCGACGAGTGGATCGTCCGCAAGACCGGCATCCGTGAGCGGCGCCGGGCCGCTCCCCACGAGGCCACCTCGGACCTGGCCGCGGCGGCCGCCCGGGAGGCCCTGGACCGCGCCGGTCTGACGGCCGACCGGCTCGCGTACGTCGTCGTCGCCACCTCCACCCCCGACCACCCCCAGCCCGCCACCGCGGCCCTCGTCCAGGACCGCATCGGCGCCCACCGGGCCGCCGCCTTCGACGTCAACGCGGTGTGCAGCGGCTTCGTCTACGCCCTCAAGACCGTGGAGAAACTGCTGGCCGGCGCCGGCCCCGGCGAGCAGCGGCACGGACTGGTGATCGGCGCCGACCTCTACTCCCGCATCCTCGACTACGGCGACCGCCGCACCGCCGCCCTCTTCGGCGACGGCGCCGGCGCGGTCGTCCTCGGCCCCGTCCCGGCCGGCCGGGGACTGCGCCACGTCTCCCTGGCCACCCGCGGCGACGCGCACCGGCTGATCGGGGTGGAGGCCGGCGGCAGCCGCCGCCCCGCCTCCCCCCGCACGGTCACCGAGGGCGGCCACTACTTCCGCATGGACGGACGGGCGGTGCGCTCCTTCGTCCAGCGCACCCTGCCGCAGGAGATCGAGCGTCTGCTGCGCGGCGCCGCCGTGTCCCCGGACGCCGTCCAGCACTTCGTGCCCCACCAGGCCAACGGCATCATGCTCGCCGAGCTGTGGCCCGACCTCGGCCTGCACGGCGCCGCCCTGCACCTCACCCTGGAGCGCTACGCGAACACCGGCGCCGCCTCCGTGCCCGTCACGCTGGCCGAGATGGACCGCACCGGCGCGGTCGCCCCCGGCGAACTCGTCGTCCTCGCCGCGTTCGGCGGCGGCATGAGCGTCGGCACGGCCCTGCTGGAGTGGACGATGGGCGACGCGGCCGGGACCGGCCGGACGATGCCCGAACTCCTCACGACGGTGGCGTCATGACCGCCCACGGCGTACACGGCCGGGCGGCCGCCCTGCGGGCGCTCAAAGAGGAGATCGCGCAGGGAGACGAGAAGGCGACCGCCGCGCAGCACGCCAAGGGCAAGCTGACCGCCCGCGAACGCATCGCCCTGCTCCTGGACGAGGGCTCGTTCACCGAGGCGGAGCCCCTGCGCCGCCACCGCGCCACCGGCTTCGGCCTGGAGGACCGGCGCCCCCACACCGACGGCGTGATCACCGGCTGGGGCACCGTGCACGGCCGTACCGTCTTCGTCTACGCGCACGACTTCCGCATCTTCGGCGGCGCCCTCGGCGAGGCGCACGCCCAGAAGATCCACCGCATCATGGACCGTGCCCTGGCCGCCGGCGCCCCGCTGGTCTCCCTCAACGACGGCGCGGGCGCCCGCATCCAGGAGGGCGTCACCGCGCTCGCCGGCTACGGCGGCATCTTCCAGCGCAACACCAAGGCCTCCGGCGTCATCCCGCAGATCTCGGTGATGCTCGGCCCGTGCGCGGGCGGCGCGGCCTACAGCCCCGCCCTCACCGACTTCGTGTTCATGGTCCGCGAGACCTCGCAGATGTTCATCACCGGACCCGACGTCGTCCAGGCCGTCACCGGCGAGCGGGTGTCCATCGGCGGCCTCGGCGGCGCCGACGTGCACGCCGAGGTGTCCGGCGTCGCGCACTTCGCCTACGACGACGAGGAGACCTGCCTCGAGGAGGTCCGCTACCTGCTCTCCCTCCTCCCGCAGAACAACCGCGAGACACCCCCCTCCGCCGCGACCGACGACCCGGCGGACCGCCCCACGGACGCCCTGCTCGACCTCGTACCCGCCGACGGCAACCGCCCCTACGACATGCGGCGCGTGATCGAGGAGATCGTCGACGACGGCGAGGTCCTCGAGGTCCACGAGCGGTGGGCGGCCAACGTGATCTGCGCCCTCGCCCGGCTCGGCGGCCAGGTGGTGGGCATCGTCGCCAACCAGCCCCTGGTCCAGGCCGGCGTGCTCGACATCGACGCCAGCGAAAAAGCGGCCCGCTTCGTCCAGCTGTGCGACGCCTTCAGCATCCCCCTGGTCACCCTGGTCGACGTCCCCGGCTTCCTGCCCGGTGTCGACCAGGAGCACAACGGCATCATCCGGCGCGGCGCCAAACTGCTCTACGCCTACTGCAACGCCACCGTCCCCCGCGTCTCCCTGATCCTGCGCAAGGCCTACGGCGGCGCCTACATCGTCATGGACTCCCGCTCCATCGGCGCCGACCTCACCTACGCCTGGCCCACCAACGAGATCGCGGTCATGGGCGCCGAAGGCGCCGCCAACGTCATCTTCCGCCGCCGGATCAAGAACGCCGACGACCCCGACGCCATGCGCCGCCAACTGGTCAAGGAGTACCAGGCCGAGCTGATGCACCCCTACCACGCGGCCGAGCGCGGCCTGCTGGACGACGTCGTGGACCCGGCCGACACCCGCCGCGTCCTGGTCGAGGCCCTGCGCATGCTGCGCACCAAGCACGCCGACCTGGCCCCCCGCAAGCACGGCAACCCGCCCCAGTAGAAGGAGCCTCAGATGACCACACCACTCGTCCGCGTGGTCCGGGGCGGCGAACTCGGCGCCGAGGAACTCGCCGCCCTCACCGCCGTCCTGCTCTCCCGCGCCGCCGCGGCGCAGGATCACCAGGAGGAGGAAGAGGAGATACGGGTCGTACCGCTCTGGGAGAGGACCGCGGTCTACCGCTCACCGGTGAGCTGGCGCGACTGACGCCGTGTCCAGCGCGAGCCGCATCGACGGCGCGACCAGCTCGGCCAGGGCCGGCACCGAGAGCTCGGCGATCGGCCTCAGCCGCAGCACGTACCGCGTGAACGCCACGCCGAGCAGCTGGGCGGCCAGCAGCCCGCTGCCGGCGGCGGCGCGTTCATGCCCGAGCACACCGCTCAGACAACTGGTGAACTGCTCGTGCAGCATCTGCCGCAGCCGCTCGGCGGCCCGCTCGTTGGTCGCCGCGCACCGCAGCAGCAGCCGCAGGGACCCCTCGGCGGAGTCCTCCTCCCACGGCGCCAGGAAGTGGGCGATCAGACACTGCGGCAACTGCTCCGGGTCGGTTCCCGTGAGGTCGGGCAGCCCCAGATCCAGATCGAGCGCCGCGTCGAACAGCCGCTCCTTGCTGCCGAAGTACCGCATCACCATCGAGGGGTCGATCGAGGCGTCGGCCGCGATGGCCCTGATCGTGGCCCGCTGATACCCGTCAGCGGCGAACCGCACCCGAGCGGCCCGCAGTATCCCCTCACGCGTACGCCGCGACCGCGTCATGAGCCCTCTCCTTTCCGTACCCCGCAAACCCAAGGCGCACAGCCGGCCGTCCGCCCTCCCATCGGCCCGGAACACACCGCCGGCCGCGCACGGCGGTGAGGCGGTGTCCGGGCTGTCGCGCGACCCGCGCCCGCCGACGGCGGGAAGGGGACGGGACGGGGGTGTCCGCCCGCAGCGGTTGGCGCGTCAACCCCC
>NZ_JBIRUY010000052.1:0-50927 GCF_044335305.1 Streptomyces sp. NPDC020490 | reverse complement strand
AGAGGGTGTTCAGATCTTGCGTCACAACATGATCTTGAACACCCTCTGTTCACGCCTGATCGTCAGCCCAGGACATAGGACTTACTCGTCTAGGGCCCTGGACTGGAGTCTTCGCGGAGATCACGTGCCGTCCCGGGGGAGGGAGCGCGCCTTGGCGCAACAGCGGATGGGACGGGGCCACTTGAGATCCGACGGCGCTCCACCCGGCCCGCGCGGGACGAACGGGACCGCGCGATTCGTCGGCTGGCCGGGAAGCCTGGCACGGGGCAGGAACCGTTCCTACTCACTCCGGCGCACCAGGAGCACCCGTTCCCGGTCGTCCATCACGACGGCTGCCGCGAGGCGCCTGTCGCCGGGGATGTCCATGTCCATGTCCATGTCCATGGTTCCTCGGTCCCTCGCCGGTGATGAGTCCCAACGGATGTGATATCCACGAAAGCGTCAGCTCTGCCAATTCTCACCGGGCACGGCGCGGTGAGGCGGGACGCCACGGCGGCAGGCCGGCGCGACGTCGGCGTACGCCGGTGTCCGGCCCCGCGGGGTCCTGCCCGCGCGGATGTCCGCCACCGCCTCCAGGGCGGCGCCCAGCGCCCGCCGGTACAGCAGGGAGCCGAGGCTGACGCGGCGCACGCCGAGATCGGCGAGGTGCGGGAGGGCGGGGCCGTCGGGCGAGTAGAGGACGTTCAGGGGCACGTCCAGGTGACTCACCAGGGCGGCGATCCGCCGGGGGTCGGTCAGTCCGGGCACGAAGACGCCGTCCGCGCCCGCCTCCTGGTAGGCGTCCAGGCGGCGCAGGGTGTCCTCGGCGTCCCCCTCGCCCAGCCAGTGGGTGTCGGTGCGGGCGTTGACGAAGAGGCCCGGCGCGGCGGCCTTCACCGCGGCGATCTTCGCGGCGTGCCGCCGGACGGGCCCGAGACCGTCCTCCAGGTTGACGCCGACGGCGCCGACGACCGCCAGTTGTCGCGCGAACTCCCCCACCTCGTCGGGGTCGTCGCTGAAGCCGCCCTCCGCGTCGACCGACAGCAGGAACGGCTCGCTGCCCAGGACCAGGGCGAGCCGGAGGGTCTCGTCGCCGGTCGCCGACGCGCCGTCGGGCAGCCCGGCGGCCGCGGCGACACCGAGACTGGTCGTCGCGACGGCCGGGAAACCCTGGGCGGCCAGCGCGGTGGCCGAGGCGTGGTCCCAGGCGTTGGGCAGCAGCAGGCGCTCGTCGGCGTGGTGCAGGTCGGCGAACGCGGTCACGACAGGTCTCCGAGCGCGTCGGCGTAGTACGTGGATCCCGCGAGGTGCAGCGCCAGTCGGCGGAAGCTCCAGCCCTGGCCGGGCGAGTGGTCGAGCTGGTCGTCGCTGAGGGCGTCGAGGCGGTTGGCCCAGATGCGGGCGAGCCGGGTGAGCCGGCTGCGTGCCTCGTCGAGGTCCTGCCGGGTGAAGGGGGCGAGGTCCGCCTCGCCGGTCACCGCGGACGCGTGCCAGTGATCCGGCTGCGGCTCCTCGCCCGCCAGGCGGGCCTCCATCTCGGCCAGATGGTCGACGAGGTGATCGGCGACCCGGCGGATCGCCTTGTGCGGGGTGTACACACGGTCGTCGGCCGGTACGGGCCTGCCGTCCCAGTGCGTCCAGGTCGCGGCGAGGGCGAGAACGTGCTCGACCATCCCGACGACGGCCTGCGCGGGCGTTTCCTGCGCGCTGTCACTCATACCGCCACGCTAGGCGCCGGGCACTTCGGCCCCGACCGAAGCGTCGACGTGGCGCAGAGCGCCGGGCAGCGGCCGCGGGAGGGCGCCGGGCACCGGCCGCCGGAAGGGCCGGACACCGGCCTTCGGAGAAAGGCCGGACAATCCCCGCCGGAAGCGGCCGGGCGCCGCCAAGAAGGCCGGACAACACCCGCCGGAGAAGGCCGGCCATCGGCCGCTGGGGAAGGCCAGGCATCGCCCGCCGGAAGGGGCCGGACCTCGACCGCAGAGGAAGGCCGAACATCTCCCGCCCGAAGAGGGCCGGACCTCGACCGCAGAAGAAGGCCGGACAACCCCGCCCGAAGGGACCGGACATCGCACCCGGCGAGGTCCGGGCACCGGCTGCCGGAGGGGCGTCGTGAGGCTCAGGGGTGTGGGAGGACCTGGACCCCGTCGTCGTTCAGCCGGATTCGGATGGCTGCTTCCTCCCCGCTCCACCGCACCGTCAAGTCACCGTCCCCGTCACCCTCCCCGTCGGTCCATACGCTCACCGTCTCCGGCAAGGGCGCCGGATCCGGTTCTCCCGTCAGGCGGGCCAGGGCGACGAACAGGGTGGGGCCGTCGCCGGTGGTGCCGGTGAGGGTGTCGGACAGGCCTGCGGCGGGGGCGAGTTCGGCGCGCACGCCCTCCGGGGGTGCCGTCCAGCCGGTCACCCGGACCGGCGTGCCCGGCCGCGCGCCGGTCACCCGGAAGGCCCGTACCTCCACCGCCCCGCGCGCGAGCACCACGGCGGTCACCTTCGCGCCGCCGCCCGCCGTGTGCCGGGACGCCGCCCAGCCGTCGCCCACGCCCAGCGGCTCGATGCCGGTGCGGGCGGGGTCGTCGCCGACGAGGACGCTGTTGTCGTACGACGCCGAAGGGCGCGTCGCGGTCGAGTAGGCGAGGCGCGTGTAGTACGGGTCGTAGCGGACGTCCTCGCTGCCGTGGTTGTGCAGGCGCACCAGGCCGTCCGAACGGGTCGACTGCAGCAGCCAGTTGGGGGGCGCGACGGGCGTGACCGCGTCGGCGCGTTCGGCCGGGCCGGGTTCCTCGGCGGCCGTCCACACCTCGTGGTCGGGCGGGAGGAGCAGGCCGAGGAAGCCCTTGCTCGCCCAGTACGGTGACGCCGGCCCCGAATAGCCCTGAAGCACCGACGGGTCGGGCCCGTGCCAGCCGAGGGTGAGCAGACCGCGGGAGTCGGCCGCGCCCCGCTCCAGGAAGTACCGCAGCGCCCCGGACGCCAGCCGCCGGGTCTCCCCCGGCGCCAGTGGCGTACGGCCGCACAGCGCGCCCAGCCACAGCGGGGCCGTGGTCGCGAACCGGTAGGTGAGGGAGCGGCCCTGGTGCATCGGGGCGCCGTCAGCGTCGAACAGGCGCGCGTAGTCGGCCAGATGGCGTTCCAGGCGGCCGCCGTACAGCTCCAGCAGCCGGGCGTCGCCGGCCAGCCAGGCGTGCAGCACCGGGTAGAGGTGCATGGCCCAGCCGTTGTAGTAGTCGAACTTGCGGCCGTCACCGTCGGTGTACCAGCCGTCGCCGACGTACCACTTCTCGATGCGTTCCAGGCCGCGGTCGACGGCCTGGCGGGACGCCTGCGGCTCGTGGCCGATCTCCTCGAGGAAGCCGCCCACCGTGACCGGGAACAACTCCCAGTTGCAGGGCCACGGTTCGGCCGTGAGGGCGTCGCCCAGCCAGGCCGCCGCCCGCAGGCGCACGGCGTCGTCCAGCCGGTCCCACAGCAGCGGCCGGGTCAGGCGCAGCGCGAGGGCGATGGAGGCGGCCTCGACGAGCGGCTGCCCGCGGTCCTCGATCCGGGGCCAGACGCCCGCGACGCCGGCCGCGAGTCCGTCGGCGTACCGCTGGAGGACGGTCTCGTCGCGGCGGAAGGCCGCCAGCAGCAGCGTGCGGGCGTAGCCCTCCAGGCCGTCGGAGAGCCGCCCGGACCAGCTCGCGCGGTCGCCGGGCAGGTGGTAGAGCGCGCCGCCCTCGGCCGCGTACGGCTCGATCGCCGCGAGCAGGGCGTCGGCGGCGGCCTCCCAGTGGGCGCGGGTGAAGCCGGTGTGCGGGCTGAGGGCACGGTCGTCGGGCGGCAGTTCCATGGACTCTCTTTCGGCGTCGGCTCTGTTCCGGCGGCTCCCCACCGGCGACTCATCGAGGATCTCTTCCAGCGGCTCACCAGGGGCTCACCAGAGGATCTCTTCCGGCCGATCACGGCCGATCACGGCGGATCACGGCGGATCACGGGGACTCATGGGGGCTCACCAGGGGCTCACCGGAGGCGCTCTCCCGGCGGATCTTCCCGGGGATCTCCTCGGCGGATCTTCCCCGGCGGATCTTCCCCGGGGATCCCGTCCCTCACCGGCCGGTCAGGCCTGGGGCGCCCCGGTTCCGGTCGGGACGCCCCAGGGTCTCAGTCCACCCGCACCAGATGCTCGGGCACCAGGTGCTGGGCGACGAGTTCGTCGCGCACCAGGCCCGCGTACACGGTCGCGCCGTGCACGGAGGTGTGGGTGTTGTCCTTCTTCTCGTTGTAGAGGTAGATCGCCTTGGAGCCTTCGACGCCGAGGGACTCCACCAGCGCCTTGGTCCTGGCCGTGAGGTCGATCAACGGTACGCCCTCCGCGGCCGCGACGGACCGGATGACGGCAGGATGGTCCACGCCGAGCCCGTTGACCAGCAGCGCGGTGTTGTTGTTCAGGGTGCCGTCGGAGTTGAACCAGCGCCGCACGATGGGCGTCACCAGCACCGGTTCACCGCCCTTCTCCCGCACGCCCGCCACCAGCGTCTCCAGGTTGGCGCGGTAGGTCGCCTCGTCGGTCGTCTTGTCGTTGTGGGCGAGCTGGATCAGGACCAGGTCGCCGGGGCGGATCAACGGCTTTACGGTACCCCACAGTTGCGTGTTCCCCAGGTAACTGACGGTACTCTCACCGGAATCCGCGTAGTTGGCGACGGACAGCCCCCTGCGCAGGTACTGCGGAAGCTGCTGGCCCCAGCCGGAGTAGGGGTCGCCCGGCTGGTCGCAGACCGTGGAGTCGCCGCCGAGCAGCACCCGCACGTCGTACGTGCCGGGCGGGACGTCGAAGTGGCAGGCGGTGGCGGTGCAGTTCTCGAGGCCGAGCGGCCGGCCGGCGTCGTGGGCCTGGGCGGCCGGTACGGCCGTCAGCCCGGCGCCCAGGGTGAGCGCGGCCAGCACGGCGAGGTTGAAACGTCTCATTGACGGCTCCTAGGAAGCAGGTCGGCAAGGCCTGGCGGCTGGACGGTACCGCCCGCGAGCAAGCGCTTTCCAGACCTAGGACCGCATTCACATCATCGTCAACTTCCGCTGCGCGAAAGCCCTTTCGCAAAATCGTTTCAACTGTCACCCTCACAGGCACCCGCACTCCCCACCGCTTCCGAAGGAGGCACCCCCATGTCCGACACCGCGAACAGAGCGGTCGGCCGCCGTACCTTCGTGCTCGGCGGCGCCGCCGTCGCCGGTTCGGCCGCCCTCGCCGGCCCGCTCGCGCCGTCGGCGTCCGCCGCGAGCTTCGGCTACACCGACGACGGCTCGAACTACGTCGTCGACACCGGCGCCGGTCTCGTCTTCAAGGTCAGCAAGACCAACGGCGACCTGACCTCGCTCGTCCACAAGGGCACCGAGTACCAGGGCTACGGCGGCAGGAACTCGCACGTCGAGTCCGGCCTAGGCACCTCTACCGTGACGATCAAGCAGTCCGGTTCGACGATCCTGGTCTCCGTCGCGTACGGCACGCTGAAGCACTACTACGCGGCCCGCAGCGGCGAGAACAACGTCTACCTGTGGACGAACAAGGCGGACGACTCGGTCTCCGCCACCCGCTACATCGTGCGCGTCAAGGCCGGCATGTTCCTCAACGACGCGCCCGACTCCTACACCTACGCGCCCACCACCATCGAGGCCTCGGACGTGTTCGCGAAGTCAGACGGCCAGACCCGCTCCAAGCACTACTCGAACCTCAGGGTCATCGACTACGACTACATCGGCTGGAGTTCGGGCGGCGTGGGCCTGTACGTCGTGCGCTCCAACCACGAGAAGGCCTCCGGCGGCCCCTTCTACCGCTCGCTGCTGCGTCACCAGAGCGCGGACGGCGGCGGCCTGTACGAGATCCTGTACTACGGCGAGAACCAGACGGAGGCCCAGCGCTTCGGCCTGCAGGGCCCCTACGTCATCGCCTTCACGGACGGCGGAGCCCCCTCGTCCGCGCTGTACCACGCCAACATGGACACCTCGTGGGCCGACTCGCTCGGCATCTCCGGGTACGTGCCCGCGAGCGGGCGCGGCCGGGTCGCCGGGGTGGGCATCAGCGGCCGGAACACGGCGTACCCGTACACGGTCGGGCTCGCCAACTCGGCCGCCCAGTACTGGGGTTCGGCGCGCTCCTCGGACGGATACTTCTCGATCGCCGGGGTGCTGCCGGGGACGTACACGCTGACCGTCTTCAAGGGCGAACTCGCCGTGTACACCACCTCGGTGACGGTGTCCGCGGGGGCGACGACCACGCTCAACACGATCACGGTCCCGTCCTCCAACGACCCCGGCAACGCGACCGCGATCTGGCGCATCGGCGACTGGAACGGCACGCCCGCCGGTTTCAAGAACGCCGACCTGATGACGTACGCGCATCCGTCCGACGTCCGGGCCGCGTCCTGGACCGGCAACGTGGTGATCGGCAGCGGCACCGAGACCTCCGCCTTCCCCTGCTACCTGTGGAAGGACGTCAACAGCGGCATCGTCGTCTACTTCCGGCTGACGGCCGCGCAGGCCGCCGCCGCACACACCCTGCGCATCGGTGTGACGACGGCCTACGCCAACGGCCGCCCGCAGGTCGTCGTGAACGACGCCTGGAGCTCCGCCGTCCCCTCGCCGCCCGCCCAGCCGAGCACCCGGTCGCTGACCGTCGGCTCCTACCGGGGCAACAACTACACGTTCACCTACAGCGTCCCGGCGTCCGCGTGGCTGACGGACACCAGCGCGTACAACACGCTGAAGATCTACGTGGCGAGCGGCTCGGGTTCGACGTCCTTCCTCAGCGCGGGCACGTCGATCGACGCGATCGACCTGCTGGCCTGATCTCAGGACCCGCGCGTCCACTGCTGGTTGGCGCCTCCGTTGCAGGTGTACGTGATGATCGCGGCGGAGTTGGCGGTGGACGCGCCGGACACGTCCAGGCACTCGCCGCTCGCGCGGGACTTGATGTTCACGTAGGACCCGGACGTGACGACCGACCACTGCTGGGCGGTGGCCGAGGCGTCGCAGTTCTCCTGGGTGACGGTGGCGGCGTTCTCCTGCACGCACAGGGAGCTGTGCCGGGTCACGAGCTGGTAGTAGCCGCCGCCGAGGGACTTGAACCAGTACTTCTGGTTGTTGCCGCCGTTGCAGTCGTGCTGCTTGATCTGGGCGCCCTGCCACTGCGACTGGCTGGTGACGTCGGCACACCTGCCGCTGTGCCGCGCGACCAGCGTCTCGTACGCGGCGCTCGTCCCGCCGACCGTGCCGGCGGCGGTGTCCACGGTGACCTCCGGGTACCAGGACATGGACATCGTGGTGGAGGTCGGGAAGGTCAGCGGCAGCCACACGTAGCGGGAGTCGTCGACGGTGCCGCCGAAGGAGTTGCCCCAGCGGTCGCCCAGGTAGAGGTACGAGGTGCCCGACGTGCCCTGCACGGGCAGGACGTACGCGGTCTGCGAGCCGTAGGCGGTGGAGTCGCCGACGTTCGTCATCGCGGTCCACGGGCCGGACAGGCTGCTCGCGGTGGCGTACTGCTGCTGGTTGGGGCTCCAGCCGGTCGCGCCGGAGGTGAGCATGAAGTACACGCCGTTCCGCTTGAACAGCGCCGGCGCCTCGCGGTGGCCGCCCGCCCACGGGTTGGCGACGAGGCCGGCGATGCCGGTGTAGTCGGCGGTGAGGCGGTAGATGTGCAGGTCGTAGTTCTCGTTGGCGGCCGACACCATGTAGCCGGTGCCGTCGCTGTCGACGAAGGTCGTGAGGTCGCGGGACATGTACTGGCCGAGGGGCCGGAAGCTGCCCTGGTAGGTGTAAGTGCCGTCGACGGTGGCGGAGACGGCGACGGCGGCGCGGGCCTCGCTGTAGTCGGTGCCGTTCTCCTTGTGCATCCACATGACGAACTGGCCGGTGGAGGCGTTGTACATGACCTTGGGCCGCTCGATGTAGGCGGTGGCCAGCTCCGCGGCGCCGGCCTGGGTCAGCACGTGGTTCCTGAACTCCCAGGTCTTCAGGTCGGTGGAGCGGTAGGCGTCCACGGAGCGGAAGGTGTTGTCGGCGTTGCGGTTCTCACCGAACCAGTAGTAGTAGGAGCCGACCTTGATGACGCCGCCGCCGTGGGCGTGCACGGCGTTGCCCGAAGTGTCGGTGAACTGCGTGCCGTTGATGATCGTCTGGGTCGCGGCCCGGGCGGGCCCGGCGGTCACCAGGGTGCCCGCCAGCCCCAGCCAGAGGGCGAGCAGGACCGCGTACGCGCGTCTCATCTCAGGCTCCTTCCGTCGCGAGGCCGGCCGCCGTGTCGGCGACGGGGACGCCGAAGTCGGGGGTGCCGTCGGGTTTCCAGCCGAGCGGCTGGACGCGGGTGTGGCGGTTGGGGTCGTTCAGCGGATCGCCGGTGATCTCCTTGTACTGGCGGGCGTGGTAGACGAGGACGTCGGTGCGGCCGTCCTCGGCGACCGTGAAGCAGTTGTGGCCGGGGCCGTACTGCCGGGTGGTGTCGTTGCTGGTGAAGACCGGCGTCGGCGACTTGGTCCAGTTCGCCGGGTCCATGAGGTCGGCGTCCGCGTCGACGGTGAGCAGGCCCAGGCAGTAGTGCCAGTCGGTGGCGCTGGCCGAGTACGACATGAACAGGCGGCCGTCGTGCTTGATGACCGCGGGCCCCTCGTTGACCTTGTAGCCGACGCACTCCCAGTCGTACTCCGGTGTGGACAGCCGCACTTGGGGTCCCTTGAGGGTCCAGGGGTTCTCCATCTCGGACAGCCACAGGGCGGTGTTGTTGTCCATGCCGGGCTCGTGCTGGGCCCAGGCGAGGTAGCGGGTGCCGCGGTGGGTGAAGGTGGTGGCGTCGAGCGAGAACGTCTCCCAGGCGGTCTTGATCCGGCCCTTCTCCACCCAGGTCCCGCGGAACGGGTCGGGGTCGGCGTTCTCCAGGACCCAGATGCGGATGTCCCACACGCTCTCGGCCGGCGCGGAGGCGAAGTAGACGTACCACTTGCCGCCGATGCGGTGGATCTCCGGCGCCCAGATGTGGGCGCCCATCACGCCGGTGGCGTGCTTGGTCCAGATGACCGACTCGGCCGCGGTGGCGAGGCCGTTCAGCGTCGGCGAGCGGCGCAGCACGATGCGGTCGTACTCGGGGACGGTGGCGGTGAAGTAGTACAGGCCGTCCGCGTGGCGGTGGATGTGCGGGTCGGCGCGCTGCCGGACCAGCGGATTCAGGTAGGGGGCCGCGGCCTCCGGCCCCCGGGCGGGGGCATCGGTGGCGGAAGCGGCGGTGGCGGCGGTGGCGGAGATCGCCGGGGTGACCGCCAGGGCGCCCGCGGCGAGGGCGGCTCCCTTCAGGACCAGTCGGCGGCTGGGGACTTGCGGCAGGTCGTCGTCGCGGCTCATACGGCTGCCTCTCGTGGGGGGAGGTGGGCGGTGGACGTTCCGGCCAGGGGCGTCAGGACACCCGACACTCGGACGTTCGATACTCCGAACGTCATCTGTCATCACGAACGCGGAAAAGGTATGGGTGTGGGAGGAGGAGGTCAACGGGTTGGACGGGATGAACAGAGAGCGCTTTCGCAGCGGTACCCGAGGCGCCCGCTCGGCGCCTCCGGAAACCCGAGCCGGGGCACCGGCGCACGCGCCTCGGCCGCCCAGCCGGCGAGGAAGGCGAGCGCCGCCCCGCGCTCGCGGTAGCGGCGTTCGGCGGAGACCTTCCGGGCGCCGCCGTAGTCCGGCTGCTCCTCCCCCGCGCGGGCAAGCATCAGCGCGGTGAGCCAGTCGTACTTCACGGCGGGGGCGCACACCGCGATCCGGACGAGCCGCTCCTCACCGCGCCAGCGCTCTCGCGCAGCCCGTGCAGGTATGCCGCGTAGGCCGCCGCGGCGTACCCGGGCAGATGGGCGGCCGGGACGAACGGGTCGAAGACCGAGTCCGGGAGGTAGTTGCCGAGGTCCTCGCCGAGCGCGCCGTCGCCGGTGAACGCCCAGTCGCACAGGACGCCGTCCGGGTCGTGCGAGCGGAGGTTCGCGGGCCGCTGGTCGAGGTGGCTCAGGGAGCGGGGCAGCGACTCCATGATCTGCAGGAACCCGTGTTCAGGCGGTCTCCGCGGTCGCCGCCCCCTCCTGGCGTCCCCGCAGCCAGACGTACACCGGAATGCCCGCGAAGAGGAACAGCACGCCCTGGTAGACGGCCGCGTAACCGGCGCCCGCGATCAGCCAGAAGGAGAATCCGAAGGACAGGCCGGCGACGACCAGGTCGCGGGCGAGGCCGGCCGGGCGGACGCGGGCGCGGGAGCCCCGGGCGAGCCAGTACAGCTGCGCTGCGGCCGACAGCAGGTACGGCACGCAGCCGGTGAACGTGGTGATCAGGACGAGGACGCGGAAGGTGGTGTCCGGGCCCGCCGTGTAGTTGAGGCCGATCAGGAGCGTGCCGAGGACGGCCACCGCCCACACCCCGAAGCCGGGCACGCCGCCCTTGCCCACCTTGGCGAAGGGCTTCGGGAACAGCCCGTCGCGGGCGGCCGCGTACGGCATCTGCGCGGCCAGCAGGATCCAGCCGTTGAGGCAGCCGGTGATCGAGGCGACGGCGACGAGCGCGATGGCGGTGCCGCCCCAGGAGCCGCCGGTGATCGCGTTCACCGCGTCGGCGAACGGGGCCCCGGAGCGGGCCAGTTCGTCGTGCGGGACGAGACCGAAGACGGCGACCGCGCCGAGGAGGTAGACGAGGGCGGAGCCGAGGGTGCCGAGGACGCTCGCCCGGCCGACGGTGCGCTCGGCGTCCTCGACCTCGCCCGCGCTCACCGCGGCCGACTCGACGCCGAGGAAGCTGTACAGCAGCAACGCGGCCGAGGCGGCCAGCGCGCCGGAGACGCTCTGGCCGGAGGCGTTGAACGGGCCGAAGTTGTCCGTGTCGACGAAGAACAGGCCGACCGTGGCGACCAGCAGCAGCGGCACGAACTTCAGCACCGTGGAGACGACCTGGACCGCGCCGACCCAGCGGGTCCCGGCGAAGTTCGCGGCCGCCGGCAGCCACAGCGCGGCGAGGGCGACGACGGCCTCCAGGGCGTGGTTGCCGTGCAGGGGTATCAGGACGTCGACGTACCCGACGACCGCGACGGCGAGGGCGGCGATGCTGACCCAGCACATCGTCCAGTACGACCACGCGGACAGGAACCCGGCGAAGGGACCGAAGGCGTCGCGCGGGTAGACGTACAGGCCGCCGGTGACCGGGCTGCGGCGGGCCAGCTTCCCGAAGAGCAGGGCGAGCAGGACGGCCGCGAAGGACAGCACCACGAAGGCGAGCAGGCTGACCGTGCCGTACGGGGCGACGGCGGCGGGCAGCGCGAAGATGCCGCCGCCGATGATGTTGCCCATGACCAGCGCGGTTGCGGCGGCGAGGCCGAAGGTGCGGCGGCGCGGGGCGGCCTGGGCGGCTTCGGGCGCCTCGGGCGCCGCCGGCGCCTCGGGCGCTGAGGTGGGTGGCGTGGCCGAGGTGGCTGAGGTGGCGGACCGCCGGGACGGTTCGTTCGTCTCGGCGGGCTTGGTCGGAGGCATGGCGGTTCCCTGGGGAGGGGGACGGGGAGGGCCTGATCGTAACGCCGCATCCCACATGGTGGGCGATCTGTTCATTTGCTGGACACACTCGGTTGCCGCGCACCTCTTCGACTAGCGTCGGGGCATGACCAGCACCATCCCGTCCTCCCTCGCCGAGGCCGTCTCCGCCGGCCGCGCCGTCGTCCTCGACGGCGGCATGTCCAACCAGCTCGAGTCCGCCGGGCACGACCTGAGCGACGAGCTGTGGTCGGCGCGGCTGCTCGCCGAGCGTCCCGAAGCGGTGACCGAGGCGCACCTCGCCTACTTCCGCGCGGGCGCCGACATCGCGATCACCGCGAGCTACCAGGCCACCTTCGAGGGGTTCGGGAAGCGCGGCATCGGGCGGGACAGGGCGGCCGAACTGCTCGCCCTCAGCGTGGAGTCGGCCCGTGAGGCGGCGCGGCGGGCGGACGCCGGGCGCCGGCTGTGGGTGGCGGCCTCGGTGGGCCCGTACGGCGCGATGCTCGCGGACGGCTCCGAGTACCGCGGCCGGTACGGGCTGAGCGTGGCCGAGCTGGAGGCGTTCCACCGCCCGCGCATCGAGGTGCTGGCCGCGGCCGGTCCCGACGTGCTCGCGCTGGAGACGGTGCCGGACGCCGACGAGGCCGCGGCGCTGCTGCGGGCGGTGCGCGGGCTCGGGGTGCCGGTGTGGCTGTCGTACAGCGTGGACGGCGACCGCACCCGCGCCGGGCAGCCCCTGGAGGAGGCGTTCGCCCTCGCCGCCGACGTGGACGAGGTGATCGCGGTCGGCGTCAACTGCTGTGCCCCGCAGGACGTGGCCGCCGCCGTCGCCACGGCCGTCCGGGTCACCGGCAGGCCCGCCGTCGCCTACCCCAACAGCGGCGAGTCGTGGGACGCCGCGGCCCGCTCCTGGAAGGGCGACTCCACCTTCTCCGCCGATCAGGTGAGGGGCTGGCGGGAGGCCGGGGCACGGCTCATCGGGGGGTGCTGCCGAGTGGGTCCGGAGGCGATCGCGGGCATCGCGGAGACGCTGCGGGCGGCCTGACGGGTCACCGGTCACGGGGTACTGGTCGCGGGTGACTGGTTGCGGGTCACCGGTTGCGGGTCACCGGTCACGGATCATCAGTCACCGGTCGCGGCAGTCACCGGACACAGGTCGCCGACGGCTGGTCGCCAACGGCCACAGTTGGCCGCCAGCGGCTACCGCTCGTCACTGGCGGACACCGCTGATCGTCGGCGGCTACAACTGGCCGCCGGACGCCTGCGGCCGGGGCCGGCCTCCCCGGCGCCCGGCCGTCTCCGTCCCGCTGCGGGCGGCCTGACCAGTCACCGGTCCACCGAGCCCCCGCGGCTGGTCACCGGCCGCCGCAGCGCGTCGCCGGCGTCCGGTCACTGTTCACCGGACGCCGACGGCCGGTCATCGGTCATCGGTCACCGATCACCGGTCACCGGTCACCGGCGGCGTGAGCCACCCCGGCGACCCCAACAGCCGCCCCAACCGTCCTCACGGCCGCCGGACGGTCCCCGGCAGCCGTAGCCGTCGTACGGCCGAGCGCGGCTCCGGGTCCCGGGCGGGTGAGCCGTCGGCGGAGGCTGCCGCCATCGCGGGAGCCCGCGGCAGGGCCCGCGAGGGACCGTCCGCGGGGCCGCTCCACAGTGCCAGCGCCGCGTCCCGCGGGCCGTACGCGGTGTGCGGCTCGCCCGCGCCGAAGACCCGCACCGGGTGCGAGGCGTCCCAGGGCTGCCAGCCGGGGTCGCCGTCGGTCGCGAAGCGTACCCAGGCCCCGTGCATCGCGTCGGCGAGGTCCTGCGGCGCGCCCTCGCCCGCCAGCCTGGCCGACTCGGGCACGTGGCCGGTGTCGAAGACGAAGCCGAGTTCCAGCGCGTGGCAGGCGCCCAGGCCGGGCAGCAGCGAGGGCCAGGCGAACTCGTAGAGGTACGACGTGCCCGTCCGGGCGTCGGCCAGCCGCTGCAGCGGGCCGCGCAGCAGGTGGTCGGTGACCATCTGGCCGACGATCTCGGCGGCGCCGGCGTCCGGGTACAGGGCCCGGTAGCCGCGGGGCACCTCGGCGCCGCAGCGGCAGCGGGCCATCGCGCCGGCCAGGGCGACCGTGCCGAGCCGGTCGACGCGTTCCAGCAGCCCGCCGGGCACCAGCCACAGCCGGTACTCGTCGCTCGTCCAGCCCATCAGGAGTTCGACGCCGGCCGCCGCCTCGCCGGCCGCCAACGCCTGAAGCGGGTCGCGGGGAACGACGTCCCCGTCGGCGACGATGCCGAAGGCGGGACCGCCGAGCACGGGGCTGCTGAGCCGGCCGACCTCGGCCTGGGTGCGCAGCAGCAGGTCGCGGTCGACCTCGGCGAAGGCGGCCGCGGTGGCCGGGACCTTCAGCCGGGTCGCCATGCGGCGCACCATCCGCCGTACCTTGTCCCGGTCGGAGGTCTCCGGCGGGCCGCTCTGCAGCACGGCGCGCCGCACGAGCCCCTGCGCCTGCGGGGCGGCGAGCAGGGCGCCGGCACTGATCGCGCCGGCCGACTGTCCGGCCAGGGTGATACGGCCGGGGTCGCCGCCGAAGGCCTCGACCGACTCGTGCACCCACTTCAGCGCGGCGAGCTGGTCGCGCAGGCCGGGGTTGGCGGGGGCGTCCGGGAAGAGGCCGTAACCCTCGACGCCCAGCCGGTAGTTGACCGAGACACAGACCACACCGTCACGCGCGAAGGTGCGGCCGTCGTAGACCGGCACGGCGGAGGATCCCCTGGTCAGGGCGCCCCCGTGCAGCCACACCAGCACCGGAAGCCGCGCGCCGGGGCCCGGCTCGGGGGTCCAGACGTTGAGGTTCAGGCAGTCGTCGCCGGGCACGACCGGGTCGGACAGGTACTTCCGGAAGGCTTCGGAGTACGGCGGTTTCGGCGGCGTCGGCCCGAAGCCGCCGGCGTCCCGCACCCCGTCCCAGGGCTCGGGCGGCACGGGCGGCCGGAACCGGCGCGGCCCGAACGGGGGCGCGGCGTACGGGATGCCCCGGAACACCGCGATCCCGTGCTCGAACCGGCCTCGCACCGCTCCGTACGGCGTGCGCACCACGGGGCCCTCGGGGCCTTCAGGACCCTCGGGGCTCTCCACGGGGTCCACGGGGTCCAAGGGGTCCAGGGGGTTCACGGGGTCCAAGGAGTCCAGGGGGTTCACGGAGTCCACGGATTCCACGGGGTCTGTCTGGTCTGCCGTCATCGCGCCACCAGCCTCCTCACCGCGCCACTGCACCGTGCACAACCAGAGCACCACACCCGCGCCCGGTATTCCGGTCGGAGCGGGGCATGCCCATGTCACTTCGACCGTCCGGGGCCGTCGCGAGCCGCCGACTCCCGCCTCTTCCCGAGATCTTGTGGCGAACCTAGGGTAGGAAGCGCTTACTATCCGATGGCCCTCGGGCGGGCCGGAGAGGTGGTTTCCCGATGGGCCGAACGGGGAGTGCGAGCGCGTCCTCCGGTCCGACGCTGGCCGTGGTGGCCCGCGAGGCCGGAGTGTCCGTGCCGACCGCGTCCAAGGTGGTCAACGGCCGCGAGGACGTGGCTCCGGAGACCCGCCGCCGGGTCATGGAGACGCTGGACCGGCTGGGCTACGTCCGCAGGCCCCGGTTCGACGCGGGGCGGGCGCCGGGCCTGGTGGACCTCGTCGTGCAGGCGCTCGACACGTCCGGGGCGGGGGCGGTGCTGCACGGGGTGGAGTCGGCGGCCCACGACGCGGGGCTGGAGGTGGTGGTCTCCGCGGGGCCGGCCCGGACGCGGGGCGGCCGGCCGGAGCGCGGCTGGCTGGACAAGCTGATCGCGCGCGGCTCGGCGGGGGTGCTGTGCAACCTGGCCGACCTGACCCCGTCGCAGTACGCCTGGCTGGTGGAACACCGCATCCCGTTCGTGATGATCGACCCGGCGGTCGAACCGCCGTCCGGCGTGGTGTCGGTGGGCGCGGCGAACTGGCAGGGCGGCGTCACGGCGACCGAGCACCTGCTCGCCCTCGGCCACGAGCGGATCGCGGTCGTGGCGGGGCGGCGGCACACGATGTGCGGCGACGCCCGGATCGCCGGGTACCGCTCGGCGCTCGCGTCGGCCGGGATACGGCACCGCCCCGAGTACATCCGTCACACCGGCGCCGACGAGGGCGCCGCCGGCCGCCGCGTGCTGGACCTCCTCGACCTGCCGGAGCCGCCGACGGCGGTGTTCCTCTGCTCGGACCGCATGGCGCTCGGCGTGTACGGGGCGCTGGCGGAGCGGGGCCTGCGGGTGCCCGACGACATCAGCGTCGTCGGTTTCGGCGATCTGCCCGAGTCCCGTTGGATCGCCCCGCCGCTGACGACCGTCCGCCAGCCGCTGTCGGAGATGGCGGCGACCGCCCTCCGCCTGCTGGTCCGCATGATGGACGGCGACCGCCCGGAGAGCACCCGCACGGAGCTGTCGACCCGCCTGGTGGAACGGTCGAGCACGGCGGCGCCCGCCGGTCAGGAGCCAGGAGGCTTCCGCTGACGAGGGCTCCGGCCCTATCGTCTGAGCCCGTGATCAACAACGGCGTTCCGCTGCCCCCGACGGTCTACCGGATGGCCAAGGGCCGCGTATGGGCCATGCTGGCCGGCTCCCTGGGCTTCGTCGCTCTGGGCATCTTCTTCCTGGTCGCCCACAGCACCGTGACGATGATCGTGACGGGGGCGCTGACCGTGCCCTTCTTCGGGCTCTGCGCGGTGATCATCATCCAGCGCCTGCTCCGCGACCGGCCGGAGCTGGTGCTGGACGACGCGGGCGTGGACCACGTGAGCCTGGGCCGGCTCCGCTGGGACGAGATAGCCGCCGTGCGGATACGCGAACACCGGGTACGTCACACCTCGCACCGGTTCATCGAGCTGGTGCTGCACGACCCGGACGCCTATCTGGCCGGAGCGCCCGGGCTCGTCCGCCGCACCGCGGCCATGAACGCACGCCTCGGCTTCGGTCCGGCCAACATGGCCACGAACACCCTGTCGGTGCCGCCCGAGGCGGTCCTGGACGCGATGCGGCGCCACCGCCCCGGACTCGCGATACTGGACTGAGCGCGCCCGCCGGCCACCGGCCGGACGCATCGATCACGAGCGAGCAGGGCGTCCGCCGGGGCGGACGCCCTGCTCGCGGTCGCGGCCCGACCTCGAGCGGGCCCTCGCGTCACCTGCGCCAGAACAGGTGGTGCGTCACGCCGCTCGGGCTGGGCACGACCTCCAGGTGGAAGCGGTCGAGCAGTTCATCGGGGGACTCCCAGAGCCGCAGTCCGGACCCGAGCTCCACCGGCAGGACCGCCACGTGCATGGCGTCGACGAGGCCGGCGTCGAGGAACTGCCGGACGGTGGTGACCCCGCCGCCGAGCCGGACGTCCTTGCCCTGCGCCGCTTCCCGCGCCCGTTCGAGCACCGTGGCCGGGTCGCCGTCGACGAAGTGGAACGTGGTGTCGGAGAGCGTGAACGACGGACGCTTGTGGTGAGTCATGACGAACACCGGCGTGCGGAACGGCGGCTCCTCCCCCCACCAGCCGCGCCACTCATGGTCCTGCCAGGGCCCGCGCTGGGGCCCGAACTTGTTGCGGCCCATGATCTCGGCACCGATGTTGCGTGCGAAGTCCCGCGTGAAGTAGTCGTCGAGGCCCCGGCTCCCCCCGGCATCCGTACGCATGGGCCAACTCGCCGTCGCTCCGGCCCAGGCGAACAGCCGCTCGGGACGGACGTGGCCGAACGGCCGCTCGAGACTCTGGTGCTCACCGGCACCGATTCCGTCACTCGAGACGCTGAAGTTCATGACTCTCAGCAGTTGATCCATATGCTTCCTCGTGTCTTCTCGTCAGGCGTCGGACACCATGACGTCGAACGGGACGCGGCCGGATCGACATCGACCCGCGACTTTCACCCACTCTGCCGCGGATCTCGTTGCTCCCCACCCTTACCAGGGAGGTAATCGCACCGGACTGTCGGCTGTGGCGAGAATCCCGATCTCACCGCGTCAGCCGGCCGCGAACGCCGGATCGGAGTGACGAGCCGTGTCCACAGCCACACCTGCTCCCGCATCCACACCAGCACCCACACCCGCACCCCGCGGCCACCCGCGCCGTCGTGGAGGAGCTGCTGCGCCGGACCGGCGCGGGCGCTCCCGAGCCCGCCTGAGCCTTGACGGTCGCGCTCCGTCCGAAGCGGAAGCGGAATTTCAGGACGCGCTCTCCGCCAGCCGCGCCGCCCACCCGATGCCGCCCCGCAGGTGGGCGAGGAAGTCAGGGTCGGCACAGGCGTCGGCGGCGTGGCCGAGGGCCGTGTAGAAGACGCGTCCCCGGCCCTGCTCCCGGCACCACGCCAGCGGATGGTCGTCACCCATGCGTCCGCCGTCGTACGACGACTCGTCGGCGCGCAGCAGAATCCGTGCCGTGCCGCGCGGGTTGGAGCGGAAGTCGTACCACTCGTCGGTGAACTCCCAGACGGAGGAAAGGTGTCGGGTGGCCGGATGGCCACGCTCCTCCACGATCACCCGGCCCGGCTGGTAGTCGGGGTGCCGGTCGAACCGGGCCCCGAGGAGTTCGCCGTAGTACGGCCAGCCGTACTCCGTGCAGGCCGCCGCGTGCACCCCGGCGAACCCGCCGCCCGCCTCCACGTACCCGGCCAGCCGCTGCCGCCCCGCCGGGGTGAGGATGTCCCCGCTGGTGGAGAGGAACACGACGGCCGCGTACGCCTCCAACGGCCCTTCCAGAGCGGCGGGATCCTCGGTGTGCTCCACCTCGAAACCACCCAGCGCCCGCACGGCGGCGACAGCGGCCGGAATGGAGTCGTGCCGGTAGTCGGCGGTACGCGTGTGAACCAGAAGCCGGGACGCCATGGCACCCGAGTCTATGCGAGGGCCGTGCCCGGCGGGGTCGCCGCTGAACGCACGACTCGTGCGCGGAGCCGACGTGGACGCCCAGGAGGGTGTCGTAGCGCCCTGGCAGACTGCCCGCCATGGAAACCGAAGCGTTCTGGCGCATGCTCGACGCCGCGAAGGACAGTGCCGAGCCGCTCGACGCCGTCGTCGTCGAGCATCTATCGGCCCTGCCCGCGGAAGAGATCCTCGCCTTTGAACAGCGCTTCTCCCGTCCGCGCGACACGGTCCACCGCTGGGACGTGTGGGCAGCCGCCTACCTGATCGGCGGGGGCTGCTCCGATGACCGGTTCGACGACTTCACGGCGGGCCTGGTGGCCCTCGGACGCGAGTGGTACGAACGGGCGGCCGCCTGCCCGGACGCCCTCGCCGGGCATCCTGCCGTACGTACCGCGGCAGCCACAGGGGACCAGGACGTCATCTTCGACGAAGACTTCAACTTCGTGTCGTCCCGTGCGTACGAGCGGCTGACCGGTGACTCGGACGCCTTCTGGGAGGCATGGGACGCCTACACCGATGCTCGCACCATGGCCGAAGAGGAGGACGGCGAGGGCATGGGCGAGTCGTTCGACTTCGACGACGCCCAGCAGATGTGCCGGCGTCTGCCGCGGCTGGCCGCGCTCCATCTCGGTCCTGGACCGGACCGACTTGAGAACTGCGGCGGACAGTTCCTCATGTTCTAGCTGTTGTCGATGGCGTGGACCAAGGCCCAGACGAAGGCGTACAGGGTCAGGCCCAGGTACATGGTGGCGCACCAGGCCAGTACACAGCCCTGCTTGATGCTGCGTTCCTCGTCCTTCCTGAGACGCCGGACGGCGTGTGCCACCGCGACGATTCCGAAGAGG
Source organism: Streptomyces sp. NPDC020490 (assembly GCF_044335305.1). Lineage (NCBI taxonomy): Bacteria > Bacillati > Actinomycetota > Actinomycetes > Kitasatosporales > Streptomycetaceae > Streptomyces > Streptomyces sp. NPDC020490. Next base: position 31,687 of record NZ_JBIRUY010000052.1, on the reverse strand, counting down.
AAGAACCCGGCGAAGAACCACGCGTCGGAGAAGGTGACGTCGTCAGGTCCTATGACGTCTTCGGCGTAAGAGCTGTGCGTCATGCCCTCTCCCGGTCTACGGTCCCGCGGGCCGAATGTCTTCGTGCGTCCTCCGGAGAAGGCCAGACCGTAGCCGAGCCCCACGGGGACAACGCGATCGGGGCCGGGGTCACCTCAGTTCCATGAGGATGTCGGCGCGGGCGTAATAGTCGGCCACCGGGAGGCGGTCGCGGGTGATCCTGACGAAGCCGGCGTCCTCGTACAGGTGGACGGCGGGGGCCAGCTTGTGGTTCGTGCCGAGGAACAGCCGGGCCGCGCCGAGTGCCCGGGCCCGGTCGATCGCTGCGGCCATGAGCCGACGGCCGATGCCGCGGCCCTGCGCGGCGGGCGCCACGGCCATCTTCGCCAGCTCGAACACGGCGCCCGGATGGACCAGGAGCGCGATGCATCCGACCACGGCACCGCTGCCCCGCTCACGCGCCAGGAGCACATCGCCGCCCGGGCCCACGATGCGGCCGAACGGATCTCCGAGAACCGCGCGGTCCTCTTCCTGGAGGGTGAACAGGCGGGAGATCCACTCCTCGTTCAACGCGCGGAACGCGTCGGCATCACTTTGTGAGGCGATCGAGGAGACCACGGCAGGTGGAGAGGGGTGCGGCATGGGGCGGGCTTCCCTTCGAGTGTGGCTTCCCGCCAGCCTCCGGCCCCGCTCACCCATATGTCCAATACCGGCATCAGCCCGTATCGATAACCTTGAGATATGGATCAGCGCGTCGAGCTCCGCCACCTGCGGTACTTTCTGGCCGTGGCCGAGGAACTCCACTTCGGCCGTGCCGCCCAGCGGCTGAACATCGCTCAGCCCGCCCTTTCCCAGCAGATCAGGCAGCTCGAAAAGGCGGTCGGTGTGGAACTGTTCCGGCGGACCTCGCGAAGCGTCCGCCTCACAGACGCGGGAGCGGCGTTCCAGCCACGGGCGAGGGACCTGCTGGGCCGGCTGGCGGCCGACCTCGACGAGGCCGGCCGTGTCGGGCGCGGCGAGGCCGGCCGCCTGGACGTCGCCTTCATCACCTCCGCCGCCGCGATCGTCAGCGAACGGCTCCGTGAGTTCTCCCGCTGCCGCCCGGACGTCCAGGTCAAGCTGCACGACGGCTTCACCGTCGATGTCCTGGCGGCGCTGGAGCGGGGCACCGCCGACATCGGGATCGTGCGGGATGCCGAGGAGCGGGACGACATCGACCTCTCGCTGCTGGCAACGGAACGGTTCGTCGCCGTCGTCCCCGCAGACCACCCCGCCGCGACGGCCGATCGTACGGAGGCGGCGGCGCTGGCCGCCGACCCGCTGATCCTTTTCCCGCGTTCAGCGGGAGCCCAGGCGTTCGACGTGAACACACAGCCGTTGCGGGACGCCGGCATCGACGTCCGGGTCGCGCAGGAGTGCTCGCACTGGCACACCATCGTCATGCTCGTCGCCGCCGGACTCGGCGTCACCATCGCCCCCCACAGCGTCACGACACTGCTCCCCGCGGGCGCCCGGCGTCTCGAACTCGACGGGCCTCCCACCAGGAGCCGGATCTTCATGGCCACCCGCCGAGGAGACGACCGTCCCCTCGTACGGGCCTTCATGGCGGCATCCGAGTCCGTGGCCGGCCGCGGCTAGATCAGACGGATGCCGTCCTGCCCTGGTGGGGCATGTTCCAGCCTTCGGCGAGTCGCGACGGGTGAACGTTGTGTCCGCCGCCGAAGAACTCGCAGAACTTCATGATCAGCGGATCCCATCCGAGCGGGTCCACGTAATGCGTCCCCGGGATGACCAGTTCTTCCTCGACATGCGCGCGCAGGACCTCGACCTGGAAGGCGGTGGCGTGCGGAGTGGGGGTGCCGAAGGGGTGGGCCGCGACGACCCTGCACTCCAGCTGGACCGGACATTCCGCGACCCGCGGGGCCCGGACCAGGTCCGACGCCTGCTCGGTCAGCCCCGCGGCCGCGAACTTGTCCGGCACGTACCGGTAGCCCTGCTTCACCTTGAAGTCCGGCACCTCCCGCTTGCCCGTGGTGAGCGCGATCCGGTCCACGGCGTCGACCATCGCCGACGAGGGCAGGTTGAGCACGCATTCACCGTCGCGCAGGAGGTTCGCCGTGGTCTGGCCGCTGTTGCCGAGCCCGAGCATGCAGGACTGGCCCAGCCACCACGCGGACGACATCGGCGCGAGGTTCGCCGTGCCGTCTTCGTTGCGGGAACTGATCAGCACCACCGGGGTCCCGAAGTACAGGACCTTGAGGCCGGGGACGACGTGCATGTGCTGCGCCTTTCGCAGAGTGCCGGATGACAGACCCGCGATGAGCAACACGAGCCGTCGCCGACTCTCCCGGAGCGAGACCGCCTACGCTGGCGGCAATGCGACACCGCGTTACGGCCGAGTCCCCCTGTTATCGTGCGCCGGTGTCATCGATCAGGCAGTTCCAGGTCACCTTCGACTGCGCGGACCCTGAACGCGTCGCCCGCTTCTGGTGCGAGGTGCTGGGGTACGTCGTATCGCCCCCGCCGACGGGGTTCGCCACGTGGGCGGATTTCAACCGCTCCCGGTTTCCTGAGGACGAGGGTTCATGGTTCGCCTGCGGTGACCCCTCAGGAGTGGGCCCGCGACTGTTCTTCCAGCGCGTTCCCGAGGGCAAGCTCGTCAAGAACCGAGTGCATCTCGACGTGCGGGTCGGCACCGGGCTCGTGGGCGAGGAGCGGCTGGCCGCGCTCGAAGCCGAGTGCGCACGACTGCTCCCGCTCGGCGCGGTACGCGTGCGACTGCTGTACGACGGCACCGATTCGTGCATCGTGATGCAGGACATCGAGGGCAACGAATTCTGCCTCGACTGAGCATCCGTCCCCCGGGGACGTGCGTCAGATGTGTGAGCGTGTCGTACCAGGTGACGTCGATCTCGGCATCGACGCCCGCCGGGAGCCCGGGGGCCAGGTCCTGCACGATCGACGCGGTACGGTCAGCCGCGGCCCGTTCCGGCTGCCGGTACGGGTCGGTCGGAATGACGAAGAGGACATCGTCACTCACGGGCTCGCTCGATTCGTCAGGCGGCAACCTCGTCCGGGCGACACGATGCGCTGATAGTCGCGCTCCGGCTGTGCTTCGACAGCCCGAACGGCGGCTTCTTACTCGATCACGCGCTGATGACCGGCCCGCTGATCGCGCAGGGGCTCGCCCGCTCGGGAGCGTAGTCTCGGTGGCGATGAACGCCATCCCCGCGCGGTTGGACCACCTCGTCCTCGCGACTCCCGATCTGGCGTCGACCGTCGCCGATTTCGCCCGGCGCACCGGTGTGGAGCCGGCTCCCGGGGGCGCGCACGTCGGCCTGGGTACCCGCAACCACCTTGTCTCGCTGGGCGGTTCGCGCTACCTGGAGATCATCGGCCCCGACCCCGCCCAGCCCGGGCACGCCGGGCCCCGCCCGTTCGGCGCCGACGCGCTGCCCGCCGCGCGGACCGTGACCTGGGCCGTCAGCCCGCCCGACCTCGACGCCGCCGTCACCGCCGCCCGCGCCCGCGGCTACGACCCCGGATCCGTCCGGCCCATGAGCCGCCGCCGCCCCGACGGCACCCTGCTCCAGTGGCGCCTCACCGACGGCGACACCCAGCACCCCTCCGGCCTCGTGCCCTTCCTCATCGACTGGGGCTCCGCCGTCCACCCCACGGCCACCGGCCTGCCCGTCACCCCGCTGCTCCGCCTGTCGGCCACCGCCCCCGACCCCGACCGGATCCGCCCCCTGCTGGCCGCCGTCGACGCCGAACTCGACCTCGCCGAAGGCCCGGTGGGGATCACCTTCACCGTGGACACGCCCCGGGGACCGGTCACCTTCGGATAGCCGGCCCTGGGCGCTCTTCTGGGTGTCCGTTTCCTTCAAGACCGCGGGTAGGGGCGGTGCCTACCGTGGCCGCATGACTTCACGATTCGCTGTGATCGGCCTGGTCGTCTCGGACCTGGCCGCGTCTCTCGCCTTCTACCGCCGCCTCGGGCTCGAGTTCCCCGAGGGATCCGAGGAGCAGCCGCACGTCGAGGCCGAGCTGCCCGGCGGACTGCGGCTCGCCTTGGACACCGAGGAGACCATCCGGTCCTTCCACGCCGGGTGGGAGCCGCCGGCCGGCGGCGGGCGGGTGTCGCTCGCCTTCCGGTGCGGGTCGCCCGCGGAGGTGGACGCCTTGTACAAGGATCTGGTCGGCGCGGGTCACCACGGGGAGCTGAAGCCGTGGGACGCGGTGTGGGGCATGCGGTACGCGGTGGTGCACGACCCGGACGGCAACGGCGTCGACCTGCTGGCCGAGCTACCGGCAGGGCAGTAGCTCACGGAGGGACAAGCCCGCCAGTGCCTTCACGTCCCGCGCCAGGTGGGCCTGATCGGCGAAGCCGGCCAGGGCCGCGGTCTGTGCGAAGGGCACGCCGTCGCGGGCGAGGCGGAGCGCCCGTTGCAGGCGCAGCACGCGGGCCAGCGTCTTCGGGCCGTAGCCGAACGCGGTCAGGGCGCGGCGGTGCAGGCGGCGTGCGCCGAGGCCGAGTGCGTCGGCGGTCGCGCCGACGGGGCGGCCCGCGTCGAGGGCGGTGACCAGCCGCCGCAGCAGCGGGTCGGGCGGCCCGGCGGCCGCGGCGAGCGACAGGGCCGCTTCCTCCAGGCCGCGTGCCGGGTCGGCGGCGGCGTTCACCAGGGCGGTGAGGCGGCGGGTCCGCGCGGCCGGCCACAGGTCGGCGAGGGCGACGCGGCGGTCGCGCAGCTCGTGCGCGGGGACGCCGAGCAGCGCGGGCGCGGTCCCGGGGTAGAAGCGGACGCCCGCCCACCGGGCGCCCGGGGCGCCTTCGACGGCGTAGGCGCGGGTGTCGGGTCCGGCGATCAGGAGCCGGCCGTCGTGCCAGAGCAGGTCCATGCAGCCGTCGGGCAGCACGCGGGCCGGCCCGTCGCCGGGCGGGGGGTCCGTCCGCATGTTCGTCCCCGCGTCCGGCGACGCGTCCGTCGCCGCATCCGGCCACACATCGGTCGGCGCGTCCGTCGCCGGGTCCGGCCACGCGCTCGTCCACACGACGGCGCCGGGCACCCGGCACGGTCTCTCCGCGTACACGTCCGCCAGGCTACGCCGCCGGGCGGACGGGGTACGTCCGGTGCGTGCCGCGGGGCGGCTACGAGCCCTCGTGCTTGTGCGGATGCGGGTGCGGGTGCGGCGGGTGGGTGCTCTTGACGTGGGTGCGCAGGCGGGAGGTCACGTCCTCCGGGGGCAGGAAGCGCGACCAGCGTTCCGGGAACTCCGAGGGCATGTCCGGGTCGTCCGGGTCGGGCTCGTAGCCCGCGGCGGCGCGGGCCGCCTGCTCGGCGAGCTGCGCCTCCCGCACCCGCTCGTTCGCCGCGCGCGCCGCGGCGGTGGCGGCGGCCGGCCACACCCGGTCGATCGCGGCGTTCACCGCCGCGCCGACCAGCACGGCGAACGCGGACACGCCGATCCACAGCAGCACGGCGACGGCCGCGGCGAGGGAGCCGTAGATCGTGGCGCCCTCGATGGTGTGGGTGATGTAGATGCGCAGCAGGAAGCTGCCCAGCACCCACATGGCGAGGGCGACCAGGGCGCCGGGCACGTCCTCGATCCACGGGGAGCGCACCGGCACGGACACGTGGTAGAGCGTCGTCAGGAAGACGATGGACAGCACGATCACCACGGGCCAGTACAGGACCTGCACCAGCGTCTCCGACCACGGCACGATCCGCACCACCGCGTCGGGGCCCGCGACCATCAGCGGCAGCGCGATCGAACCGATCAGCAGCGCCACGATGAACAGCAGGAACGACATCACCCGGGTCTTGACGATGCCGCGGACGCCGTCGAGGCCGTACATGACCGTGATGGTGTCGACGAAGACGTTCACCGCGCGGGAGCCGGACCACAGGGCGAACAGGAAGCCGACCGAGATGACGTCGGGCCGGCCGCCCTTGACCACGTCGTGCAGGATCGGCTCGGCGATCTCGGTGACGCCCTTGTCGGACAGGACGGTGCGGGACGCCTCCAGGAGGTTGGTCTCCAGGCTGGTGATGGTGTCGGTGCCGGTCCAGGAGTCGACGTAGCCGAGCAGCCCGATGATGCTGAGCAGCAGCGGCGGCACGGACAGCAGCGTGAAGAAGGCGGCCTCGGCCGCGAGCCCGAGGATGCGGTACTCCATGCAGGAGTTCACGGTGTCCTTCAGCAGCAGCCAGGCCGTCCTCCGTTTGGAGACGTTCCGGTAGAGGGCGCGCGCCCGGTGGAGACGACCGGAGGGCCTCTGCGGGGGTTCACTTGCCTGCTGCACAAACTAAAGGTATCCGCCCTGACCAGGTGCACTCATCCCCCGTCGGCCGGGTAGGTTCGCAGACATGGCAGGCAGCACGCACACCGTGACCAACCAGCCCCCGCCCCTGTCCGGCTACGACGTCTTCACCGCCGACCGCGCCCTGACCGCGGCCGTCGAACGGCACCTCGACCCCGCCCTGCTCGACGAGGCCCGCGGCGAGCTGGCCGCGCTCGGCCGGTCGGCCGGCTCCGCCCAGGTGCAGGAGTGGGGGGTCCAGGCGAACGAGAACCCGCCCCGGCTGCGCACCCACGACCGCTACGGCCACCGGGTCGACGAGGTCGACTTCCATCCGGCCTGGCACCGCCTGCTCGGCAAGGGCGTGGGGGCCGGGCTGACCGCGGCCTGGGTCCGGCCCGGCGGCCATGTGCGCCGGGCCGCCGCCTTCCTGGTGTGGACGCAGCTGGAGGCCGGCAACCTGTGCCCGTTGTCGATGACCCACGCGGCCGTGCCCGCGCTGCGCGCCGAGCCCGCGCTCGCCGCCGAGTGGGAGCCGCGGCTGACGTCCATGATCTACGACCGCGAGCTGCGGCCCGCCCGGCTGAAGGCCGGGGCGCTGTTCGGGATGGGCATGACGGAGAAGCAGGGCGGCAGCGACGTGCGCGCCAACACCACCGCCGCGCGGCCCCTGGCCGAGGCCGGGACCTACGAGCTGACCGGGCACAAGTGGTTCTGCTCGGCTCCCATGTCGGACGGGTTCCTGGTGCTCGCGCAGGCTCCGGAGGGCCTGACCTGCTTCCTCGTCCCGCGGGTCCTGGAGGACGGCGCCCGCAACCCGTTCCTGCTCCAGCGGCTGAAGGACAAGCTCGGCAACCGTTCGAACGCCTCCGGCGAGGTGGAGTTCGACGGGACCTGGGCCCGCCGGGTGGGCGAGGAGGGGCGCGGGGTGCGCACCATCATCGACATGGTGGCGGCGACCCGGCTGGACTGCGTGCTCGGCTCGGCGGGTCTGATGCGGCAGGCGGTCGCCCAGGCGGTGCACCACTGCTCCCACCGCGAGGCGTTCGGCGGCCGGCTCGTCGACAAGCCGCTGATGCGCAACGTGCTGGCCGACCTCGCGGTCGAGTCCGAGGCGGCGACCACCCTCGCGCTCAGGCTCGCGGCCGCCTGCGACGACGGCGGCGAGCAGGAGCGGGCGCTGCTGCGGATCGCGGTGCCGGCCGCGAAGTACTGGGTGACCAAGCGCTGCGCGCCGCTGGTGGTCGAGGCGGCCGAGTGCCTGGGCGGCAACGGGTACGTCGAGGAGTCCGGGCTGCCCCGGCTGGTGCGCGAGTCGCCGCTGAACTCGGTCTGGGAGGGCGCGGGCAACGTGCAGGCGCTGGACGTGCTGCGGGTGCTGCGACGGGAGCCGCGGGCCCTGGACGCCTTCCTGCGGGAGGTCGGGACGGCGCGCGGCGCCGATCACCGGCTCGACAAGGCGATCAAGGACCTGCTGACCGAGCTCGCCGACCTGGACGGTATCGAGGGACGGGCCCGGCGGCTGACCGAGCGGCTCGCGCTGGTGCTGCAGGGCTCGCTGCTGGTCCGGTTCGCGCCGCCGGAGGTCGCGGACGCGTTCTGCGCCGGACGGCTGGGCGGCGACGGCGGCGCGGCCTTCGGGACGCTGCCGCACACCCTGGACCTGGCGTCGGTCGTGGAGCGGGCGCGTCCGGTGTCCTGACCGGGTGGTCGGCGGTGCGGGGGTGGTGCTGCGCCGACACGGCACCACCCCCGCCATCGGCCTGTTCGAGGCCGCGAACGCCGCTCGGGACGGCGTGGCTCAAGTCTCGACCGGGCCCGCAGCCGTTCACCAGGGTTGCAAGGGGTTGCAACTTGCTGCTGTCTGTATGCGGACTGTGCGCGTCCGGTGAGGACACCCGGGCACCATGAGACGGACAGCCGGAACGGGCTGTAGGCTCCCGCCGCCGGAACGACGCGGGAACCGGGGTCCTGAGCGTTTCTCGCAGGAGGGTCATCAGTGGCGCTGTCGCCGACGGATGTGACGCAGCTCGCCGCGGTCGACGCGGCACGTGCGGCGCGGGTGATGAACGAGGTCCGCTCAGCCGCGATCTCCGGGCAGCGCACCCCCGTCGCGCCGCGGCCGGTGATCGGGCAGTCCTGGGCCCGGATGATGCGCCGGGGCGTCGACCCCGAGCGCCACCGCCCGGCTGGGCTGCTGTCCGCGGAGGAGGTGCGGCGGCGGCGGGAGTCCACGGCGCTGCGGCACGTCATGCCGGTGCTCAGGGAAGGGCTGGTGTCGGTCGCGGACGCCGCCCACCACATCATGGTCGTCGCCGACGACGAGGGCCGGGTGCTGTGGCGGGAGGGCAGCGCGCCGGTGCTGCGCAAGGCCGACGGGCTCGGTTTCGAGGTGGGCGCCGACTGGGGCGAGGGGGTCGTCGGCACCAACGGCATCGGCACCCCGGCGGTGGTGCGCCGGCCGGTGCAGGTGTTCGCCGCCGAGCACTTCGTGCGCTCCCTGACCACGTGGACCTGTACCGGCGCCCCGATCACGGACCCGCGTGACGGTCGCCTGATCGGCGTCGTGGACGTCAGCGGGCCGCTGGAGACGATGCATCCGGCCACGCTGGCCTGGGTCGACTCGGTGGCCAAGCTCGCCGAGGCGCGGCTGCGCGAGCTGCACCTGGCCTCGCTGGAGCGGCTGCGGTCGGTGGCGGCGCCGCTGCTGGCCAAGATGGGCGGCCGGGCGGTGGCGGTGGACCAGGACGGCTGGACGGCCGCGTTGACCGGGATGCCGTACACGAACCGGATCGCGCTGCCCAAGTCCCTGTCTCCGGGGCGCCGGTGGCTGCCTCCGCTCGGCCTGTGCTCGGTGGAGCCGCTGGCCGGGGGCTGGCTGATCGGGGCAGTGGACGGGGACGGGCCGGCGCCGCGGGGCGCCACCCGGGTCGTGCTCGACCTCGCCCAGCCGCGCCGCTGGTCGGTGACGGTGACCGGCGGCGCGGGCTCCTGGAGCCGTGAACTGAGTCCGCGGCACGCCGAGTTGCTGTACCTGCTCGCCCTCGACCCGGCGGGCCGCAGCGCGGCGGCGCTGGCCGCGGACGTGTTCGGCGACCCGGCCCGGACGGTGACCGTCCGCGCGGAGATGTCCCGGGTGCGCCGCTACCTCGGGGCGCTGCTGGAACATCGGCCGTATCGTTTCTGCGAGGACGCGGAGGTGGAACTGGTGCTCCCCGGCGACCCCCGGGACCTGCTCCCCCACTCCACGGCCCGCACCATCGCCCACCACCGCACGACCACCCCGGCCTCCACCTCCTGACCTCCGCAGCCGCCCCGCCCCACCGCGCCGCGCCTCGTACCGCGCCGCACCGCGACGACACCGGCCGGCGCGGGCACGCCGGGCCGTCCCACGGACGGGTGCACCGGCGCGGCACGCCGGGCAGCCCGCCTGCCCGCCCCAGGGCGCGCCGCCGCGCGGGCCGACCGGGCCCGCCGTTCCCGCGGCCGACGCGGAGGGCGGCGCCCTCCTCCCCACCGACCCCGTGAACAGAGGCGACCCTGAGCGCACGACGACGGCGGGCACACGGCAACCGCGGCGACCGGCGACCGCGGGCGCACGACGACGGCGGGCGCGGCGCACGACGACCGCAGGCACACGGCGCGGCACACGACAACCGCAGGCGCGCCGCGCGGCACGACGGGCGCCCCCGACCGTCGCCGGTTCACGAGTTCCGCGTAATTGCGGGGTCTTCGTCCGCGAGCGGTACCGGCTGCCGTAGCATCGTGCTTCGGGCCACCCCAGCTGCTCCTTGAGCAACGTACGGATCAACGGGCGCAGTTGGCCCGCCTCGGGAGGTTCGATGAAGCAGCGTGGCAGGCACCGCAGGCGCAAGCGCGGCACAGCGCTGCGCGCTTTCCTGGCCGGGACCGCCCTCGCGCTCACCGCCGCGGCCACCATGATCAGCGCCTCGCAGGCCACGGTCTCGCACGATCCGGGCCCCCTCAGACCGCTGGCGGCGTCCGCCGGACCGCGCCTGACGGAGCATCTCGTGCCGCGGCGCACGCTCGACCGGCTCGCCGCCGCGATGGGCAGGCCCGTCGGCGTGCGCGCCGTCCTCGACGACGCCGACCGGGCCCTGCGCACCGCGGACGACTGTACGTCCGAGGAGCGCACGGCCCTGCCCGTCGAACCGGCGGCCACCCGCGCGTACTGCTGGGACGCCGCCGACACGCGCGGCTGGCGGGCCGGCGCGGTGACCAGCTCCGGGGACGCGGACGACGACGGGCACTGGGGCGCGGACCGGGTACTGCTGTCCGGCTGGTCGCACGACACCGGCCGCGCGGAGCGCCCCGGCGTCGCCCGGGTCGCCTTCGTCGACGCCGGCGACCCCGACCACCTCACCTACACCTGGGCGCTGCTGGCGGTCCCGACGGACGGCGGCCGTGACTACCGGGGCCTGGCCTCCCCCGTCACCGGCATGGTCTGGTACCAGGGCAAACTGCTGGTCACCGCCGCCGACGGCGTCTACGTCTACGACATGCACCGCATCCAGCGGGCCACCGTCGACCGCGGCCCGGTCGGCCGGGTGCGCGGCGGCTGGTCGGCGTACGGAGCCCGGTACGTGCTGCCCGCCGTGGGCTCCTACCGGCCCACCGGCGCGGCCGGCGCCGCGGGCGCCCTGCGCGGCGCCGCCCTCTCCCTCGACCGCAGCACCGCGCCCGACAGCCTGGTCGCGAGCGAGCGGGTGCCCGCGGACAGCGACCGCGCCACGCGCCTGTGGCGCTACGCCTTCAGCACCGCCCCGGCCCGCGCCGGGCTGCTGGCCACCGACGGCACCGGCCGGGCGGCCGTGGACCAGGCCTACGAGACGAAGGAGACCGGCGTCCGGGGCGTACTGGCGTACCGTTCCGCCTGGTTCCTCAGCCGGGGCGCCGACAGCCCGGACGGGCACGGCACGCTGTGGCGGCAGGACAGCGACGGCGCGAAGGCCACCCGGTGCGGCTCCGACGAGAGCCGGCACTGCTGGAGCCCGCAGGCCGGTCCCCTGTCCTACTGGGCGGAGACCGGCGAGCTGTGGTCCCAGTCGGGGCGGGTCCTGTTCGCGCTGCCGCTGACCTCCGTGGACGGATCCCTGGGCTGAGGCGGCCCGGGAACAAGGACAGCCCCCGAGGCGGGCGTACGGGACCGCCCTCCGGGAGACGACGGTCACCGGGACAAGCCGCGCCCAGGGGACGAATCGACAGATCCCCGGGGCGGATGGTTCCCTGGCGGGCATGACCACCATGCCCGTGACCACCTGGTCCCTGGAGCAGACGGCCCCGACGGACCTGCTCCCCGCAGCGGTCCCCGACGGGGATGTCCGCATCGTCCGCTCCGAGGTCCCCTCCCCCGAGTTCAGCCGCTTCCTGTACGCCTCCGTCGGCGGCGACATCCGCTGGACCGACCGCCTCGGCTGGACGTACGCCCGGTGGGAGCAGCAGCTCGGCCGGCCGGGCGTGGAGACATGGGTGGCCTACGACCGGGGCACCCCGGCGGGCTACGTGGAGCTGGAGCCGCAGGACGACGGGGTCGTGGAGATCGTCTACTTCGGCCTGATCCCCGCCTTCCGGGGCCGCCGCATCGGCGGTCACCTCCTGTCCCACGGCGCCGCGCGCGCCTGGGACCTCGCCGACCGCTGGCCGGGGCTCGCGCACACCAAGCGGGTGTGGCTGCACACCTGCAGCAAGGACGGCGAGCACGCCATGGACAACTACCTGCGCCGTGGATTCCGGCTGTTCGACACCAAGGTCGAGGAGGAGCCGGAGGTGGCCGCCCCCGGCCCGTGGCCCGGCGCCTATACCGGTTGACCCGCGCGCACACAGCCGATTCTCAGCCATGTGACCAGCGACACCCTTGTCTCGCAGTGCGAGACAAGGGTGTCCGCATGATGGATAAAGCTGGACTGTGTCCAGATCTCCATGCCACGCTTCCGTCATGCCTGGAACTGGAATTGCCTTGGTGAGTCGGCGACACGTCGACCTCGGCCGCATGTCCAGCGCCATCTGTCCGGCGAGCTGACAGCCCCAGCGACGCCCGACTTCCCCGCATCTCACCGGGTTTCCCCGGAGTTCTCCGACCTCGTCAGCGCAATGTCGCGCGACGGCGCACACGTATGCCCATGCGCGTGCAATGCGCATGTATGCGCAGATCAGAGCCGCTTTCCCGCCTGTCCCGAAGGACGTGTCAACCATGGCCGCCACCCCACAGAACCCTGCCGCCGCGCCTGTCCGCCGCAAGGTGAGCCGTCACCGCGGTGAGGGTCAGTGGGCCGCCGGGCACCACACCCCGCTCAACGGCAACGAGCAGTTCAAGAGGGACGACGACGGTCTCAATGTGCGGACACGCATTGAGACGATCTACTCCAAGCGCGGGTTCGACTCGATCGACCCCAACGACCTGCGCGGGCGCATGCGTTGGTGGGGCCTGTACACCCAGCGCAAGCCCGGGATCGACGGCGGCAAGACCGCGGTCCTGGAGCCGGAGGAGCTGGACGACGAGTACTTCATGCTGCGTGTGCGCATCGACGGCGGCGCTCTGACGACGCAGCAGCTGCGTGTCATCGGCGAGGTCTCGCAGGAGTTCGCGCGCGGCACCGCCGACATCACCGACCGGCAGAACGTCCAGTACCACTGGATCCGCATCGAGGACGTCCCCGAGATCTGGAACCGGCTCGAGGGCGTCGGCCTGTCCACGGTCACCGCCTGCGGCGACACCCCGCGCGTGATGATCGGCTCCCCCGTCGCCGGCATCGCCGAGGACGAGATCATCGACGGCACGCCCGCGCTGGAGGAGATGAAGCGCCGCGTGCTGGGCAACAAGGCGTACTCGAACCTCCCGCGGAAGTTCAAGACGGCCATCTCCGGCTCGCCCGTGCTGGACGTGGTCCACGAGATCAACGACGTGGCGTTCGTCGGCGTCCGCCACCCCGAGCACGGCCCCGGCTTCGACCTGTGGGTCGGCGGCGGCCTGTCCACCAACCCCAAACTCGGTGTGCGGCTGGGCACTTGGGTGGCGCTGGAGGACGTCCCGGACGTCTACGAGGGCGTGCTGTCCATCTTCCGCGACTACGGTTACCGGCGGCTTCGTACGAGGGCCCGCCTGAAGTTCCTGGTCGCCGACTGGGGGCCGGAGAAGTTCCGCCAGGTGCTGGAGGACGAGTACCTGCACCGCAGGCTGACCGACGGTCCCGCCCCCGAGCAGCCGCTCCAGCAGTGGCGCGACCACATCGGCGTGCACCGGCAGAAGGACGGCCGCTACTACGTCGGTTTCGCCCCGCGCGTCGGCCGCGTCGACGGCGCCACCCTGACGAAGATCGCCGACCTCGCCGAGGCGCACGGCTCGGGCCGGGTCCGCACCACCGTCGAGCAGAAGATGATCGTCCTGGACGTCGAGCAGGACCAGGTCGACTCGCTCGTCGAGGGCCTGGAGGCGCTGGACCTCACCGCCCGGCCGTCCTCCTTCCGGCGCGGCACCATGGCCTGCACCGGCATCGAGTTCTGCAAGCTCGCCATCGTCGAGACCAAGCAGCGCGGCAGCTCGCTGATCGACGAGCTGGAGCGCCGCCTGCCGGACTTCGACCAGCCCATCACCATCAACCTCAACGGCTGCCCGAACGCCTGCGCCCGTATCCAGGTGGCGGACATCGGTCTCAAGGGCCAGCTCGTCCTCGACGACAAGGGCGAGCAGGTCGAGGGTTACCAGGTGCACCTCGGCGGCGCGCTCGGCCTGGAGGCCGGGTTCGGCCGGAAGGTGCGCGGCCTGAAGGTCACCGCCGACGAACTGCCGGACTACGTCGAGCGCGTGCTGAAGCGATTCCAGGCGGAACGCGAGGACGGCGAGCGCTTCGCCGCCTGGGCCGCCCGCGCTTCCGAGGAGGCGCTGTCGTGAGCGAGCGGGCCGCACCGTTCTACTGCCCCTACTGCGGCGACGAGGACCTCCGCCCGAATGAGGAAGGCCACGGGGCCTGGGAGTGCGCGGCGTGCAACCGGGCCTTCCGGCTGAAGTTCCTCGGGCTGCTCGCCCGGGGCCTTCAGCACACCGACGCAGGGGGAGAGCAGACATGACGACCGTTCAGGAAGACCGCACGGCGGAGGATCTGAGGGCGCTCGCCGAACAGGCGGGCCGGGACCTGGAGGACGCCTCCGCGCTGGAGATCCTCCAGTGGGCCGCCGAGAACTTCGGCAAGCGCTTCTGCGTGACCTCCTCGATGGAGGACGCGGTGGTCGCCCACCTCGCCTCCCGCGCCCTGCCCGGCGTGGACGTCGTGTTCCTCGACACCGGCTACCACTTCCCGGAGACCATCGGCACCCGCGACGCGGTCGAGGCCGTGATGGACGTCAACGTCATCACGATCACGCCGCGGCAGACGGTCGCCGAACAGGACGCCGAGTACGGCCCGAAGCTGCACGACCGCGACCCCGACCTGTGCTGCAAGCTGCGCAAGGTGCGGCCGCTGGAGCAGGGCCTGCGCGGCTACCTGGCCTGGGCGACCGGCCTGCGCCGCGACGAGTCCCCGACCCGCGCGAACACTCCGGTCGTCGGCTGGGACGAGAAGCGGCGGAAGGTCAAGATCTCCCCGATCGCCCGCTGGACCCAGGACGACGTGGACGCCTACGTCGCCGAGCACGGCGTCCTCACCAACCCGCTGCTGATGGACGGTTACGCCTCCGTCGGCTGCGCGCCCTGCACCCGCCGGGTCCTGGCGGGCGAGGACGCGCGGGCCGGCCGCTGGGCCGGCCGCGCCAAGACCGAGTGCGGGCTGCACGCATGACGACGACCACCGAGACCCAGGAGAACCACGTGACCACCGGAGCCACCGTCTGGCTCACGGGTCTGCCGAGCGCCGGCAAGACCACCATCGCGTACGAGCTGGCCGCCCGGCTGCGCGAGGAGGGCCACCGCGTCGAGGTGCTGGACGGCGACGAGATCCGCGAGTTCATCTCGGCGGGCCTCGGCTTCAGCCGCGAGGACCGGCACACCAACGTGCAGCGCATCGGCTTCGTCGCCGAACTCCTCGCCCGCAACGGCGTGAAGGCGCTCGTCCCGGTGATCGCGCCGTACGCGGACAGCCGTGAGGCGGTTCGCAAGCGCCACCAGGACAGCGGGGCGCCGTACGTCGAGGTGCACGTGGCGACCCCGGTCGAGGTGTGCTCGGTCCGTGACGTGAAGGGCCTGTACGCCAAGCAGGCGGCGGGCGAACTGTCCGGTCTCACCGGGGTCGACGACCCCTACGAGGAGCCGGAGACGCCCGACCTGCGCATCGAGTCGCAGCACCAGACCGTCCAGGAGTCCGCGGCAGCGGTGCACGCGCTGCTCACCGAAAGGGGACTGGCATGACGACGACCGTCGCCGCAGTGGCGGAGGACACGGACAGCCCGTACGCGCTCTCCCACCTCGACGCGCTGGAGTCCGAGGCGGTGCACATCTTCCGGGAGGTCGCGGGCGAGTTCGAGCGGCCGGTAATCCTGTTCTCCGGCGGCAAGGACTCCATCGTCATGCTGCACCTGGCGCTGAAGGCGTTCGCGCCGGCGCCGGTGCCGTTCTCACTGCTGCACGTGGACACCGGGCACAACTTCCCCGAGGTGCTGGAGTACCGCGACCGCACGGTCGCCCGGCACAACCTGCGGCTGCACGTGGCGTCCGTACAGGACTACATCGACCGGGGTGTGCTCAAGGAGCGCCCGGACGGCACCCGCAACCCGCTGCAGACGCTGCCGCTGACGGAGAAGATCCAGAGCGAGCGGTTCGACGCGGTCTTCGGCGGCGGACGCCGCGACGAGGAGAAGGCCCGCGCCAAGGAACGGGTGTTCTCGCTGCGCGACGAGTTCTCGCAGTGGGACCCGCGCCGCCAGCGCCCCGAGCTGTGGAACCTCTACAACGGCCGCCACGCGCCCGGCGAGCACGTCCGCGTCTTCCCGCTGTCCAACTGGACCGAGCTGGACGTCTGGCAGTACATCGCCCGGGAGGGCATCGAGCTGCCGGAGATCTACTTCGCCCACGAGCGCGAGGTGTTCCGGCGGGCCGGCATGTGGCTGACGGCCGGCGAATGGGGCGGGCCGAAGGACGGCGAGACCGTGGAGAAGCGGCAGGTCCGCTACCGCACGGTCGGCGACATGTCCTGCACCGGCGCCGTCGACTCCGACGCCACCACGCTGGACGCCGTGATCGCCGAGATCGCCGCCTCCCGGCTGACCGAGCGCGGCGCGACCCGCGCCGACGACAAGCTCTCCGAGGCCGCGATGGAAGACCGCAAGCGCGAGGGGTACTTCTAATCATGAGCACGATCACGACCGAGGAACTCTCGGCCACCACGCTGCTGCGGTTCGCCACCGCCGGCTCCGTCGACGACGGCAAGTCCACGCTCGTCGGACGGCTGCTGCACGACTCCAAGTCGATCCTCACCGACCAGCTGGAGGCCGTGCAGCGCGCCTCCGCGAGCCGCGGCCAGGACGGTCCCGACCTGGCGCTGCTGACGGACGGCCTGCGCGCCGAACGCGAGCAGGGCATCACCATCGACGTCGCCTACCGCTACTTCGCCACCGCGCGCCGCCGGTTCATCCTCGCCGACACCCCCGGCCACGTGCAGTACACCCGCAACATGGTCACCGGCGCCTCGACGGCCGAGCTGACGGTGATCCTGGTCGACGCCCGCAACGGCGTCGTCGAGCAGACCCGTCGGCACGCCGCGATCGCCGCGCTGCTGCGCGTCCCGCACGTCGTCCTCGCCGTCAACAAGATGGACCTGGTCGACTACCGGGAGCCGGTGTTCGCCGCGATCGCCGAGGAGTTCACGGCGTACGCGACCGAGCTGGGCGTCCCGGAGGTCACCGCCATCCCGATCTCCGCGCTGGCCGGCGACAACGTCGTGGAGCCGTCCTCGAACATGGACTGGTACGGCGGCCCGACCGTGCTGGAGCACCTGGAGACGGTCCCGGTCAGCCACGACCTCAGCCACTGCCACGCCCGGCTGCCCGTGCAGTACGTGATCCGGCCGCAGACCGCCGAGCACCCCGACTACCGCGGTTACGCGGGCCAGATCGCCGCCGGTTCCTTCCGGGTCGGCGAGCAGGTCACCGTGCTGCCCTCGGGCCGCACCTCGCGGGTCTCCGGCATCGACCTGCTGGGCAGGCCGGTCGACGTCGCCTGGACCACCCAGTCGGTGACCATCCTGCTCGAGGACGACATCGACATCTCGCGCGGCGACCTGATCGTGCCCACCAAGGACGCCCCGGCGACCACGCAGGACATCGAGGCGACCGTCTGCCACGTCGCCGACGCCCCGCTGACCGTCGGCCACCGGGTACTGCTCAAGCACGGCACCCGCACGGTCAAGGCGATCGTCAAGGACATCCCGTCCCGGCTCACCCTCGACGACCTGTCGCTGCACCCGCACCCGGGGCAGCTCGTCGCCAACGACATCGGCCGGGTCAAGATCCGCACCGCCGAGCCGCTGCCGGTGGACTCCTACGCCGACTCCCGCCGCACCGGCTCGTTCATCCTGATCGACCCCAGCGACGGCACCACCCTCACCGCCGGCATGGTCGGCGAGTCGTTCGCCTCCCCGGAGCCCGTCAAGGACGAGCCCGAGGACGACGGGTGGGACTTCTGACATGACGGCCACCGACTACTGGTCCACGTTCGCGAAGGAGGGCGGCCGCGTCGGCAGCGGCGACCTCGGCAGCGGGCAGGGCGGAGTGACGCGATGTGTGCGCTGACGTACGCGCACTGCCCGCGCGCCCGCATCCCCCACCGCCGTAGACGCAGACCTGCCGACCTCCCGGCCACGACCTGAGTACGTGACCGCCGGGCCGACGAGAGGAACACCTCCCGTGCCTGCCACCCATGCCGTCCGCCGCCGCTTCGCGGTCATGGCCGTCCTCCCCCTGCTCGCCCTCGCCGCCTGCGGCTACGGGTCCCAGGCCAAGGAGGACGACACCGCCGAGGTCGCCACCGGCGCCGACAAGATCGAGGGCCTCGACTCCGTCAGGATCGGCTACTTCGGCAACCTGACCCACGCCACCGCACTGGTCGGCCGCCGGCAGGGCACCTTCCAGAAGGAACTCGGCGCCACCAAGGCCGAGTACGCCACCTTCAACGCCGGCCCGTCCGAGATCGAGGCCCTCAACTCCGGCTCCATCGACATCGGCTGGATCGGCCCGTCCCCGGCGATCAACGGCTACGCCAAGTCGAACGGCAAGAGCCTGAAGATCATCGGCGGTTCGGCGTCCGGCGGCGTGAAGCTGGTCGTGAATCCGAAGAAGGTCACGTCCCTGAAGGACGTCAAGGGCAAGAAGATCGCCACCCCGCAGCTGGGCAACACGCAGGACGTGGCGTTCCTCAACTGGATCGCCGACCAGGGCTGGAAGGTCGACGCGCAGAGCGGCAAGGGCGACGTCACGGTCGTCCGCAGCGACAACAAGGTGACGCCGGACGCGTTCAAGGCCGGTTCCGTCGACGGCGCCTGGGTGCCGGAGCCGACCGCGTCGAAGCTGGTCGCCGAGGGCGGCAAGGTACTGCTGGACGAGGCGACGCTGTGGCCGGACAAGAAGTTCGTGATCACCAACATCATCGTGCGGCAGAGCTTCCTCAAGGAGCACCCGAAGGCCGTCGAGGCGGTCCTGAAGGCGTCGGTCGAGACCAACAAGTGGATCGCCGCCAACCCGGACGAGGCGAAGGCGGCGGCGAACAAGCAGCTCGAGGCCGACTCCGGCAAGGCCCTCCCGGCCGCCGTCCTCGACCCGGCGTGGAAGTCGATCCAGATCACCGACGACCCGCTGGCCGCCACCCTGAACACCGAGGCGGAGCACGCGGTCAAGGCGGGCCTGCTGGAGAAGCCCGACCTGAAGGGCATCTACGACCTCACGATCCTGAACAAGGTCCTGAAGGCCCAGGGCGCGAGCACGGTCGACGACGCCGGTCTCGGCACCAGCTGAGGCAAGTCCGATGAGTATCCAGGAGGTGACGACCATGGCCACGACCACGACCCTCGTCAAGGCCGACGAGACCGTCGACTACGCGGCGCGCCTTGAGCACGTCTCGAAGTCCTTCACGGGGCCGGGCGGGCAGCAGCTCGTCCTGGACGACATCAGCATCGATGTCGCGCCGGGCGAGTTCGTCACCCTCCTGGGTGCGTCGGGCTGCGGCAAGTCCACGCTGCTGAACCTGGTGGCGGGCCTCGACCAGCCGACCGCCGGCAGCATCACGACGGACGGCCGCCCGGCCCTGATGTTCCAGGAGCACGCCCTCTTCCCGTGGCTGACCGCGGGCAAGAACATCGAACTCGCCCTGAAGCTCAGGGAAGTTCCCAAGCCCGAGCGGCGCGGCAAGGCCGAGCAGCTGCTCGAACTCGTCCGGCTGAAGGGCGCGTACGGCAAGCGCGTGCACGAACTGTCGGGCGGCATGCGGCAGCGGGTGGCGATGGCCCGCGCGCTCGCCCAGGAGAGCAGCCTGCTGCTGATGGACGAGCCGTTCGCGGCGCTGGACGCCATCACCCGGGACGTGCTGCACGACGAACTGACCCGTATCTGGCAGGAGACCGGGCTGTCGGTCCTGTTCGTCACGCACAACGTGCGCGAGGCGGTACGGCTCGCCCAGCGCGTCGTGCTGCTGTCGTCCCGGCCGGGCCGCATCGCGCGCGAGTGGCGGGTAGGCATCCCGCAGCCGCGCCGCATCGAGGACGCTCCCGTGGCGGAACTGTCCCTCGAGATCACCGAAGTACTGCGTGGGGAGATCCGCCGCCATGGCCAGCACTGAGACGACGACGGCCCAGGACACCGGGAGCGTCGAGGCGGGCCTCGACGCGCTGGAGACCACGACCACCGGCCGGACCCCGCTGCGGCAGACCGTCGTCGACAAGATCGTGCCGCCGGTCGTCGCGATCGCGGTGGTCCTGGTGGCCTGGCAGTTCGTCTTCGGCATCGTCGACGACCCCAGCAAGCTGCCCTCCCCCTCCGCCGTGGGCGGCCAGTTCAAGCAGGCCTGGCTCGAGGGCACGCTGCTCGGCTACATCTGGACCAGCGTCTCGCGCGGCCTGCTGGGCTTCTTCTTCGCGCTGCTGATCGGCACCCCGCTGGGGCTGCTGGTGGCGCGGGTGAAGTTCGTGCGGGCGGCGCTCGGGCCGATCCTGTCCGGGCTGCAGTCGCTGCCGTCCGTGGCGTGGGTGCCGCCGGCCGTGATCTGGCTGGGCCTGAACAACTCGATGATGTACGCGGTGATCCTGCTCGGCGCGGTGCCGTCCATCGCCAACGGCCTGGTGTCGGGTGTCGACCAGGTGCCGCCGCTGTTCCTGCGGGCGGGCCGCACCATGGGCGCCACGGGCGTGAAGGGCACCTGGCACATCACCCTGCCGGCCGCGCTGCCCGGCTATGTGGCGGGCCTGAAGCAGGGGTGGGCGTTCTCCTGGCGCTCGCTGATGGCCGCGGAGATCATCGCGTCCTTCCCCGATCTCGGCGTCGGACTGGGCCAGTTGCTGGAGAACGGCCGCAACGCCAGCGACATGGCGATGGTGTTCGAGGCGATCCTGCTCATCCTGTTCGTCGGCATCGCCATCGACCTGCTCGTCTTCAGCCCGCTGGAGCGGTGGGTGCTGCGCAGCCGCGGCCTGCTGGTGAAGGGCTGAACCGCCATGTCCCGACCGGTCCTTCTCGTCGTCGCCCACGGCAGCCGCGATCCACGGCACGCCGCGACCGTGCACGCCCTGGTCGGGCGGGTGCGGTCGCTGCGGCCGGGGCTGCGCGTGGAGACCGGCTTCCTGGACTTCAACGTGCCGTCCGTGCACGGGGTGCTGCAGTCCCTGGCGGCTGAGGGCGTCCGTGACGTGGTGGCCCTCCCGCTGCTGCTGACGCCGGCCTTCCACGCGAAGGCGGACATCCCAGCGGTCCTCAGGGACGCGCCGCCGCGGCTGCGGATCCGTCAGGCGGACGTGCTCGGCCCGTCGCCGCTGCTGCTGTCCGCCCTGGAACGGCGGCTGTGGGAGGCGGGGCTGACGCCCGCCGACAAGTCCTCGACCGGGGTCGTGCTGGCCTCGGCGGGGTCCTCAGACCCGGAGGCGATCGCAGTGATCGCTGATATCGCGCGGGAGTGGCGGCACACCGGTTGGTGCGCCGTGCGGCCTGCGTTCGCCTCCGCGGCCCTGCCCCGCACCGAGGACGCGGTGCGGGAACTGCGGGCGCTGGGCTGCTCCCGGGTGGCGGTCGCCCCATACGTCCTGGCCCCCGGTTTCCTGCCGGACCGGATCGCGCGGGGCGCGGCGGAGGCGGACGTCCTCGCCGACGTGCTCGGCCCGGCGCCCGAGGTGGCGCGGCTGCTGCTGGAACGGTACGACGCGGCGCGACTGCCGCTGGCGGCGGCGGTCGGCGCCTGAGCGCTCCGCTGGGTTCGCCGGGGATCACCGCGCCGGTGCGGTTGTCGGTCGTCTGCTGCGCCGTCGTGGCTGGGCGCGCAGTTCCCCGCGCCCCTTCGGGGCGTTGCCCAACCGGAGCGCGCAGGCACCCGGTCCGACTACACGAAGGACAGGGTGCCCGTGCGGGTGCGTTTCAGTTCGAAGACGTCGGGGTGGGCGGCCAGGACGCGGAAGGCGTCGAAGAGTTCGGCCGCCCGTGGTCCGCGCGGGACCGCCCGCAGTACCGGTCCGAACCACACCGTGCCGTCGACGTGCACGGTCGGCGTGCCCACGTAGCCGCCCGACTCCGGCTCGGCGCCCGCCTGGTGGCTGCGGCGCACCGCGTCGTCGTACGACGGGTCGTGCGCGGCGGCGGCGAGGCCGGCGTCCAGTCCGAGTTCGGCGAGCGCCTCGGCGGTCACGGCGTCGAAGTCGCCGGCGCCGCGTTCGTGGATGCGGGTGCCGAGCGCGGTGTACAGGTCGCGCAGGATCTTCTCCCCGTGCCGTTCGGCGGCGGCGACGGCGACCCGGACCGGGCCGATCGACCTGTCGACCAGGTCGCGGTACCAGTCGGGGAGTTCGTTGCCGGTGTTGTGCAGGTAGAGGCTCATCACATGGAAGCGGAGGTCGAGCGGGCGCTGCCGCTCGACCTCCAGCAGCCAGCGCGAGGTGATCCAGGCGAAGGGACAGGCGGGGTCGAACCAGAAGTCGACGCGGGTGGTTGATCCGTTCGTCATGCCCTCGACGCTAGCCGTCGGGTGGTACAGCGTCTCGACCCAATCGGGCGCCTTCTCATCGGTCCAATGCGGTGCGGGACAGGCGCGGGTCGCGTCCGCTGGAGGCGAGCGCGCGGTCGAAGGCGGGCGCGTCCTCGGGCACCGGCACCGGATCGGCGAAGCCGTCGTACTGCCGGTAGAGGTCGCCGTGCTTCTCGACCACGCCGAGCACGAAGCGGGCCGCCTCGGGCGAGATGCGCAGTTCCTGGCCGGTGGCGGTGGCGACGTCCCAGCCGTGCACCGCCATCTCCTTGATCACCATGGAGGCGATGTCGACGGCGGCCACCTTCGCCATGCCGAGGTCGACCTCGCCCTCCCACACCGCGGGATCGGCCCAGGCCGCGACGGCGCGCTGGAGCCGGTCGGCGTACGACTCGGCCCAGTCGGGCTCCGCGGTGAAGTCGCGGGAGGTCAGCTCCTCGGGGAGCTGCTTGCGCAGCGCGCGGTGCTCCAGGCCGTGGGAGGTGTAGAGGACCCAGTGGTTGACCAGCGCCCGGACGTCCCAGCCGGGGCAGTGGGTGGGGTCGCTCAGCCGGTCCGCCGGGACGCCGCGCGCGATGCGGGCAGCCTCGGCGGCGCACTCGGCCATGTGAGCGTGCATCTTGTCGGTTCCGGGGTTCAGGTCGTCGTGCGTCATGCACGCCACGCTAGGGAAGGCCCGCCGCGGACTCTTGAACAAACGCGACACCCGCCCCGGCGTACCCGCTCACAGGGCCATGGCGGTGAGTTCCGCCAGCTTCAGCACGGTGTTCCAGTTGCGGGTCGTGGCGACGACGCCCCTGGTGATCCGCGGCTTCGCGAGGTACCCGGCGAGCCTGGAGCGGCCGAGGCCCTCGGGCGCGTACAGGTACAGCGCGCGGTCGCCGAGCCGGAACTCCTCCGGCAGGTAGGCGCCCCGGTCGAGCCCGGCGAACCGCTCCTCTTCCACCGGCGCCGAGAAGTAGGTGACGTGGAGCTGCTTGGGCGCCAGGTCGGCGGCGGGGAACGGGCACGCCGCGGCGACCGCCCGCAGATAGGCGTGGTCGCGCACGATGACGTCGACGCCGAAGCCGAAGCGCTGCTCGATCGCCCGCGCGAGCTCGGCGGCCAGGGACTCCTCGTCGCCGTGGCCGGCCGTGAAGACGGCCTGGCCGCTCTGCAGATAGGTCCGCACACCGTCGTGCCCGAGGCCCTCCACGACCGCCCGCAGCTCGGCCATCGGCACCTTCCGCGCGGACCCCACGTTGACCCCGCGCAACAGTGCCGCATACGTCGTCGCCATCCGCCCACCCTAGGGCCACCCCGAGAGCCCGACGCGCCGCCCCCGGAACGGGCGGGACCGGCGGACGGCGGGCGGGCCGCGGCCCGTCTCCCTGACCGCCGTCCCCGAGGAGGGCCGGTAGATGTAGGGGGTCGCCATCCTCCCCAGTGGTGAGAGCGCGGTGTCCGGACGGATGACCCGGGGCCCCGGCACTTCACCGGGCAGTACGACGAGATGTCCTTATGCGGCCCATACCGTCATTACGGAAGGTGGCGGCAAGGAGCCGTCACCGCGTACGAAGGGGCAGGCCCGTCATGAAGAACCGAGAGGCGCAGGTACGCGGGTTCGCCGCCCGGGCCGGCGGCTGGAGCGCCCGGCACCGCTGGGCGGCCGTCGGCATCTGGGTGCTGTTCGTCGTCCTGGCGATGGGGCTCGGTTCGGCGGCGGGCCGTGTCGACGTCAAGGACAGCGACCAGCTGAGCGGCGAGACGCACACCGCCGCGAAGATCGTCGAGGACGCGGGGATCGAGGAGCCGGCCGGTGAGACGGTCCTGATCCAGGCCAAGGGCGGCGGCATCAAGGCCACGGACGCCGAGTTCAAGGCCGCGGTCGCGTCGGTCGTCGAGGCCGTCGAGGCCACCGGCAAGGTCACGGACGTGAAGTCGCCGTACGACACGCGCACGATCTCCCGGGACGGCCGCAGCGCGCTGGTGCAGTTCGACATGCGCGGCGACTCCGAGACCGCGGGCGAGCGCGTCGAGCCGGTGCTCGAGGCCGTCGCGGGGGTCCAGAAGGACCACGAGACGCTGCGGATCGAGGAGATCGGCGGCGCCAGCATGATGAAGACGTTCGACGACGCGTTCGGGGACGACTTCCAGAAGGCCGAGTACTCGGCGGTGCCCGTGGCCCTCGGCATTCTGCTCATCGCCTTCGGCGCCCTGGTGGCCGCGCTGCTGCCGGTCGCGCTGGCGATCACCGCGATCATCGCGACGATGGGCCTGATGGGCGTCGTCAGCCATCTGCAGCCGATGAGCGACACCGCCAACTCCGTGATGCTGCTGGTGGGTCTGGCGGTCGGCGTCGACTACTGCCTGTTCTACCTGCGCCGCGAGCGTGAGGAGCGCGCCGCCGGGCGGGACGCGCAGACGGCCCTCAGGGTCGCCGCCGCCACCAGCGGCCGGGCGATCGTCGTCTCCGGGGTCACGGTGTGCGTGGCGATGGCGGGCATGCTGTTCACCGGGCTCGCCGAGTTCGAGGCGATGGGCCTGGCGTCGCTGATGGTGGTGGCGGTCGCCATGGTCGGCTCGGTCACCGTCCTGCCCGCGCTCCTGTCGCTGCTGGGCGAGCGGGTCGAGAAGGGCCGCATCCCCTTCCTGCACAAGGCCATGCGGCGCCGTGCCGCCCGCGGCGACGGCGGCAGCCGGTTCTGGACGGCGGTACTGCGCGGGGTGCTCGCCAAGCCCCTGGTGTCCGTGCTGGTGGCGGCGGGCGCGCTGCTGGCGATCGCGGCCCCCGCGGTCGGCATGAAGACCCAGAACCTCACGCTGAACCAGGAGTTCGGCGACTCGCTGCCGATCGTGCAGACGTACAACCGGGTCAACGACGCCTTCCCGGGCGGCTCGGAGCCGGCCGAGGTGATCGTCAAGGCGAAGGACATCAACGCCCCCGAGGTGAAGGACGCGCTGGCCGCGTTCCGCGACCGGGCGATCAGCTCGGGCGCCTCACGCGGCCCCGTGCAGATCACGCTGCACGACGCGCAGAACATCGCCTATGTGTACGTCCCGCTCGTCGGCGGCTCCGACCTGGACAAGGCCGGGGCGAGCCTGGAGAAGCTGCGCGACGAGGTACGGCCGGCCACGCTCGGCAAGGTCGACGGCGTCCAGGCGCCGATCACCGGACAGGTCGCCGGCTCGCACGACTTCAACGACCAGCTCGCCGGCGCCGTCATCCCGGTGTTCGCGTTCGTGGTGGTCTTCGCCTTCCTGCTGATGCTGCTGTCGTTCCGCTCGCTGACGATCGCGGTCACCTCGATCGTGCTCAACCTGCTGTCGGTGGGCGCCGCGTACGGCATCCTCGTCGCCGTCTTCCAGCACGGCTGGGGCGCCTCCCTGGTCGGCGCGGAGGGCGTCGGCGCCATCATCACCTGGCTGCCGCTGTTCCTGTTCGTGATCCTGTTCGGACTGTCGATGGACTACCACGTGTTCGTGGTCTCCCGGATCCGCGAGGCGCGCCTGCGGGGCCGTACGACGAAGGACGCGATCCGGCACGGCGTGGTCACCACGGCGGGCGTCGTCACCAGCGCCGCGGTCATCATGGTCGCCGTCTTCGCGATCTTCGGCACGCTGTCCATGCAGTCCATGAAGCAGATGGGCGTCGGCCTCGCGGCCGCGGTGCTGATCGACGCGACGGTCATCCGCGGCGTGCTGCTCCCGGCGGTGATGGCGCTGCTGGGCGAGCGCAACTGGTACCTGCCGCGCTGGATGCACCGGCTGCCCGACCTCACGCACGACGAGTCGCCGGAGGCGGTCGTGCACGGCACACACGGTACGCACGGCACGCGTGACGACGAGGACGAGGGCGAGCCGGTGACCGTCTGATCCCACCCGGTCCCACCCGGCACCGCCGGAACCGCGGGCCCGTCGGACTCCCTCCCTGGGGGCCGACGGGCCCGCGCCGTTGCCTCGGACGCATGAACCGTCCCACCCGGGCGCGCGTAGCGCCTGGTCCCACCCGGGCGCGCGTACGGTCCGACCTGGGCGGATGCGACACTGGCCGACGGACGGCGGGAGTCCGGGGCCGTCCGCGGCGGGCGCACGGCGCACGACGCGCCACGGGACGAGACACGGAGGCGGACATTGGACGAGGCACGGGCGCGGGAGGTACTGGCCGCGGCACGGGTGCTGCCCGGCCCGGCGGAAGAGGCACGGCTGCTCGCCCTGGGCGAGAACGCGGTGTTCGCCGCCGACGGCCTCGTCGTCAAGGTCGGCCGCGACGCCGAACTCCTGGACCGGGCGCGCCGGGAGCTGGACGTCGCGCTGTGGCTCGCCGGAGCGGGCGTGCCGGCGGCGCGGGCGGCGCGGCCCGAGCCGCTGCTCGTGGCGGGGCACCCGGTGACCGTGTGGCACCGGCTGCCCGACGCCGTACGGCCCGCCGAGCCCCGGGACCTGGCCGGGCTGCTGCGGATCGTGCACGCCCTGCCCGCCCCGCCGTTCGCCCTGCCGCCGCGCGAGCTGCTGGGCGGCGTGGAGCGCTGGCTGCGGCTCGCGGGGGACGCCGTCGACCCGGCGGACGCGGCGTACCTGCGCGAGCGCCGCGACGGGTTCGCGGCGGCCGCGGCCGCGCTCACCCCGCATCTGCCGCCCGGCCCCATCCACGGGGACGCGCTCCCCCGCAACGTGCACGTCGGTCCGGACGGCCCGGTCCTGGTCGACCTGGAGACCTTCTCCGCCGACCTGCGGGAGCACGACCTGGTGGTCCTGGCCCTGTCCCGCGACCGCTACGGGCTGCCCGCCGAGGCCTACGACTCCTTCACCGAGGCCTACGGCTGGGACGTGCGCGAGTGGGACGGCTGCTCGGTGCTGCGCGGCGCGCGGGAGACGGCGAGCTGCGCCTGGGTCGCCCAGCACGCGCCGGGCAACCCGAAGGCGCTGGCCGAGTTCCGGCGGCGGGTGGCGTCGCTGCGGGACGGGGACGAGACGGTGCGGTGGTACCCGTTCTGAGGGCCTGAGCGACAGCTAGGAGGCGTCGGCGTCCCGTTCCTGGAGAGTGTCGGCGTCTCGCTTCAGGATGGTGTCGGCGTCCCGTTCCTGGAGAGTGTCGGCGTCTCGCTTCAGGATGGTGTCGGCGTCTCGTTCCTGGATGGTGTCGGCGGCGCGGCGCAGCTCGGCCAGGACCGTGCGGACCGCCGTGCGGGCCGTGCGTTCGGGCCGGTACAGCACGTCGATGTGGCGTCGCGCCCGCACTCCGGCGAGCGGTCTGAGGACCAGCGCGGGATGCGGGCGGGTCGTCCAGCGCGGCATCAGCGCGATGCCGCCGCCGGCCGCCACCGCCTCGGCGACCACCGCGAACTCGTTGATGCGGTGGACCAGCCGCAGCCGCCGTCCGGCCGCGGCGGCGATCGCCTCGACGGTCGCCATCACCGGGAAACCGTCGTGCACGGTGATCCACGGCTCGTCGGCCACGTCGCGCGGGGTGACGCCGGGCTTCGCGGCCAGCGGGTGCCCGGCGGGCATCGCCACGTCCAGCGGCTCGCGCAGCAGTGTGGTCGCGGTCACCGTGCCCGGCCACGGCGGAGCGTGCTCGAGGCGGTGGGCGAGGACGAGGTCGTAGTCCCGGGTGAGCCGGGGGAAGTCCTCCTGCGGGACGTCCTCGTCGGCCAGCCGCGGCACCGGCCCGCCAGGACCGGCGAGCGCGCGCAGCAGCGGCGGGAAGAACGCGGCGCCCGCACTGTGGAACGCCGCCACCGACACCTCCGCGTCCGGCCGGGCGACGAACTCCTCCACGGTGTGCCGGGCCCGCGCGAGCGCGGTCTCCACCTCGGCCGCCGCGCCCGCCAGCGCCTGCCCGGCGTCGGTGAGCACGAGCCGCCGGCCCTGGCGCTCGGTGAGCGGCACGGGGATCGCCCGCTGCAGCAGCCGCAGTTGCTGCGAGATCGCCGACGGGGTCACCAGCAGCGCGTCGGCGACCGCCGTGACACTGCCCAGTTCGCCGAGTTCCCGCAGGATCCGCAGCTGCCGTTCGTCCATGGCGGCAGTGTAGGCCGACTATGTAGAGCTGCTAAAAGATCCTTTTAGAAGATGGCTCTGGGCTTCACGGTGGCCTGTGGTGCACCGTGGGCGGGTGTCCGACGTCCGCCGTACCGATGCGGTACTCCTCCTTGTCGCGCTCGTCTGGGGTTCCAGCTACCTGTCCGCCCAGACCGCCACGTCCGCGCTGCCCGTCCTGCTGGTGCTGTTCGCCCGCTACGCCCTCTCCGCCCTCGCCTGTCTCGCCCTCGTCGCCGGCCGGCGGCGCGGGTCGCGGCGGTGGACGCGGGAGGAGGTGCGGGCCGGGGTGCCGCTGGGGCTCACCCAGGCCGCGGTCCTCGTCGTGGAGACGTACGGCGTCGCCCACACCACCGCCGCCAACGCGGGCCTGATCATCAGCCTGACCATCGTGCTCACCCCGCTCCTGGACCGCGGCGGCCGGCGCGGCACGCTGCCGCCGTCGTTCTTCGCCGCGGCCGGCGTGTGCGTGCTGGCGGTCGCGCTGCTGATGTCCGGCACCGGCTTCCACGCGCCGCGCCTCGGTGATCTGCTGATGCTCGGCGCCGCGCTGGTGCGGGCGGCGCACGTCGCGCTCGTCGGCCGGCTCACCGCGGGCCGGGCGATCCGGCCCGCGCACCTGACGACGGTGCAGACCCTCGTCGGCACGGCACTGTTCCTGCCCACCGCCGCCTCCGGTCTGCCGG
The DNA here is from genome assembly GCF_044335305.1 of Streptomyces sp. NPDC020490. NCBI lineage: Bacteria > Bacillati > Actinomycetota > Actinomycetes > Kitasatosporales > Streptomycetaceae > Streptomyces > Streptomyces sp. NPDC020490. The sequence goes on along the minus strand of NZ_JBIRUY010000052.1, from coordinate 2,481 downwards.
CCCTGACCGGCGCCGGCCCGGCGATCTGGGCCCAGCTGCTGTATCTCGCCCTGTTCTGCAGCGTGTTCGCGTTCCTCGCACAGACCTGGGCCGTGCAGCGCACCTCCGCGAGCCGGGCCAGCCTGCTGCTGGGCACCGAGCCGGTCTGGGCCGTCGCGGTGGGCATCGCCCTCGGCGGCGAACGCCTCACCCCGCTCACCGCCCTCGGCGCCACCATGATGGTCGCCGGCACCTACTGGGGCCAGTCCGTGGAACGCGCCCACCGCACCGCGCCCCCGGACGAGACCGGCCTCCGCACCCGCGACACCCACGACGCCGCGGAAACCCAGGACGCCACCGAAACCCGCGGCATCCGCGACACCCAGGACGAGGACACCCGATGCCGGACCACGACACCTACCAGCGTCTGATCTCCCTTCTCGACGACTCCCGCGTCGACTACAAGCTCATCGACCACGTGCCCGAAGGCGCCACCGACACCGTGAGCACGCTGCGCGGGCACCCGGTGTCCGAGGCCGCGAAGTGCATCGTGCTGCGGGTCAAGGTCGACCGCCGCACCACCCGGCATGTCCTGGCGGTCGTCCCCGGGGACCGGCGCGTGGACCTGGACGCCGTGCGCACGCTGTTCGCGGCACGGTACGCCGGGTTCAGCGACGCGGAGACGGCCGAGCGGCTGGCCCGCGCGGTGCCCGGCAGCGTGCTGCCGTTCAGCTTCGACCCGGATCTGGAACTCGTCGCCGACCCGGAGGTCGTGGCGCGGGCGCACCTCTACTTCAACGCCGCCCGCCTGGACCGGTCGCTGCGCATCTCGGGCGCGGACTACGCCCGGGTGGCGCGGCCCCGCGTGGCGCCGATCGCGGGCCCCGCGCCTGCCTGACGCAAGAGGCGGACGACGGGCGACCCGGCGGATGGGCGAGCCGACGGACGGGCGACCCGGCGGACGGGCGGGTCACACGGTCTCGTCCGCCGGTTCCCGCAGCGGCCACGTCCCGTCCACCACCGCCGCCGCGTCCCCCTTGCGGCGCAGGAAGGACTGGAAGTCCGCCGCCCACTCGGCGTACCACTCGATCTGACGGCGGTGCAGCTCCGCCGGGCCGAGGGCCGCGATCTTGGGGTGGCGGCCGGCTATCGCGCGGGCCAGACGGGCCGCGGCGAGCGCGTCGGCGGCGGCGTCGTGGGCGGCGTCCAGCGGGACGCCGTACTCCGTGCAGACCGCCTCGAGGTTGCGCTTGCCGCGCCGGTAGCGGTCGACCCACCGGTCGATGGTGTACGGGTCGACGACCGGAGCGGGGTCGCGGCCGCCGAGGCGGTCCCGCAGCGACGGCAGCCCGTGCCGGCGCAGCTCCGCGGAGAGCAGGCTCAGGTCGAAGGCCTTATCCACGCATGACCGTGTCTCACGATCTCCGTCGTCGTTGATCGGCCAGGGGGTGCGATCAAATGGAGATCTTCTTCACCGACCCGGAAGCGTTGGAAGCGGCCGGGGTGACCGATACACAAAGGGCTCTGGAAAAACACGGGTTGCATACCGGTGCGCCGTTCATCCTCAGCGATGACGGCAGCTACGACGTACATCTGAACCGCTTCCTGTGGTCCTTACCGACCCTCGGGGTGAGGTCGGCGAACTCCTGGCGGGCTTACGCGCTCGATCTGCTGACGTGGGGTCGGTTCCTGCACGAGCATCGAGGCAAGACCGTCTGGCAGGCCGACCGCGACGACGTGACGGCCTTCCACAGGGCCCGGCGAATCTCGCCCGACCCCACGCAGGTCATCTCGGCCTCCACCTGGAACCGGTCCGTCGCGGCCTTGGACAAGTTCTACACCTGGGCGGCGGATGAGGGTCTGATCGGGCGGACGCCGTTCAAGTACTACGAGAACTCACGGCGAGCGGAATCGGGCCGGCAAGTGCCCGTCCGTAACAACCGCGCGGTGGAGAAGGCCGCCAAGCGCGGGTCCGTCAAGTTCCTCTCCGTGCCTCGATATGCGGCTTTCCGCGATGTCGGACTGCGTGGTCAACGGCCGCCAGGAGCCGCCGATCCGTCATTCCGCGGCCGTAACGCGGAACGCAACGTCGTCATGGCGGAGTTACTGGTCACCACCGGCTTGCGCATCGAGGAGGCCGCGTCGCTGTGTTGGCCGGAACTTCCCGCCCCGGACTGCCAGGACGGAAAGAAGAGCGTGCCGTTCGACCTGGCGCCGCCGACCGCAAAACGGGACAAGGGGCGCAGAATCCTCCTGCCGAACCGGATCGTCGCGTCCCTGGCCGATTACATGGAGATCGAACGGTCCTTGGTGCTTGACCAGTGGAATGCCCGAGGCCGTCCGCTGCCTGCCAATGCGGTGTTGGGGAGCCAACCCGACCGCCGGGGCGTACGGATGCAGACAAAGGGGGTCTTCGAAGTTGAGCGGTGCGGTGGTTCGGCTGGCTGATGTGCTGTCACGCTCCGTGGCCGGTCGGGGCCCCGAATGCAGGATGCCCGTGGT
>NZ_JBIRUY010000051.1:0-52325 GCF_044335305.1 Streptomyces sp. NPDC020490 | reverse complement strand
CCGAAGACAGTCGCCCACGACCAGCCGGAGCACCACGGAGGGCTCCCACACCACCCCATCTGAACTGCACGTTCGAAGATGGCGGAGGCTCACGGTGTCGATGGTCTTGCCGGTGTTGCAGAAGTTCTGGCTGATGGTGGGCAGGATGGCGCCGGGCCCGCCGCGTGGGTCGAAGGCGAAGTCGGAGTTGGCGTCCAGGTGCTTCTTCAGGTCCGCGATGGTCCTGAAGCCGTGCTGGAGGGACTCGGTGTAGAGGTCGCGGGTGCCGTTGGGGGTCACCTTGGTGCTGATCAGGGCGGCGGTGCGCCGGCCGGAGCCGAGTTCCTTGCTGATCGCGGTGAGCTGGTCGGTGTTGGACAGGGCGACCCGGGCCAGTCCGTTGATCGGTCCCTTGCCGTCGACGGCGCCGGTGGCGTCGAAGCCGTCCGCGGTGATCAGGTCCCCGACCATGGGCAGGTCAGCCCTGCTCAGCTCGCGGGCGGCATCGACCGTTTCCTGCTGGGACAGCCCCAGCCCGGCCACCGCTACCAGGTGCTCCGCATCCTTGCGGGCCTTCAGTTTGTCGACGGCCGCCTTCCATGCCAGCTCGGAGCTGCCCATCGACGCCACCAGCAGCCGGATCTTCGGCCTGCTGTCCTTTTTGTTCTCTTCCTCCACCGCCGTGTAGGCGCCCTCGAGTTCGGCCACGTACTGGCCCACGGTCAGCGCGTTGGCGTCCGTGGAGCTCAGCGGTGTGAGAAAAGCGAACGTCACGTAGTCACCGCCGTCGGTGACGTCGCTGTTTTCCGCGGCGATGGCCTCCATGACGGGCTTGAGGTCGTCGCCGAAGACAGCCGAGCCGTCGCTGCCGTCGGTGACGCCCGTGCACTCCCGGTCCTTCCCGGTCACCAGGTCCGGGTTGGACGTGCCGCAGTGCTGGCTCGTGAAGTTGTCCACGTTCCCCTTGTGCACCTGCCAGGCCACGATGGCGGCGGTGGCGACAAGGAGCGCGGTGCCGGCCGCCAGGCCGGCGCGCAGCCGCCTGCGGCCACCGCCCAGCAGGCCCTCCCAGCGCCTGCTGTGTGCGGTGGGCGGCACGGGCTGTTTGCTCAGCGCCTCCCAGCACCTCAGCCACTCCTCCTGGTCCGCCTCGCCCAGCCCGCAGGCCGGCAGGTACTTGACCACGAAGTCCTGGGTGGGCAGCGCGTCCTTGGTCAGCACGGTGTGGACCGTGGTGGTCGACAGGCCCCCTTTGCTGGCCGTCGCGATGGCCTGGTAGCTCTTGCCCCCGCGCAGCTGGTTCAGCGCGTCCCGGAACTGCTTCTGGTTGCGCACCCGCAGCGGCTCGGGCCCCTTGCCCTGCTTGCCCCGCGCGCCAAGCCAGCCTCCCGGCAGTTTCATCACGCACCCCCGGCAGAACCGACGGCCGGGCGCTGTCCGCTCAGCCAGGGGCCGATCTGCGCGGCGGCGGCTCCGGCCGCCGCGACCAGCCCGATGACGTCGCACGCGGGCTGCCCGCTGCACACGAGGATGATCACCACCAGCAGGATGACCGTGAAGACGGTGATCCGCTGGACCGGCGTGAGGCTCGCGCCGCACTGCGCGTGGTCCACGGGCACCGCCTCTCGGCGGCGCCGGGACCGGTTAATGCGTACTGACACAGTTGTTCCCCTCCCTGGGCACGGCGAAGATCGCCAAACGGCACCGCATCCAGTTACCGGCTGTGATGCGGCCATCACCCAGTCTCTGCCTTGGCCGCAGCCGAGGAAAACCCTTCAGCTCAACCGGAATCACTCCGGACAATCACCGCTCGATTTCGGAATCCTTTTCCACTCGAAAAGCGCGGCGTATGGAACCGTCCGGCGGATCATCCGCCCATCACCCGGACGGATCAGCTGGACACCGGCCACAGCCCATACCTTCGCAGCACCACCACAGCCGCCCATATGCCTCTGACCTGCACATTTTCCGTTCCGAACGGTCCGGAACCCATCCCGAACACGGAAGATCTTGCGTTGCGGCACACGCGATGATGAGCTGAACAGGCGGAACCCCGCCCTCAAAAAACGCCGTCCCCCTCTCCCTTCCTGGGCGCGGCAGTACAACAACGGGCGGAACAGGGGGCTCCTGTTACCGGCAGGAGCCCCCACCACGCATCCTTCCGCAACGGAAAGTCAAATATTCCGACCCCAATCGGACTGCATTCCGCGGGTACGGAAAGGAGGAATCGACGACCAGGGCCTCGTGGACAAGCCACAGGACGAGAACACCGCCGGGGCGCCCGACCCAAACGCACCGGCGAACGGTAGTCGCCCCCCACCGTCGAACGGCGATGCCCCCCAGCGGCGCGCCGGATCACTGAGTGGCAAGGCTCACGCGCTTGTGCGGCACGTGCTCACGCGTCCGGATTCCGCAGCGTGCCATGTCAGTGCCCGGGCACATCATGACCGCGAGCGAAGACGCGGTAGCGCGAGCTGGTCGGCGCGGTCCAGGACCTCGGCGACCTCGCGGGCCCGCTCCAGGCCGGGCGTGACGGTCACAGCCAGGGCCTCACGCTTGGCCTCGGCCTGGCGGGCGAGGTCGGCGGCCAGGCGCTCGGCACGGCGGGCCTGCGCGGTCCGCTCAGCAATCAGCGACGTGAGCCGCTGGGTGCCGACGTGACCGTACGGGCGGTCGCGGCACGCCTCGAACTCCGGCTCGGGCTGCTGCTCGGCGCGCGAGGCGAACCCGGCGGCGAGCAGCTTCTCCAGGCGGGCCTTCTGCTCGTCGGTCAGCTCCGGGGTGCCGTCGCCCTGTAGACGCTCCCGCAGGACACCTAGCTGTGCCTGGCGGACCACCGCGCGACCCTCGGCGCTCGGCTCCACCTCGTGCTCCGCAGTGGCCTGTGCGGCCTCCTGAGCGGCTTCCGGGTGGGTGCGGGCGCCCTCGGTGCCGCCGTCACCCGGGTCCTCACGTACGGCCGCGGAACGCTGCTCGGCGGCGTCGGCCGGCTCGGGGGGCCGGGCGCCGCTCCGCCTCGTCGACGACGCGTTCGTGCTCGGGCTGCACCTGGTGCGGAATCGGCACCGCGGGCTGCGCCTCGGGCGCGGCCGCAAACTCACCGGACACCATGCGGTCGTCGTTGTCGCGCTCCAGGGAGTCGGCGTACGCGGCGACCGCGCGGTCCAGCAGCTCCTGGTCGCTCTGCGCTCGCCGAGGCGGCGGCGGGTCTCGTCGCTCTCGACGACATCGGCGGGCAGCCACAGGTGGGTGGCGATCCGGTCGCGGGAGAGCGCCGGGTAGAGGCTGTTCGCGTCCGCGCCGACGCCGTAGACCAGGGTGCAATCACAGGTGAGCCCCTGGGCTGCCGCGATGGTCATCGCATAGCCGTGCTGCAGCGCGCCGTCGGCGATCTGGTCGACGGTGACCTGGAGCTGGCCACGGCAACGTCATCCGGATCAAGCGCAACGACTACCGCACCCGCCGCGGCGGCGATGTCGACGTCCTCAATGGCTGCCGCGGAACTCCCGTTCGATCGACAACCTTCGAGATCGGTACGGGCAACAACCACTCACGTGTCGGGATGCTCGGGCAGGGCGAGCCAGTCCGACCAGGAGATCTCGCGGCCGAGGAAGCGCGGCTGCTCGAACGGCCAGTCGGCGGCGATCCACTGCGGCACCAGCGCGTCGAGGGCCTGCTCGACCTTGCTGCCCACCAGCTCGTCCACCACCCACCAGGAGATCTCGCCGTCCGCGCCTGCCCTCTCCGGTGGGTCGATGTAGACACAGCCGAGCAGAGCTGTCTCCGCCGTGTCGAACAGCGCGTAGTTGAAGGACTGGTGTGCGGCGATCTCCTTCTCGTGCCGCAACAGGTCGGCTTGGTCGGCCTCGTAGGTCATGGTGGCCGCGGGCCAGCCCCAGGCCGGGCCGAAGGTGGTCCACAGCCGCTCGCGAGAACCCATCACAGCCGGATAGTCGAGCGGGGTGTCCGCCTCCCGGATCGGCCGCAGGTGATGGCCACCGCCCGGCAGCGGTACCAGGACGGGGTGGACGAAGTCATCGGGAAGCCAGCTCATGGCGCCCGACCGTAGCAGTGCGCGGCCGTCCGCTCCCCTGGACTTTTCCCGTATACCGCCAGGCCCTGCTCTCATGCCGGGCAGGGCCCGCGATCACCCGATCGAGACTCCCGTTCGATCGACAGCCTTCGAGATCGGTACGGGCAACGGCTTCTGAGAGCAGGTCAGGCCGCCCCTGAGGCCATGTCGACGAACCGGCTGTAGTGCCCCTGGAAGGCCACGGTCACCGTCGCGGTGGGACCGTTGCGGTGCTTGGCGACGATCAGGTCGGCTTCGCCGGAGCGGGGCGACTCCTTCTCGTACGCGTCCTCGCGGTGCAGCAGGATCACCATGTCCGCGTCCTGCTCGATCGAGCCGGACTCGCGCAGCTCGCTGATCTGCGGGCGCTTGTCGGTGCGCTGCTCGGGGCCGCGGTTGAGCTGGGACAGGGCGATGACCGGGATCTCCAACTCCTTGGCCAGCAGCTTGAGGTTGCGGGAGATCTCGGAGACCTCCTGCTGGCGATTCTCGGCACGGCGGCCGGCACCGGACTGCATGAGCTGAAGGTAGTCCACGATCAGCAGGTCCAGGCCGCCCTTGGCCTGCTTGATGCGCCGGGCCCGGGAGCGGATCTCGGTCAGCGACAGGTTCGGGGAGTCGTCCACGATCAGTGGGGCGCCCTCGATGGCGGGCGTCCGCCTGGCCATGCGGGTGAGGTCGTCCTCGGTGACCGAACCGGCACGGATGTGGTGCAGGGCTACCTGGGACTCGGCGCTGTAGAGCCGCTGGGTGATCTCGGAGCGGCCCATCTCCAGGGAGAAGAACGCCGCGGTCAACCCGTGCTTGATGGAGGCGGAGCGGGCGATGTCCAAGGCGAGGGTCGACTTGCCCATGGCCGGACGGGCGCCGATGACGACGAGCTGGCCGGACTGCAGGCCGTTGGTCATCGCGTCCAGGTCGAGGAAGCCGGTGGGGATGCCGGTCATCTTGCCGGTGCCCTTCATCCGGGCGTCGAGCTGGTCCCAGAAGTCGGGTACGTCCTCGCGGACGTAGGCGTAGCCGGCGGACTGCTCACGCGTCGCCAGGGCGTCGAGGACCTCGGCCTCCACCGCACTGCGGACGTCGTCCAGCTCGCCCTCACCGGAGTAGGCGACCTGGGCGATCCGTGTGCTGGCCTGGATGAGGCGGCGGCGGACGGCCAGGGAGTGGACGATCTCGGCGTAGTACGCCGCGTTCGCCGCCGTCGGCACGGTCTGCACCAGCGTGTGCAGGTAGGAGGCGCCGCCGACCTTGGTGATGTCACCGCGTTTGGTCAGCTCGGCGCTCACGGTGATCGGGTCAACCGGCTCACCCTTGCCGTACAGGTACAGGATCGCGGCCTGGATCGTCTCGTGCGCGGGCTTGTAGTAGTCCCGCTGCTGCAGCGGGGTGTCCAGGACGTCGGCAATGGCGTCCTTGCTCAGCATCTGGCCGCCGAGCGCCGACTGTTCGGCGCTGACGTCGTTCGGCGGGGTGCGCTCGAAGCCGTCCCGGCCGGAGCGGTCGAAGCCGTCGTCAGGAGCGGCGTGAGGTGCGACGATGGTCATGCGGATCTCCTTGGTGAGATCTTCTGTGGCGGCCGGTTCTTGACGGGAGCGGCCGCCACAGGCGTGTTCGGGAGTCGGTACGGGGTCACACGGGCTGCCCGGCACGCAGCCGGGCCAGCAGGCCGGCACCGTCGATCGGCGCAGGCCCGGACCCGCTGCGCTGCTGCCGCTCCCGCTCTGCGAGGCGGCACCGCGGGCAGTCGCCCTCGATGAAGGCCGGGTGCTGCACGCACATCGCGGTCGCGGGGCCCTTCGGGGCGGGCCTCGGAGCAGGCAGCGACAGCTGCGGGGCATCGGGGTAGGTCATTGCGTCCTCGAGGACCTTCCAGGTCGGCTTGACCCGGCCCATCCACTCGGCCACCCGGCACAGGTGGTCAAGGTCATGGCCAGCAGCGAGAAGCTCGGCAGCCTCGGCACCGATGGCGGCCGCGCGCTTCGGCAGGAGCTGGCGCCCACCGGCCTTCATGCCGTTGGTCCACGCTTCCACGACGACGGCGGCGGTCGCGGACTCGGCAGCAGCCGGGACGGGGCTGGTGCCTTCCGGCGAAGCCAAGTTCTCTCTCTCGTCCTGGCTCGGAGAGCCCGACGACGACAGGCCGTTCAGACCACCCGCCGGTACAGAGAGAGGAAGTTTCACTTCCTTATTACTTCTACCGCTCGATTTGAACACCCGTGACGCATCGATTTGAACACCCGTAACACCCGCATCAGGGGTCGGGTGCTCAGATCGGACACCCGCTGACCTGCGCTTTTTCGGCGGGTGTTCAGATCGAGCACCCGTTGCCGGTGCTCCCTTCGGCGGGTGTTCAGATCGAGCACCCGCCGCCATGACGGTCTCGCACAGGACGTCGGAGGGGTGCCCGCCGGGGCAACCGCTCTCGTGGCCGCCGGCGAGGTCGTAGACCGGCGGGCGCTTGTCGGCCCGGATGTGGCTGACGAGTTTCGCGTCGCCCGGCAGCAGCACGCCGGCGGCCTTGAGGGCACGCAGGTGCTTGAGAACCGTGGACTCGCCCATCAGGCACTCCTCGGCGAGCGTGGCGGCCTTGGCGAAGCAGCCACGCATGTCACCGCCGACGTGGTTGCCCACGCGGATCAGGACCAGGAGCTCGCCCGAGTTCTTGCATCCCTTGATGCCGACCTTGTCGACCCAAGCCTGTCCCTGGGTGCTCATCGGGCCACCGCCGACGCGGCAGGAGCAGACAGGCCGGAGAGGGAGTGCGTGGGTGCGGGAGGCTTGGTCACTCGGGCGTTGTACGTGCCAGAGCGGACACCATCGTTTGCCCAGCTCATGCCGCGATTCGGCATCGAAGTCGTCGTCACGGCGCCTTCGTACGAGGCCGCGACGGTTGCTGTCGCGGCCTCCGCGGAGGCCAGCCGGAGGGGGCGGTGCATAAGGTGCGATCTCTCCCAATCGGGGTAGAGAGCCGCACGTCGGTGATCACCAGGTAACCGGACGTGCCTACGAGTGGTGCTGCGTAGAACCAGGTCGGCCGGTTACTCTGGTCAGTGGTGACCGGGCCTCGAGGGGTCGGGAGCCCGGCGTTACCGCCGACGCACGACTCAGGCACTATGGCTAGGGGCTGAGTCGGAAGTTCTGTTCGAGGGCCGCTCCTGTTGGCGCAGGGGCGGCCCTCGGCGTTACGGGGCGCGCGCGTGCATGACGACCATGGTGTAATCCCTCCGCCGATTGGGGAAACCGGCGATGAGCTGGTATGGAGTGTCGGCGTATCCGGTGATCGTGCCGGACGCCGGTGTGGTGCTGTACCGGGTGTCCAGGGCGGATACTCCGAGATCCCGGTTGCCGGGAGAGACCTTGCGAAGCCGTCCTGCCACACGGGAGGCACGGGCCGCAGGCGGCGTGTCGACGTGTCCCGCTGGCTCACTGCCAGTGGGCACGCGTAGCCTGCTGACCATCGCAGGCACCTCCCATTCAGGTGCTTGATCGCGGCGCCGACCACCACAACCGGCGAGCGCGACCGGCAGGCCCCCACGGGGGCCTGTTCGCGTTTTGCGGGTCATCATCCTCCCTTCGGCGGTTTCGTGGGGTCAGCTGGCCGATTCCGGCGAGTCGTCGCAGCACAGCGCGCTGAGCGCCGTCGCAGGGCGCCCGTCGTAGAACAGGTGGGGTTCGTCCGGGCCTGGAGGGGCGAAGCGGCTGGCGTGGCGCCGCAGGTCGTCCTCGCTGAAGTACATGGCGTTCGGGTCGTCGTAGGTCGCCTCGTTGCGCTCCTTGATCCGGTCCCACAAGGTCTCGTGGCCGCCGGGAAGGTACAGGAGCACGACCTCGGCGTCGGCCTGCTCGGCGACTTTGCGCCATGCCTCGCGCTCGTCGACCGTCCAGAAGCCGTGGTCCACGACGACGTCATGGCCGGCGGCGAGGGCAGTGTGCAGCTCGGCGGCGATCTGTTCGGGGATCGGGCGCTCCCGGACGCGGTACTCCCCACGCGGGAAGAGCCGCCCGTAGTGGCCGTGCTCCTGCCAGACCCGCTCGTCCGGGCACAGGCGCAGGAAGCCCCGGCGCTCCGACTCGCGGGAGAGCGTCGTTCTGCCCGAGCCGGGCAAGCCTGCCATCAGGACGCACCGTGGGACGCGGGGAGGCTTCACAGAGCCACGTCCGAGGTCTCGACGCGGGTCCGGCCGGGAGCGCCCAGGTCCACGCCGTACTCGAGGGGCCGATCCTCGCGGTCGCGGAACAGAGCCGTCAGCATGAGGATCGCCTCAGCGCTGCCGGGAGCCAGCTCCAGGAGCTCCCTGTCTTCGGGCGTTGCGATTCGAGCGGAGGTCTCGTCGTCGCGCTTCACGGCCCGGCGGCCAGTCGTGCGGGCGATGACGTCGAGAGACGTCCCGCTCTGCAGGCGCTCCCCGCGCAGGAGTTCCGGGGCGGCCCGCGCGAATTCCTGCGGGATCCAGGACGTCGAGTGGGCGACGATGCCGTGCCTTTCTCGGTAGACGCGGGTCCGGCGGATCACCTCGGCGCCGGTCTTGACGCCCAGCGCGGCCGCGACGTCCGGCGGAGCGGCCGTCAGAGCGGCCGTGTGGCTGTCTGATCGCTCGCCCGCTCCCCACGACGACCCGGTGCCCCGCTCCAGCCGCTGGGCGGCAGAGGAGAGAGGCACGGCCCGTCCGATCTCGACGTATGCGGCGGTGGCGTCGTCAGAGCGCTTGAACCGGGGCCACCTTTCCCCCACGGGGTCAGCGAGTTCGGCCTCACGTGTGTGGGCGATCAGGGCTGCTGGGCCCTCGGTGCGCAGGAGCGTGAGAAGTTCGGCCCAGGTGAGGGCACCGAACGAGTCGACGAGGCGGCTGGCACCGTCGGTGAGCAGTGCGGCCCGCTGCACACGGGCAAGATCGACAGAACCGGTGATGGCCTCGTCGGCGGCCGCCGGATCGGTGGATGCCACCCAGTAGCCGCCGGGCTTGTTGCGAAGACGCCGTTGGACGGTGACGAGCTGCGACACGCGGGCGGCATGCTCAGGAGTGCCGGTCGGCCCCTGCAGAGCTGCCCGCATCTCGTCGGCCGCGACTTCCTCCACACGTTTGTCGACGATGGCCCTGATCCCGTCAGTGCCGAGGTCGAGCACCAGGACGTTGTCGGAGAGCACCAGGTAGTCGAGGAGGCCGCCGCGCTCGCGGATCATCACCACGGTCGAGGCGGGGACGGCCTCCTGGTCCAGGGCGCAGGTGTCGCGGTGCAGGTCGTTGACCTCAGTGATTGCGCTACGGAGGGCCTCGCGGAGAGACACTTCGTCGTCGCCGATCAGGTTGATCAGTCTGGTGCCGAGCTGTCGTACGAACCATGGGGTGCCGTGCACGCACCCCATGGGCAGGTCCTTCGGGGCGGACAGGCCGTCCAGTACGACGACCCCGGTGGGGCTCACGTGGACCGTGTCCTCGTTCGCAGCGCCCACACCTTGGGCCGATGCCACGGATACCTGCACGTCACCCCTCCGGGCGGTAGAACGGCGTGATGCGCCGGCTGGAGGTGATCTCCAGGGTGTCGGGGTCGAAGGTGCTGGAGATGAGAGTCGAGAAGCGCTTCGCCTTCAACTCGCGGTGAACGTTGGCCAGCTCGTGGTTGAGCCAGTGAACGACGCCGCCGGAACCGCGGGCGTGGATGCCGGCGATGTAGAGGAACGTGCCCTGGCCGTCGGGGCGCGGGAGCCGGCCGAAATACGCGACGTCGCTGTTGCCGCCATGGTCCATCGGCGACCGGTAGACCTCGCCGGTCTTCCGGTCGGTCAGGAACCAGCCCTCGTCGTCCTTGTCGAACCGCAGGTGAGGGTCACTTTCGAGGATCTGCTCGATCAGGGGCGACAGCCGGGGGCCGCAGATGACCACCAGGTTGTTGCGGTTGAGCCGCACGTTGCCCCCGAGCGGGATCCGTTCGAAGGTGATCTCCAAGCCGACGTCCTCGGCCAACTCCCGCAGACGTTCGTAGGTCTGGAAGTCCTCCGTGGCGATCACAGGGCCCTGGACCCGCTTGTCCCGGCCGTCGTGCAGCTTGCCGTCCTCCAGCTTCTCGGCGAGCGCCACGATGACCTTCCCCGAGCCGAGAAACAGACGCTCCGGGGGAGCACCCTTCGCGAGCTGGCTCACTCGCCCCTTGCTGATGCCGAGTTCCGCAGCGAGCTGCGTGCTGTTCAGTGCCCCGACCCGCAGGGTCTCGTTCATCGCCTCGTTGCGGACAGCCTGGATCTCGGTGCCGTAGTCCTGCACACGAGCGACGAGCCCATGGGCAGCCTTGGCCCTCACCAGAGGGTCTGCCAGCTCTTTGAGCTGGGACAAAGCGACGTCGAACGCTGCATGGAGTTGCTCCTGCAGCTCGGTCAGCGGAGCAACGTCCCGTCCTCTTTCCATCCGGGCCTCCCTTCGTGCCTCATGTTTACCTCACTAAACCGCAAGCGTTCAAGGTGGTTGACTCGCTGCGGAATGGAGTCCTATGGTTTCGGTGCGCGGTCGGTTTAGGGCGCTAAATTGATGTGTCGCGTTGGCTATACCTGTACTTCAAGCGCCTATCGGCGGCTTCAGAACCGGCCCTCCCGCGAGGGACAGGCTGGATGGCCGCTCGCACCTTGAGAACTCAACAGCGTGCCATCAGATGCGATTTGGGCCGGATCCGCCGGGCGTGGCCTCCCTTGGGGGCGTGGCCCGGCGGCATCCAACACCCGAGGTCAGAAAGGGCGGACCCCAGGCGGGGCTTCGCAGGAGCAGGGGTTCGACTCCCCGTTCGCCCACCGCGCCGGCTCTGTACGGCGCGACCCCCGACACGGCGCTGGAACGCCATATGTGCCGGGGGTCCACGGATCTCCAGAGCAAAGGAATCGATCCGCATGACCATCATCGCAGTAACCAACGCCGCTCCGCTGCGCCCCCAGGCTGTGTCCGAGGGAGTCCACGACGTCGTCGCCGAGGCGTGGTCGGTGTTCGAGGAGGTTCAGGACCTCTCGAAGCTCGGCGTCGAGGTCGCCGTGACGGTCCGCCCGGGCGAGATCGTGGCGGACTTGGCCATCCGCAAGGAGGCCGCGCACCTGCTGCCGACCCTGGTGAAGGAATTGGAGCACAGCGGCATCACCCGGACCGAGGCCGGCTTCCGGATCGCCGGGACGATGTGCCAGGGCAACGTGGGCCTGCGCGTCCTCGTCGACAGCTCGCAGATCACCGTCGAGCAGATCGAGGCCCTGGTCGCCGCGGTCGACGTCGACTTCGACGCGTACGCCGACGGCGACGAGCACACGGACCGGGTCGCGTGAGCGCCCAGGAGCAGGCGGCCAAGGACGCCGCCGAGGCCGCTCGGCGTGCCGAGGCCGCCCGCCTCCAGGCGCAGGCCCAACTGCAGCGTCACGGCCGGGCGATGTCCGGGATCGGGGGACGCAAGTGAAGCTGCGATTCCCCTTCCGCGTCGTCCGGACCAGCGTGCTCGACGAGCTGCGCGAGAAGGCCGACGCCGCCGACACCGCGACCGTGCACTGCGCGGCCGCCCTGTTCGCCCTGCAGACCGTGCACAGCGACCGCGACCAGGTGCTGGAGCGCCTGGACGGGATCGTCGACGACCTCCAGGTTCACATCCTGCGCCGCCACCTCGCGGTCGAGCTGCTGCAGGAGATCGACCCGACCGAGCTGCCGCACGAGGTGGCCGAGCACATCCGCACCGCACGCGAGGCCCTGATCCGGGGCGGAGAAGAGGAGGCCACCGCATGAACACGCTGGTCAGCAAGCCCGCGCTGAACATCGAGCGCTTCCGCCAGGACCACGGGGACGTCACGACCTGGTCGTCGGTGGACTGGGAGGTCCACCAGAACCTGGTCGAGATCGCCCTCGCGCACGGCCCGGTCGGCAGCCTGCGCCACAAGGCCCGGCGCCGCACGGTGGCGGTGGCCCTGTTCGCCTACATCGTCGCCCTGTACACGGTCGCCGAGCTGGCGTCCGCGGTTCGCGGACAGCAGCACACGAGGGTGGACGACCACCTGGAGAGGGTGGGGCGGGGGCCGCTCGTCCGGGCGGAGAACCGCCTGCGCTACGGCGGTGACCTGCTGTTCCGGCAGCAGATCGAGAGGTTCGGGCGTCGCGCCGTCGGCGCGGTCGACCGGCTGGCCGCCCGCCTCGCCCGGGGCTGAAGAACGGACCGCACCGCACAACAGGTGGCCGCCGGGAGGCGGCCACCCGCATGAAAGGAGCTCGCGTGGCGGCCCCCCGCACCCGCAGCACCCGGAAGAAGACGGCGGCGCGCAAGCCGTCGGCCCAGACGACGACACCCCCGCCGCAGCGCCGACCGGCCCCCGTGCCGCCGAGCAAGGAGGTGCGGGACGAGGCGGAGGCCCGGCTCGCGGACATGCGGGACCGGGCAGCCGACCTGATGGACCGGGCCGCCGACACCCTCGACCTCGCCCGTCGGCAGGCCGCCGACGAGGCGGCGCGGCTGCGCCACCGGGCCGAGGAGACGGCCCGCACGATCCGGCAGGCGGCGGCCGCCGACGCCAGGCAGGTCCTGGCCGAGGCCACCGAGGAGGCCGGGAAGCGACTGCGCCGGGCCGCCGAGGAGACGGACAGCATGCGCGCCGCCGCCGGCCAGGAGGCCCGCGACCTGCTCGACGCCGCCCGTGCCGACGCGCAGCGGACGGCCGAGGAGATCACGACGGCCGCCGAGGAGCAGGCCCGGACGCTGCTTGCCGAGGCAGAGCAGCAGGCGGTCGAACTCGCCGCCCTTCGCCGGGCCTCCGCCGAGGCCGCCTACCGCACCGCTCTGGCGGACGCGGCGCGGATCCTCGGGGAGGCCCAGGAACAGGCGAACGAGACGGCGGCCGCACACGCGGCGGTCGCCGCCGAGACCGACCTTGCCCGCCGTACGGCGCTGCTGGAGCTGAACGAGGAGCTCGCCGAACGACGCGCGGCCATCCAGGCCGAGCTGGAGGACCACCGCAAGGAGGTCGAGCAGGCCCGGGCAGAGATCGAGAAGGAGTTCCGGGCGCTCGGCGAGCAGCACGAGCGCCGCCGCCAGGAGCAACGCGAGGCGTTGACCGCCGAGTTGGAGGAGACGCGGAGCAAGGCCGAGGCCGAGGCCCGCAAGCGGGCGCAGGCGATCGTGGCCGGCGCCGAGCGGGAGAAGACCGCGGTGATGAAGGACGCGGTCGAGGCCCAGGCCCGGGCCGAGAAGCTGCAGCGCAGTGCCGAGGCGGAACTGGCCAAGGCCCGCGCGGCGGCGGCCCGGAAGAAGTCGTGGGCCAAGCGCAAGCGCAACTTGGCCCGCAAGTTCTGGGACCTGATGGTCTGGCTGGCGCTGTTCGCCGCGATCGGCCTGGCCGCCACCGGCGAGTACCACCTGGCCAAGATGGTCGGCTTTGGGCCGTTCTCCCCACTGCTGCCGGTGTGCATCGACATCTACTGCGTCGTCGCCTTCAAGCGCGAGAAGGACGTGTACCCGGCGCTGCTGCTGATGCTCGGCGCGAACATCACGTACCACCTCGCCATCCCGGAGGCCGACGGCAAGACCTTCCTCATCATCGCCGTCGTGACCATGTTCGTCGCGGTCGTCTGGCGCGTCCACAAGCTCATGGACGACCACGCGGCGGAGGACGACGGGGCCGACCAGGAGGAGCCGGTCACCGGTGAGGAGACCGGTAGCGGCACCGGTAACCCGGCTTCTGCCGGCAGCGGTAACCGAAGCGGTGACGGCGGGGCTACCGGCAGCGGTAACCCGACCGGTAATCCGGCTCCCACCGGGAGCGGTAATCCGCGCTCTACCGGTGGCGGTAACCGGGGCGGTAGGCGCACCGGTAAGAGCAGCAAGCCCGGTGCCCCCGGCCCCGAGGTACGGGCCGCGGTACGGGCCCGCGCCGCCGAGATCCTCACGGCGGGCGAGACCCCGTCGCCTACCGCTCTCGCCGCCGAGTTCGGCGGCCTGGACCCCGAGTGGGTCCGCAACCAGATCCGTGCCGTCCGCTCCTGATGCGGCGCGGCGAGTACGCCGCGGGCCGGGCCCGTCCTGCCCCCCGACAGTCGGCGGGCCCCTTCCCCCGAGAGGAGAACCATCCCGTGTCCGAGATCGAGCACGTCAGCCCCGAGGTCGTCAACCGCGTCCCGGCGGAGTTCCGGCCGCTGCTGAACCTGCAGCACTTGACCTCCTGGACGGTGGACCGCCAGCGCGAGCACAACGCCGACCTCAGCGCGTACGAGGCGGCCCGGGCTGCCTTCCAGACCGCGCTGAGGTCCCAGACCGTCGAGGGCGACAGCAAGTGGTCTGCCCGGTGGCGCGCCCGGAAGGTGGACAAGCACATGAAGGCCCTGGTCAAGGCGGCCAGGGACTCAGCGCAGGCCGCCGAGTCGCTGCGCCTGGCCTACGCCGACCACGTCCGGGAGATCGCGTCATTGCCCATCCAGCGGGCCGAGAAGGCCGCCAGGAAGGCCGCACGGCGCCAGGGCGCCGGCGAGTTCGCGGCCAAGAGCCTGCACAAGACCCGCACCGCGATGGCCCCCAGCAGCGGAGAGAAGGCCACCGACAGTGAAAGCGCAGGTCAGCCGGGTGCGGCAGCGCCATCGCGGATCCGCGGCGTGAACGACCTGTTCGAGAAGGGAGCCTGAACCACATGCCGACGATCAAGGATGCCCGCGAGGCCAAGAAGCACCAGCACTGGCTGGAGCGTCAGCGCCGCCAGGTCGAGCTGCGCGGCGACGCCGGCCTGGTCGACGCGTGGTGGGACCGGGTCCGTTCGATCTGCAAGGCGAGGGCCGCGCAGGGCGATCCGGAACCGTGGCAGGACCTGGCGCGCACCTTGGAGAACTGGGTGCAGCGCCACAGCGGTGGTGACCGCACGTAATCGTCATCACCATCATCACCACGGCGGGCGGGCCGGATCGGAGTCCCCAAGGCGGGCGCGCGGGCGTACGGGCGCGTGGGCGCGCGAGGATCTCCGATCCGGTCACCCTCTGTCAACCCCTGGAGCAGTCGTGTCAGACGACAACCGGAACGGCGAGAACAACGTCCTCTCCCTCCGGCCGAGGGGCAGCAGCCCCCCGCCGGGCCTCCCTCCGATTCCCGGTGCCGCACCGCCGGCACCCCCTGCGGCCCCGCCGCCTCCGCCCGCCGCTTCCCCGGCACCGGTGGACGACGACGGGGCCGGAACACTTCCGGCCCGCTCGCGCCGGTCGGCCACCGACTCGCTGCTCGCGCTCGGTGCCGGGCCACCGGGCCTGCCGCCCGCCCCGGCCCACCCGCCGACCACGGCCACGGTCGTGCGGTCCGAGGGCCTGGTCGACGGCGACGACGGCGACGGCGACGGCGACGACCCGCAGGAGCCGGGCCTGGCGGCGCTGGGCCTGGCGGCGACGCTGGCCATCGCCCTCGCCGCCCTGCGCGGCACCGCCACGGTGCTGCATGACTGGCGCCAGCGGCGTATGGAACGCGCCGAGGAACTCGCGCCGCTGCGCGAGGCCCGCCTCAAGCACAAGCTCGCAGGTGAGGAGGCGGCCGCCAAGCACGCCTTGGCCATGCAGGGCATCGGAGACAAGGCCGCGCAGAAGCGCAGCAAGATCCCCTCCAGCCAGGAGTACGGCCGCAAGGCCCTCGCCAGTGGCCGCAGCTCACTGGGCTCAGGAGGCGGCAAAAGCTCCGGCTCGAGCGGCGGTCGCGGCACCGGTACCGGACCCGGTCGCGGTACGAAGTCCGGCACGACGGGCACCGGGCCCGGAGCGAAGACCAGCCCGGGCAAGTCCGGCGGCGGTAAGACGTCCACCGGCACCGGCTCGGCCGGCACCGGCAAGGGCGGCAAGAACGGCTCCGGGGCGGGGATCAAGTCTCTCTCCGGCGGCAAGTCGCCCAGCTCGAAAGCCTCCAGCCCGGCGCTGGAGCGGGCCCGCGGTCGCCAGGAGCGAGCCGCCGCACGGCAGGGCGCGAAGAGCCAGCGGCGCGCGGACCGGCAGGCGGCCCGGCTGGAGAACCGGGCGAAGGACCACGATGCGGCTCGCGACCGGAAGCACGCGGAGAAGGAAGCCCGCCAGGCCGCGAAGGGCAAGGTCCGCAACGCCCGTATCGAGGCGAAGGGCGACAGGAAGGAGAAGGCCCGCGACGCCCGGTTCGAAGCCAAGCAGCAGCAGCGCGAGGCACGAGCCGAGGCTAGGCGCAAGAAGACGGAGAAGGCCGCGGCCACCGACGCCGGGCGCACCACGCTGGGCCAGGCCGCGGCGAAGGCAGCCCGGCGGCGGCTGAAGAAGCGCCGCAAGAATCTCGCGCCG
This sequence comes from Streptomyces sp. NPDC020490, assembly GCF_044335305.1. NCBI lineage: Bacteria > Bacillati > Actinomycetota > Actinomycetes > Kitasatosporales > Streptomycetaceae > Streptomyces > Streptomyces sp. NPDC020490. The sequence goes on along the minus strand of NZ_JBIRUY010000051.1, from coordinate 36,002 downwards.
CCGATCCTGAGCACGGTCAAGAAACGCAAGAAGAAGCCCGAACCCGGTGCCACGTCGTCCGGCGCCGCAGCGGGGACCGGCACCGGCACCGCGACATCGCCGAAGAAGCCGACCGGGCCCAAGGGCCCGAGGGCGAAGAAGAAACACCGGTTCAAGAAGCCGAATGCCAAAGCCGGCACGAAGCCGACCACGTCGACGTCGTCGACCAGCTCGGCGGGCGCGCCGTCGACCGGACCCACGGGGACGTCGTCGACCGGATCGGCGGGGACGTCGTCGACCGGCCCGGGCGGGACATTCAGCGGACGGCGCAGCGCCTACGACTCCATGCGGGACACCGACCCGAGCCGGCAGACCGTGTACCGGGTCGAGTCGCTGCACGTGCCCGGCGCGCAGGCGCGCCGGTGGGAGCCCGCCGCGGTGACGGCTGGGACACCGCCGCCGCCCGCTGCGCCCGTCGGCACCAGCCCCACCACGAAGGGAGTGCGCGTGAGCGCATCACCGGTTTCCATCCCCACCCCACGGGCCACGGTGTCCGCGGAACACCTGACGGAGGTGACACTCGACGACGTCCTGGACGCCCTGGCGGACTCCAAGGACGAGTGCCTGACCACGTACGACGAGTGCGCGGTCCTCGCCGACAAAGCGGTCAAGATCCGCAACTCGCTGCGGGAACTCGCCGTCGAGCTCGCCGAGCGCAACAACGTGATCGGCCGCCTCACATCCGCCGCGATGAACCGGCTGGCGGAGTCGATGGATCTGCTGAAGAAGAAGGCCGAGGACATGCGCAAGGAGTCTCTGGCCGCCTCCGAAGCGGTCGAGACCGCTCACGACGAGATGCATGACGCCTACCGGCCCGTGCAGCACGCTGCGCTCGACGCGGGCCTGACCATGCCGTCCGCCCGCATCCACAACGAGGACTGACGATGACAGACCTGGTGCCCTACACCCCCAAGCCCCTCGCCAAGGGTGGGCGGCTGTCGTTCATCACCCTGGCGGCGAAGATGACGACCCTCACCGGCCAGGCCCTGGCCCTCAAGGAGGGGCTGTACGTCCTCAAGCGCCGCATGGAGAAGGACGCCAAGGACGCCGACCGGATCGCCGACCTGTGCGCCGAGGCGGAAGTCGAGCCGAAGTTCACCGGCCTGATCAACGAGGCCGCCGGCGCCTTGCGCAAGGTCGCCGAGGCGGCCGGCGGGCTCGCCGCAGCCGCCGACCAGATGGAAAGCAACGCACGCGCCTTCAAGGACGCCCACGAAAGCGAATACCGGGGCGTCTACGAGGCGGTCCAGGCGTCCGGCGTGCGGCAGGCGAAGGCGGGCTTCTACCGCAAGCGCTGAAACGTGCCGCACGAGAAAGAACCAGCGCAACCCCTGTTCGACCTGTCAGACCCGACAGATCCACAGGGAAGAAGGGGCCCGGTGAGTTCCGCCGGGCCCCTTCCTCATCCCCCTTTTCACCCCTGGCGGGAGGAACACTGTGACGACTGACATCGAAATGGCCCAAGAAGCCGATGTCGCCCCCGGCCCGGGGCTGACCACGAAGCAAGCCCGGCGCCTGGTCATCGCCGAACGCGTCCTATACACCGTGGCCGGCACTTGGGCGGCAGCCGGACCGGTCACCGACGTGCCCTGGTGGGCGCACGGCGCCGTCGTGCTCACCGGCTACCTGTCCGGATGGCGGGTGTGGAAGCGCGCCGACGGGGACAGCGACGGCCTGCTGCTGTCGGTCTACCGCTCGCTGCCGGTGCTGGGCTGGTCCGGCACCTACACCGCGGGCCTGCTCTCGCCGGTCTTCCACTACCCCAACGGCTGGCCGATGCTGACCGCCGGCGTCTGGACGCTCGGGATGGCAGCGGCCACTCCGTGGACCCGCTCGCGCGGCCTGCGCCGCGCCATAGAGCGCCAGGCCGCCGAGCACGGCGAGGAGCAGGTGCTCGTGGCTGCTCAGGCCGCGTCGCAGCCGACCACCTTCGACGGGCACGTGAAAGCGATGTGGGCCGCATCCCCGGCCACCGGCGAGACCTGGCTGGAGAGCGTCAAGCAGGACCACTTCGAGCGTGCCGACTTCTCCGCCCTGGTCCTCGCCCCGGCCGGGCAGGCTGTGCCCAGCTCGGTCACCTCCCGCTCGGTCGCCGCGGTGTTCGACGTCCCCGAGCAGTGCGTGAGCATCACCGGCGTCGACGGCTACGGCCCCGGCCGCCTGCAGATGCGCGTCGCCCCCTCCGAGACGGTCGCCAAGGCCACCGAGCAGGGCCTGAAGCTGCTGTGGGAGCAGAAGGTCTCCGGACTCGGCGGTGCGGCCCCCGGCATGGAACTGGTCGACTACCGCCTCGACAAGGAAGCGGGCACCCTGCGGATGCGGGTGGCGGCCGCCGACGGCGAGCTGATCAGCCTGCCCCGCCTGAAGCTGGCCCGGGCCCTGAAGATCGACGACCCCGAGCTGCTGATGATCGAGACGGATGGCCTGGCCCACGCGGTCGTCACCGTCTACCGCGAGCACCCGCTGCTCAACATCCGCGAGGCCACCGTCGAGGACTTGACGATGGGCGAGGACGGCCGGATCGCGGTCGGCCTGCGGCACGACGGACGCCTGTTCAAGATGCCGCTCTACGACCCGGAGATGGGTGCGCTCACCGACCTGGTCGTCGGCGCCATGGGCTCCGGCAAGAGCGTCTTCCTGCTCACCGTGCTCATCGCCGAACGGCTCAGCGGTGTGATCAGCCTCGTCGCCGACGCCCAGTCCGGCATGTCCCTGCCGGAGGCCAACGGCCGGGTACGGCACTTCGGCGCCGGCCTCGCCGCCATGGCCGCCACCCTCGCCGCCGCCTGCGCCGTCGCCGACTACCGCGAGAAGGTCTCCTCCGCCAACGGCTGGGGCTCCTTCGTCCTGGGCGACCCCTGGCGGCTGGTGAACGTCACGCTCGACGAGATCAACCTGGCCATCGGCGAACACGCCATCTGCCCGCCGGAGTTCAGCAAGTGGATCGTGGCGATGATCGCCCGCATCCAGCAGACCGGCCGCAAGTTCGGCTTCGGCATCCGCTTCGCGGGCCAGTCCATCCACGTCGCCGACCTCGGCGACGCCGAGAAACTGCGGGCCAACGCCCGTCAGGGCACCGTCTGGATGGGCCGGGTCAACAGCACGATGACCCAGTCCATGGCCACCGACATGGTCAGCGACGGCACGGACGTCACCCCGATCCGCCGGTTCTTCGGCTCGGTCTCCGAGGAACTGGAGGCCGCGTGGGACGGCAAGGAGGTCCCGCCCGGGCCGATCACCGCGGGCATGGCCTGGGGCCTGCAGGGCGGCCGCGCCACCCTGATGAGGGTCTTCAAGGCCCTCAAGCGGAACAAGACGTACCCGCACCTGATCCGGCTGTTCGAGTCCGCGCCCGAGATCCCCGGCTTCACCCCGGAAGAGGACACGGTCTTCAAGGCCGCCTACGCCGAGGCGCTGATCGCCGCCGACGCTCTCTTGACGCCGAGCGAGGGCGACGAGGAGGAAGGCGGCAAGAGCAAGAAGGCCAAGAAGGGCTTGCCGCAGATCAGCCGCACGGGTTCCTTCCCCGCACCCCCCAAGACGCTCCGGGACAGGGTCCTGGAAGCGCTCGCCGACGGCGAACCCCGCCGCGTCCGCGACATCCGTACGGCCGTCGGCGTCGGCACCGAAGGCGGCCCGAGCTCCGGCTCGGTCGACAACACGCTCAGCAAGCTCGCCGAGGAGGGCCGGGTCGTCCGGGTCGGCCACGGCACCTGGGCTCTCGCCCCGCACGACTGACGCGCCCCGCAAGGGCCGGCCGCTCCCGTCACCGACCGGCCGGCCCCGCCACTCCCCCAGCAGATGAAGGAGCACTTCCAGTGGACCACCGCGCCGAGCAGGAATCAGAGGCCGCCGCCGAGGCCCGCCGCCTCATCGAAGCCGTCGAGGCCGTTTACCGCCAGCCGCCGCCGGCCCCGATCCCCACGCGTTTTCGCGACGAGACGCCCAACCGGTCCAGCGGCGCCGAGCCGGTCCGTCAGCCCGACAAGAGGGTCATTCCGGCCTGGGCCGCCGGAACCGCGGTCGCCGGCATCGGCGTGGGCACCGGGTGCGTCGGTCTCGGCTGCGGCATTTGGCTCGCCTGCCAGGGCTTCGCCGCCGTCTCCCTGATGAGCGTGCTGTTCGTGACGCTGCCCATCGCCGCGGTGGCCGCCGTCGTCGCCGCCGTCGGCACGGCCCTCAAGGGAGCCAAGGCCGCCCACACCGAGCACCACCACCACTACGCGGGCGACGTCCACCAGAACCACAGCCACCACAGCACCCGAACAACCGGACTGATCGCCCACACCAAGAACGACAACCGCCGCCGCTGACCGGCGAGATCAGCACTGTTGGACCCAACAGGTCCAACAGTGCTGCCGGGACGACGCCAGCACTTATCACGCCGTGATAATCCCGGCTCGGGCTGCCACCCACGGGCCGCGATTATCACGCCGTGATAACCCGGACGGCACACGCACCGGGTGAAACGGCGTCAGAGCCGCAAAGAGGGTGCTGCTGCGCCCCCAAAAGTCAGTATGGTGACGTCATGCCCTCTCCATACCCCGAGGGAGACCGGGAAAAGGTAGCGTCCAAGCTGCCCTCGGCGCTCCAACAAGCACTCAAGGTCCGGGCCGCCGAACTCAGCCTGGACATCCAGGACGCCGTCGAGGCGGCCATCAACAGTTGGCGTACTGACGCCGGTACTGGCACCGAAGTAGACACCGCCGGAGCCAAGTCGTTCTCGACCTGGCTCCCGCCGGGCCTGTACGAGCAGTTCAAGGAGACCTGCACCGATCGCGGCGTCTCCTACACCCAGGGTCTTGCCCAGTCGATCCGCGACTGGCTCGACGTCAACCCGTCCCCCCAGCACGGCACCCGCGGAAAAGACCCCGAGCGGAAGATCGTCGGCAACCAGAAGGGTGGGGTCGGCAAGACCGCCATCTCCGCCGGTATCGGCCAGGCCTACGCCGAAGCGGGTAAACGCGTCCTCATCGTCGACTTCGACCCCCAAGGCCACCTCAGCGAACAACTCGGGGTCCCCCAGATCGAACCGAACCACGACAGCCTGGTCTCCCACATGTGCGGCGAAGGCCAAGGAGACCTGCGCGACCTGGTCGTGGTGATAGACGACTCGCGGTACGACAAGCGGCTGCATGTACTGCCCGCCTGCTTCGACGGATTCCTCCTCGACGCGAAGATCGCCGTCGTGGCGACGCAGAAGCGTGGCTTCCAGAAGGAGGCAGCCCTCGAGCTGGCCCTGCGCCCCCTCGAAGCCGACTACGACATCATCATCATCGACTGCCCACCCAGCCTCGGCATCGCCATGGACGCCGCCCTCTACTACGGGCGCCGACGCCGCGGCGAGGCCGCCGGCGTCTCCGGAGTGATCATCCCCGTCCTCGCCGAGGACTCGTCTGCCACCGCCTACGGCATGCTCGCCCAGCAGGTCGAGGACCTCTGCGAAGACCTCTCCCTCGAGGTCGACTACCTCGGGCTGGTCGTCAACCTGTACGACTCCCGCCGCGGCTACGTCGCCACCTCGTCCCTGGACAACTGGAAAGCCCTCGGCGACCCGAAGGTCCTGGCCGTCATCGGCGACCTGAAGGAGCAGCGGGAAGCGGTCCGCAAGCGGATGCCGCTGCTGAGCTACGCCCCGCAGAGTGACCAGGCGGAAGCCATGAGGCAGGTAGCGAGGGGAGCCACCCGTTGAGCAAGGCCGACACCCTTGGATCGGCGCCCGCGTTCGGCGCAGCGCGCGGCGCCCGGTCCTCCCGACGCAACCTCATCGACAAGACCATCGCAGGCGAGGAGACGGCTGCAGCGGCCATCACCGAGCTGCCGGTCACCCTCATCAGCGACAACCCCGACAACCCGCGCAACCACCTCCGCAACCTCGACGAGACGGTGCAGACCGTCCGCGAGGTCGGCATCATCATCCCCATCGCCGTCGCCACGGTCGACGCGTACCTGCGCAACCGGCCGGACCGCGCCGACGACCTCGACGACGGAGCGCAGTACATCGTCGTCGACGGCCACCGCCGCCTGGAGGCCGCCCGCCGCGTCGGCATGGCCACCATCCCGGTGCGGGTCGACAACGGACGCGTCGCCACCGATGAAACGCTCCTCGAGGCCGCGTTCGTCGCGAACTACCACCGCGACGACATGACCGACCTCGAAGAGGCGCACGCCCTCAAGACCCTGGTCGACTACTACGGCTCGCAGACCAAGGCCGCCAAGCGGCTGGGCATTCCGCAGAACACCATCTCCAGCAAGCTGTCCTTGCTGAAGCTCACGCCTGAGCTCCAGAAGGATCTGGTTACCGGGGAGCGGAAGGTGGAGCACGTCCGCAACCTCGGCAAGCTGTCCCCGGAGGAGCAGAAGGCCAAAGCGGACGAACGAGCGGAAGCGGCCCGCAGGAAGGCGGCGGCGGCCTCGCCGCAGGAGGTCGTTCAGCGCTCAGCGGGCCCCGCCGATTATCACGGCGTGATAATCCAGGAGACGCACGCTGGCCCTCCCGCCCCCTCGGCTGCTCCTCCGCAGTCCGGTATGGCCACGTCGGCCGCCGCCCGCGAGCAGGCATCCGAGTCCCTCCCCGAACCGCGCACTGGCACCGAGGAAGTCAGGACTGCGGAGGCAGAGGCGGCGCAACCCGAGGAGCCGCAGCGGCTCCGGTACGACGATGCGCCCTCTTTGGTGCACCACCTCCAGCAGAAGATGAAGCCGGAGGCCTTCGTCCAAGGGGCCCGTGTGTGGTTGACGGTCCTGCGGGAGCAGTACCCGGACCAGTACGAGGCGCTGCTGGCCGATCTCGAAGCCCGATAGCAGCGCCTGTCCCCAGCGGCCCCGCTCGCCTCGCCTATACGGCGTCGAGCGGGGCCGTACTGCTTGCTGCGGAGTGGGTAGCCAGGCCAGCCGGTGCGTGCCCCGGACTTATCACGCCGTGATAAGTCGAGCACTCGAGAGATGAGTCCGAAAGGCCGACCACGCCCGATGCCAGTGCCTCCGGATGCTCTCCTAGCCTCACCGCCTACTGACACAGTCGTCCAACACTCGCCCCGCTGCTCACCGTTGACTCCCCTCCTCCTCCAGAGCTACCCTTCACGATCCATCAAGATCAGAAACGGATGGACAAAGGTACGTCCCCTGCGGGGACGTACGCGGCTTCGGCCGCGGAAGACGGGGGAAGGGGGCGGCGGTCGATGGCCTGGGTCACCGGGATCGTGGATGACGCGCAGGTCGAGTACCGCCTCACCGGCCATTCCGGTTGCTACGTGCAGCAGGACGGTGAAGGCCTCGCCGGGCAGACCGACACCGCCGCCGGTGACCAGGTCGGCTACCGCATGGACGCCGCCGAGGACGGCACGCTCGTGTGGATCGGCGAGGGCCTCGCCGCGGTCGGCCAGAGACCGGGAGCGGTCCTCGACGAGGCCGACAAGCAGGCAGCCCGCGCGCTGACCAATGGCGTGCACCCCCTCACCGGCGAGCAACTGGTCCGCCCCGAGCTGCGCGCGCACCCGCGCGCCAAGCTGGTCGGCGCCCGGCTCGTCGAGGCGGTCGAGGCGGCCGCCGATGCCGCCGGATGCGAGCCGGCCGACCTGTTCGTCGGCAAGCCCAAGCAGGCGAAGAAGTGGGCGACGCTCGCCCGGATGGTGCACCAGAAGGGCGAACGGCATCGGCTGCAGGTCGACTCCCTGCACCGCCTCGCCCGCGCGGCCGGGCTCGCCCTGGAGGACATCTACGACGCCGACGAGCTCGCCGAGGCCCGCGCTCACGAGGGCGAGCGGGTCAGCGTCCGCATCCGCGCCTACGACCTCGTCGCCGACCTGCCCAAGAGCGACTCCACGCTGTGGGCGCTGCTCGCCGAGCGGCACGAAAAGCAGTTCCGCGACTTGGTCCACCAGGCCAAGCGGGAGGCCTTCGCCGAGCTGGAACAGTGGATCGGCTACGGCCTGGCGAGCGAGGACGGCAAGCTCCACCGCATCGCCACCGGCGGATTGCTCGGCTGGAGCGTCGAGCACCAGTCCGCCCGCCCGGTCGACGACACCCCCGGCGACCCCCACCTGCACGTCCACATTGTGATCGTCAACATGGCCCGCTGCGAGGACGGCCAATGGCGGGCCATCGCCAACGGCGGCATGGACCTGCACCGGCACGCCCGCGCGTTCGACGCCCTGTTCAAGGGGCGGGTGCGGGCGCTGGCCCACGAGCGGTTCGGGATGCGCTACGCCCGCTCGCCGCGCACCGGCGCCTGGGAGGTCGAGGACATCCCCGAGCCGCTGCGCGACCACTACTCCCGCCGGGCCGCCCAGGTCGACGCCATCGCAGGCGCCGACGCCAGCCGCGAAGAGAAGCTGCGAGTCTCGGCCGAGACCCGGCACGCCAAGCACGACACCGGCGTCCTGGACCTGCGCGCCGGCTGGCGCCGACGGGCCGAGGACCTCGGCTACGACGTCGACGCGATGGTCTCGGCTGCCGCTCCCGGCCCGCCCGGACCCGACGGGCCGCTCGCCGTGACCGGCCCCGACGGCCCGCGCACCCCCTCCCCCGAGCAGATCGCCTCCGAGGTCTTCCACCCGCAGCACGGGCTGACCGCGTTCGACAAGGAGTTCTCCCAGGCGCAGTTGCTCGCCCGGGTCGCCGACGCCTGCCCGTTCGGCCTGGAAGCCTCCGAGCTGGAAGGACTTGCGCAGCGGGTACTCGCGGTCCGCGGATACGCCAAGGCGCTGCCGCCGCGGGGCTCGCATCTGATGGCGCATGCCGAGCGGTACACCACCCTGGACATCCTGCAGGCCGAGCAGACCATCGTGGACCAGGCCCGGGCCCGCTACGCCGACGGCTCCGCACGCCTGAGCCAGGATCAGGCGGCGGCCGCCATCTCCGTGTTCGAGGTGGCCGCCGGATTCTCACTCGCCGGCGAGCAGCGGCGCGTGGTGGAGCGGCTGCTGACCGGCGGGCACGGCGTGGACGCCGTCATCGGCGTCGCCGGATCGGGCAAGACGAGCCTGATGGAGGCCTGCCGGATCGGCTGGGACGCGACCGGCCTGACCTACGCCGGCGCCTCCCTGTCCGCGGTCGCCGCGCAGAACCTGTACGAGGGCTCCGGCATCCCCTCCCGCACCGTCGCCGCCTGGCTGCAGCGCATCCACGACGGCACCGGCCTGACCGGCATCGACGTCCTGGTCCTGGACGAGGCCGCGATGACGGACGACCGGGCCATGGCGGTGCTGCTGACCGAGGCCGCCCGCACCAACACCAAGGTCATCGCGGTCGGTGACCCGCAGCAACTGCAGGCGATCGGCCCCGGCGGCGGCTTCACCGAAGTCCACCGCCTGGTCGGCGGCGAGATCCTCGCCGTCAACCGGCGGCAGAAGGACGCGGGCGAGCGGGCCGCCCTGGAGATCTGGCGCACCGGCGCCCGCGAGCAGGCCTTGAACCTGCTGGCCGACCGCGGCCGCATCCACGCCACCGACAGCGCCGACGACGCTCGCCGCGGCATCCTCGCCGCCTGGAACGAGGCCCGCGCCCGCTACGGCGACGCGTACGACATGCTCGACAACCTCGTCGTGCTGGCCGCCCGCAACAGTGACGCGGCCCTGCTGAACGCCGGAGCGCAGGCCCTGCGCCGGGCGGCCGGCGAACTCGGTCACACCCACCGCTACGCCCTGCCCGGCGGTGACCACCTCACCCTGGGCGTCGGCGATGTCGTCCGGGTGCGCACCAACGACTACCGCTCGCGCCGCGGCACCGGCCCCGACGTCCTCAACGGCTACCGCGCCGTGGTCACCGACATCGCCGACGACCACCGGGTCCAGATCACCTGGCGGCGCGAGAACCCCGACGGCACGGCCCACACATCCCAGGCCTGGCTGACCCCCGGGCAGATCACCGCCGGCACCCTCTCCCTGGGCTACGCGATGACCATCGCCTCATCCCAGGGCCTGACCACCGACACCGCCCTCGTCTACGGGCTGGGCGCGAACGCGTACGCCCTCTACCCCGGCATCACCCGCGCCAAGGAGGCCAACCACCTGTGGCTGCCCGCCGCGGCCCTCGAGGACCCCGAAACCCGCGCCCGGCTGGGCGAGCCCCGCGACGAGGCCGAACTCCTGGAGCGCGCCCTGCACGCGTACACCGTGCTGCTGCGCCAGGACCGCGCCGACGCCATGGTCAGCGACCATCTTCGCGCCGCTCCCGAGCCTGTGGCCCTGCGCCTGCCCGCCCCCGGTGAACCTGACTTCCCGGCCTGGGACGACCGCGACGTCCGCCCGTACGGGGCGCTGGCGTCGGGACAGTTGGAGTCACGGCTCGCCAGGGCACTGCGCGCGGCTGCCACCACCGAGCACGCCGCCGACGGACAGACCCGCCTAGCCCGCGAACTGGCCGCTGCCGCGGCCGAACAACCCAGCGCCGGGCAGCGCACCGCGCAGGCCGCGGCCGCCGTCCTCGCCGCGGCCGATCGGCTGGCCGCACAGGCTCAGCAGGAGACCGGGACCGCTCGCCGCGCCGCGGCCGTGGCCGAGCAGGCCAAGGGCATCAAGGAGCGCATCGAGGCGGCCTTCGGCCGCAGCCGGATCGCCCTGCGGCTGGCCGGCACCTCCCGCGCCGAACAGCAGGCCCTGCTCGCCCAGTACACGCGGCAGATGACCGACGCCCACGACGAACAGCAGCGCGCCGAACGCGCGGCCGCCACCACCCGGCAACAGGCCTGGCAGACGCTGCGCACCTCCCCCTACGCCGAGGCCTTCCGCGCCCACGGCGCGCTCGGCGATGCCCCCGCCGACCCGACAGCCCTGCGGCAGCGGATCGCCGCGATGCGCGCCCACCTGCCCACCCTGGCCGCACAGATCGACACCGCCCGCGCCGAAGCCGCCCAGCAGGCCCGGCACGAGGCCGTCGAGCTGCGCGCCAAGGCCCGAGACCTACGAGCGACGGCCGAGCAGCTCCAGGCCGAGCGGCAGTTGCGCCAGCAGATCAGCGAGCAGGCCCCCAGGAGGCACGCGATCGAGGAGGCGGCCCGCGACGCCGCGTTGCAGCAGGAGCGGCGGCACAGCGCCGTGCGCGCCCGTCAAGCCCGCGAACAGGCCCAGCGCCAGCTTCCGCAGCAGCGCCCGGGAGGCGGCATTCGCGTCGGCTGACCGCAGGGTGCATGTAGGTTCTCAGCCTTCTTGTCCGACCTACACCAGTGAGCTGGGCGTTGTCGCGGTTCCTCTTCGGTCTGTCCGCGCGTTTTTTCATCGGCGTGTCTGGTTCTCCGCCGAGACCGGGTCATGAGGACGATCTCGGAGGAGTGCCAAGCCCGCTCAGCACTCCCCGGTTCTGGCCTGCGCAGTCGGGTACAGCGCCCCACCGACCGGTGAATGGGGCTGCGGTGGGAGCGGACTTGCGTCAGGGTCGCGCTTCAGGTGAGAAGGGCGAAGAGGAGCAGGCCCCTGTCGCTCCCCACCGCGAGTTCGCCAGCGGCCCCCCAGGAACACGCAGCCAGCACTGCATCGACTCGCGCTATGGCCACGGTGCGCTGACCCGGGACGGCCCAGATCCGTACCGTCTTGTCGCGGCTGGTGGTGGCGAGCCAGGTGCCGTCCGGCGCGATCGCCACCGACCTCACTGCGTTGGTGTGGCCGGTGAGGGTGGTGGTGCAGGTTCCGGTGGCGCGGTCCCAGATCCGTACCGTCTTGTCGCGGCTGGTGGTGGCGAGCCAGGTGCCGTCCGGCGCGATGGCCACCGACCTCACTGCGTTGGTGTGGCCGGTGAGGGTGGTGGTGCAGGTTCCGGTGGCGCGGTCCCAGATCCGTACCGTCTTGTCGATGCTGGCGGTGGCGAGCCAGGTGCCGTCCGGCGCGATCGCCACCGACACCACTGCTTTGGTGTGGCCGGTCAGGGCGCGGTGTAGGGCGGGTGAGGGGGCGTCGGGCAGGGGCCAAAGGTTTGTGAGGCAGGGGCGTTGGGCGGGGTCGTGCTGGCGTGCGGTGATTTGGGGCTGCCAGTGCGGGTGTGTGTTGAGGCGAATGTGCAGGACGCCGACGAGTGCGTGGGGCGGGTCGGTGGGGGTGAGGAGGTGAGCGGTCTGGGCGAGGCTACGGGCCAGGGGGCGGGCGTGGGGGGTGCCGATGCGAGTGAGGTCCGTCCAGGGGGCGAGTGGCCCGCGCTGGGCGAGGCGGGTCTCCACCCATCGCAGGTCGCCTGCCAAGGCCTCGGCGGAGGTGGTGCGTCCGGCTGCGAGCATATGGTCGATGAGGTGGTCGAGAACGTAGCCGTCCTGCAGTTGCCACCAGGCGTGTTCGGGGTCAGGCGTGGTCGGGGCAAGGGTCTGGGCTCGGGGCAGGGTGGCGGCGATTGCGTCGATCAGAGAGCCGTTGAGGAGGGCCAGGCTCGCAGTGCCGAGACTGCTGCGCAGGTAGTCGCGGATGACGTCGTGCAAGCTGATCGTGCCGCCGTTGCGCGGGTTGAGGGTCAGCAACGACAAGCGTTCCAGGTCCCGGCACAAGATGCGGGTCTGGTCCTCGGTCAGATGGCCGCTCGCCTGCCACAGCAGGGCGACGATGGGGATGGGGATGGATTCGTCCTCGGCGAAGATGCCGAGTTCGGCGAAGCGGTCCGGGCCGCCGGGCGGCAGCAGGGTGGTTGCGGCCTCGATGGAGGCTTTGACGGCCTGGTTACGCAGGCGCGGGTCGTCCAAATTCCAGGTCGCGGCGGGATCGTCCACGGCAGCGGGCCCGTTGTCGCGCATCCTGTTAAGGACCCGCTCGGCGGCGGCGGGGGGATCGGCGCCGGCGGCGCATTGTTCGGCGATCAGGCGGTTGGTCAGGCGCAGCAGCAGGGCCCAGCGGCCGGTGGCCTCCAGCAGGGCGTCCACCAAGGGCTCGGGCAGTTCTGGCAGGTTCCAGGTCAGCACGGCCACGGCCTGGTCGTGGGACATCTGGTCGACGGGGATGCGTTGGACGCCGGAGGGCAGCAGTGCAGGATTTCGGGTGGTGACCAGCCGTACGCAGCGGCGGCCCCCCATCAGGAAGGGGTCGAGCTGTTCGGCTTCCCACACGTCGTCCAGGACGAGCAGGGTGCGGGCGCGCTTGTCGAGGAGCCGACCCAGATGGGCGCCGGCCAGAGCGGGGTCGTCGAACTCGGTGGTGTCACCGGTGATGAACCGGGTGACCTCGACGACCTTGGCCGCCACAGCCGCACGTCCGCGGACGTCCCGTCCGATAGTGACGGTATAGATCCGGGGTCGAAGCGGGAACAAGCGAGACCGGTACCGCCACCGCACGCGCCGACGGGCACACACGGCCGTGGCCAGCGTGGTCTTGCCGAATCCTCCCGCTCCCCACAGGGAGGTGGTGATGCTTACGGCGCGGCCGCCGCGGCACACCGCAGCCGCTGCGGCACGGGTCTGGGCCCGATCGACGAACCATTCCGGGACGGCCACAGGTGGGGGTGGTGAGGGATCGTTCAGGGCCGCCGGCGGACGTAACTGCATCCACGCCGCCATACCGCCTGCCACGACCGACAGCGGCCCGAAGATGCCCATCGACCACCACGGGTGCTGCCGGAGCTCATCCAGCAGCCAGGGCCAGCTCGAAGTAGCCGTGGCGGCGTTCCCCGCCAACGCCAGCACGATCGCCAGGGCAATACCTACGCTGGCAAGCGCGACGATCCCCGCCGCCCATACGCGCACCCGCACGCGCTACCCCCTGGGCACCCGATCTTCCTGCGCTGGACCCTAGCGACCGGCCACCCCTACCATCAACGAAACGCCACAAGACCGCATAGACACAGCTCTTTGAGAGTGCTTCTCATCGATCTGTCGCATACGACAAGTTGGTGATAGATCGATGAGCATCCGACAGGGCCAGCGAGGCGACGCGTAATCAGGCGCTGTTCAGATGCGCCGGCGTCGGCGCGGAGGGCAGGGCCAGGGAGTACAGGCGCTCGCGGATGCGGCGCACGACGAGCGAGTCGGCGCCGTGGATGTCGGTGGCGATCGTCAGCAGCTCCGCGCCCAGCCGCTGCCGGTCGGCCTCCGGGGGCATGGCCCGCCACAGGCTGTAGGCGCGGCGGGTGGCCTCCTCGACATCCGGATGCCCAGGGCCCTGGATGGTGACCCGGAGCTGTACGGCGTGCAGGTACCAGGCCAGCCCGGTGGCGTGATCGGCCATCAGTGCGGCGAGGTAGCCGCGGACTTCGCGGACCTGGACGGTGTGCAGGTGGAGCTCGCCGTACTCGGCGGTGACGTCCTGGTCGATCCCGGCGGCGAGCGTGGCCGCGTCCTGCGGCCGGCCCTCCTGGGCGACTTCCGCCACCCTGACGAGCCGGGCGCGCAGCATTTCCGGCGGCAAACCGCGCTCTGTGGGCGTCGTGCCGGAGGCGGGCGTGGCCCAGAACTCCGGCGTCACGGTGCCCCAGGGGCGGTAGAGCGGCTCGGACATGGACAAACTCCCCTGCTGCGGTGCGAGGTTCACCAGTCCACCACACGGCGGACCTCGGTGATGCGGGTGATGTAGCTGGTGGAGTTGCGCCAGCTCTCATAGGTGACGATGCGGGTCTTCACGCCGGTGCGCGGCGCCTCGATGACCATTCCGTTGCCGACGTACATGCCCACGTGGCCGGGCCGTGCGTCGGAGCCGTCCGAGCCGGGGTTGAAGACCAGGTCGCCGGGCTTGGGGTGGTCGATGTCGACCTGGGTGCCGATGTTGACCTGGTCGTAGGTGGTGCGCGGGATGCTCACCCCAGCCGCTTTGTAGGCCTGCTGCATCAGCGAGGAGCAGTCGCACCAGTGGGCGGGATCCTTGCCCAGGGCGTCGGTGCAGTCGCCGCCCAGGTGGTACCAGCCGCCGCGCTGCTTGAGCGCCCACGCCACCGCGACTCGGACCTTCTTCGGCGTGCCGGCGGGCAGCTCGTACCCGGCGGGCAGGGTCCCGTCCTCGCTGGCCGAGGGGGCCGCGAACTGGGCCGACATGGCCATGATGTTCTGCACGTAGTTGTAGGTCTGGCCGCCCGCGAAGGACTTCGGCGGCACGCCCCGGAACTGGTCGACACGTCCCCAGCCGGCGTTGTACCCGGCCAGGGCGAGCTCGATCGGGGCACCGTTGTAGTCGGGATGCTTCTTGGCCTTCTTCAGCAGGGAGCACATGAACTTGCCCTGGGCCGGGATGGCGTCCGCCGGGTCCCAGACGTCTTTCTTGCCGTCGCCGTTGCCGTCCACCCCCCACGTCGCCCAGGTGCCGGGCATGAACTGGGCTATGCCCTGCGCACCGGCCTCGCTTCCGGCCTGCGGGTCGAAACCGGACTCCTGCTTGAGCTGCGCGGCCAGCACTGCCGGGGACAGCCCCTGGTCGCAGTCGGCGGCCGCCTGAAGGATCAGCGACGCGTACTCGGAGGGCACGCCGCCCTCGCCGATGCGCAGCCCGCCGACCGGGTTGCCGACGGTGCTGTCGTCGTCGTTGAACGTCGCGATCAGCAGCACCACGCCCAGGCCGAGCGCGAGGGGCGTCATCACGAAGCCGACGCCCAGGGCGAGCAGCAGGCGTTTGGGCGCCTTGCCCTTCATGTAATCCCCCTCTTGATCGTCACTCAGATTTGCTCCCTCAAATCTGAAATTCGTACTCCGGGATGGGAACCGGTGTCCGAACGCGTGCGTGATCCTGTGTGACAGTACGCCATCACTGCATCTCAACGAGAGAGGAGAAACACCTTGTTGGGCATGCAAGGTGCGCGTGTAAGGTTCCGGTGAGGGGGATGTGGCGGCGCTGGGCCACGGCTGCGATTAGCCTACGCAAACGTCAAACGGGAATGTACGGGGGAATAATGGGCAAACAACCCGTTGCGGCTCCGGCACTGCCCGTAGGGGCACGGCTGTTGGTGCCCGTGATGGCCGCCACCGGCGGCAGTGGCCGCACCACGACCGCGAGCCTGCTGGCCGCGGGACTGGCCGCGAGCGGTCCCGCCGTGGTCTTGGACCTGGCCCCACGCCTCTCCTCGCCCTGGCCCGCCCGGCTCGCCGAACAGGGTGCCGGCGGGCTGGCCGCGCTGCCGCCCGACCAGCCTCTGACCCGCAGCGCGGTCCAGCAGGCCTGCGGCCTCAGCGCCGGTGCGAACGGAGCCAGTTGGCATGTGCTGTCGGACGGGCGGGACTGGCACACCCCGCCGCTCGTCCTGCCGGAGCCCCCGGCCGCCTGGTACCAACTGGCCGCGATCGGCGGCTGGCAGGCCGTCGTCGCCGACACCGTGCACCCGCTCGCCCACGACCTCCTGGCCGCCCGTTGTGCCGGAGAGCTGGGAAAGACCCGCGGCTGGTACGAACTGCCGTACTCGGTACCCGTGTTGTGTGCGGTTGCCACCGCCGACGGCATCCAGGCCCTGCAGCAGGCCGTGATGGCCCTGCACGCCGAGGGCCTGCCCCTCAACCGCACCGTCATCGTCCTGGTCGCCACCGGCGACGGCCGCCCGCCGGCCGCAGTACGCGCCGGGGCCACCATGCTCACCGCCCGCACCGCCGCCGTGGTGCACCTGCCCTACGACCCGCACATGCGCGCGCACGGCCTGCACGCCGCCCGCCTGCGCTCACGCACCCGGCAGGCAGCCGCACAGCTCACCGGGGCCGTCCTCGCCGCGGCGCACACCGCCTGGGGCCAGCCGCTCCCGGACGCACCGCAGCCCGCCCCGATCACCCCTGCCCTCCCCGCCCGTTGACGAGGAATCGGATATGAGCCAGCTCCTGACCACCCTGAACGCCGTCGCCGACCCGCACTGGCACACCCTCGCCGACGCGGTACCCGGGGTCACCCCCGAGATCCCCAAGGACGTCGACCAGCCCGTCCAGAAGATCCTGAACTGGACCGCCGGTCTCGGTCTGGCCGGGGCCGTCCTCGGCGGCCTGCTCGGCTGGGCCGCCGTGGCCGTGGGCCACAACTCGGAGCGCGCCGCCCTGGCCGCCCGCGGCAAGCAGGCCATCCTCTGGAGCCTGTTCGGCGCCGGCGGCATCGGCGTGACCGCGGCCCTGGTGACCACCTTCTACAACATGGCGAAGTGAGGCGGGCGTGGTGAGCGACAACAAGACCCGCAAGGCCCGGCTCACGCTCGCCGCGCTGGGCGTTCTGGTGGTCGGTGCGCTGATCGGCGGCGGCGTGACGGCGGCGACGATGCTCGGAGGCGACGACTCCGGGTCCAGCACGGCCTCGCCCTCGCCGGCCACGGCCAAGCCGTCTGCGTCGTCCGACGGCCGGCAGACGTCGATGACCCCGGACAAGGCCCGCAAACTCGTCCTGGAGAAGCCGACCGGCCAGAAGAACGGACTGTCCACCGGTTTCTCCAAGGGCCCGGTCGGAGCGATTTCCACCGCGGTGTACTTCTGGGAGGAGTACGCCTTCCTCGACGACCAGAAGGCCCGGCAGCAACTGGACGCCATCGTCTCTCCGGACGCCGACGGCTACACCGACGAGATGATCTCCGAGGTACGCAAGCTGCGTGAGCAGGCCGGTCTCCCACCATCAGGTGGCACTCCGGCCGGGATCACTTTCAGCACTGCGGTCAACGCCGTCCGGGCGACCTCCCTGACCGGGACAGAGGGAAAGGTCGTGCAGATCTGGATGAACTACGACCGGTACGCCACGAAGGCCGACGGCAGCCCGGACGACGACCCGCTCAAGGACCAGGACGCCGACCTGCTGCTGAAGTGGCAGGACGGCGCCTGGAAAATCACGAACGAGCCGCAGTACTGGAAGAAGCGCTCTTTCCCCAGCGCCTACTTCCCTGATGAGCATGTCTCCTGGGCAGACGGCTGGCAGCAGGTGAGGCATGCGGACTGAACGCCATGCGCGTCTCTCGGTCCGCCTCGTCGTTCTGCTGACCGCCGTATTGCTCTGCTTCGGCACCAGTCTGAGCACTGCACCGGTGGCCATGGCCAAGGATGACGCGAAATACCACCTCGACTACGGACCGGACAGCGGCAAACAATGCCCGGTCGACTGGAGTGGCGGCGTAACCTGCGGCATCGACAAGCAGGGCCACTACTGCCTCTACGACGAAATCAACGACGACAGCATCTGCCGCATGCCGGAGGTCGGCGAGCTGCCGGGCACCATCGGAGAGTGCGAGAACGCCGGCGGCGAAAAGTCGCCGGAGTGCAGCGACGGCGCCTGGAAGGCGGTCCAGAAGAAGAAGCTGGAGAAGTGGCGCAAGGACAACATCGAGGCGGTCAGGAAGGGTGAACTGAAGCAAGCCGACTACGACAAGTGGAACGGCTTCCTGACGAAGTGCATAGATGACAAGGGATGGTCGTTCAGCGCCTGCAAGGAAGCGGCGTACCAGAAGTACGGGCCGATCGGCGGGCAGACCCTCGGTGACTGGGTCGGCAAGAAGATCTCCGACCTGGCGCGGGACGCGCTGGAGGAGGCCGCCCAGTACATCGGCAACGCCGTGGTCTGGCTGCTGCAGTCCTTCGCCGACATCTTCAACAAGACGTCCGTGATCAACCTGGATTCCACCGGCATCAGCCAGCCGATGGGGATCGCCATGGCCCTGTCCGTGGTCATCGCCGTGTTCCTGCTGCTCCTGCAGTTCGGGAAGGTGGCGATCAGCCACCAGGGCGGACCTGCGGCAACCGCCATTTCAGGGTTGGCGAAGTGGGTGGTCATCCTCTCCGCGTACTGGACGGTCACGACCACCGCGCTGGAGTTCTCCGACCAACTGTCCGACTGGATCGTCAACTACGGATTTCACGGCGCGAGTACTGCGGATCACGGGTCGGCGAGTGATGCGCTGAAGGCCAAGTTCGGTGAAATGTTCGCGGGCCTGATCGGAAGCGGAAGTGCTGCCACGGCCGGCGGCGCGCTGATCACGGGTGCCGGTCTGGACGCGTCTGCGGTTGCCGTGGTCATCGTCATCGGCATCGTGTGCATCCTGGCGATCGGCGCCCTGTGGGTCGAGATGCTGCTGCGCCAGGCCGGAATCATGATCCTGGTCGCCACCATGCCGATCACGCTGGTCGGGCAGATGTCGGACGCCACCAAGGACTGGTGGCCCAAGGCCCGCGACGCGCTGCTCACACTCATCCTGATGAAGCCGATGATCACGTTCTGCTTCGCGATCGGCTTCTTCGCCATCGAGCAGGGCGAGGGCGTGCAGAACATGATCGTCGGCCTGGTCATCTTCCTCATGGCGTGCTTCTGCTGGCCGGCCATCGCCAAGTTCATGACGTTCTCCACCCTGGGTGCCGGCGCCGCCATGGCCAGCGGCCTGATGAGCTCGGTCGGTTCCTCGGCCAGCTCGATGAGCGGGGCCGGAATGGTCGGCGGAGGCTCCGGCTACACCCGGGCCCTGGAACGGGACAACGCCCAGTCGGGCATGGGCTCCGGGGCCAAGAAGGACTTCACGAACACGGCCGGAGGGGAGCTCCAGGGCTCCTTCGGGAAGGGGGCGGGGCGCGGGCGTCTCAGCACCCGGGTCGCAGGCCCTCTCGGGTTGGGCCTGCAGGTCATGGCCGCGGGCAAGGGCGTTCTGGAGTCCGGGATGGCGAACACGGCCGCGCACGCGGGGCTGGACACCGCCTCGCCGGGCGGCGGTCACGTCGTCATCGCCCCGCGCAGGCCGGACAGGGCGGCTCCGGCGCCCGCCGAACAGACCAGCGGGCCCAGCGCCAGCGGTGCGCCGAGGGAGGGATAACCCATGTCCAGCTCCACCCCCGTCACCTACGGCGGCTGGCAGTCCGAACGCAGCGGGTTCATGGGCCGGCTGAGCGGGGTCGGCTTCGCCCTGGTCGTGGGCGGCTGCGTGCTGCTGCTCACGCCGCTCAACCTGGGCAGCTGGGCGGCCGCGCTGGTGTGCGTGCCGCTCGCGGCCGTGCTGTTCGCGCTCGCCCTCGGGCGCGTGTTGGGCCTGAGCGCCGACGAATGGATCCTTCTCGCAGTAAGGCATCAGATCAACGTGGCCACCCGGCGAAACGTGTTCATGTCCGGGGCGTTCGCCCCGCGTTCGGCCAAGACCGGGCAGCAGCCGATGGACCTGCCCGGCGTGCTGGCCCGCCTCCGCTTCCTGGAGGCTCCCGACGGCCTCGGCGGCACCCTCGGCGTCTCCCACGACCCAGTCGCCAACACCTACACCGCCGTCGCCCGCATCACCTTCCCCGGGCTCGCGCTGATCGACAGCGACCGGCAGACCGCCCGCGTCGCCGCCTGGGCGGGCTTCCTGCGCGGCTTCTGCACCGAGGACTCGCCGATCATCCGGCTGGCCGTGCACCAGCGGTGCCTGCCCGACGACGGCGCGGCCCTGCGCTCGTGGACCGACCGGCATCTCGCCCCGGACGCCCCGAAGGAGGCGGTCGCCGCCCTGACGGAGCTGATGGAAGGTGCGGGCCCGGCCGCCACCACCCGCGAGACGTACCTGTCCGTCACCCTGTCCGCGCCCAAGGCGAGGCTGGCCATCAAGGGCGCCGGCGGCGGCCAGGTCGGCGCGGCCGCCGTCCTGGTACGCGAGCTGCACGCCATGCACAGCGCCCTGTCCACCGCCAGCCTGCAGGTCGTGGAGTGGCTCGCGCCGCGTGCCCTGGCCCAGGTGGTGCGCACCGCCTACGACCCCGAGGCGCAATTGATGCTCGCCACCCGCAACGCCGCCACCCAGGAACCCGACTGGCAGGGCCTGCCGCCGGGCCTCGACCCGCAGTTGGCGGGCCCCGCGTACGCCGAGACCGACTGGGGCACCTACCGCCACGACGGCGCCTGGACCGTCTCCTACCAGGTGCGCACCTGGCCGCAGGCCGACGTATACGCGACCTTCCTGCAGCCACTGCTGCGGCCGCGGCAGAACGCCCGCCGCTCCCTGAGCGTCGTCTACGAGCCCATCGGCCCGCGCCGCGCCCGTCAGGACCTGGCCCGTGAGAAGGCGAGGCGGCAGTCCGCACGCCAGCTGCGCGCCAAGACCGGCCAGGACGAGTCAGCCGACGAACTCCTCGAAGCGGAGAAGGCCAAGGCCCAGGACGTCGCCCGCGCCTCCGGACAGGGCGTGGTGCGGCTGACCGCCGTACTCGCCGTCACCGTCACCGACCTGGGCGAGCTGGAGACCGCCTGCGCCGAGTTGCAGGCCGACGCGGCCGCCTCCGGGCTGGAGCTGCGCCGCATGTGGGGCGCCCAGGACGTCGGGTTCGCGGCCGCCGCGCTGCCGCTGGGCCAGGGCCTGCCCGACCGGAGGATCGGTTTCTGATGGCACCGCTGCTGTTCAAGCGCCGCGACAACGGCGACACGATGCTGAAAGAGGCCGGCTTCGGCGAGGCCACCGGCTGGGAGAAGCGGCCTGCCGAGGCGCCGCAACCGGCCCGGAGCGCCCGCGAACAGCGCCGGGCCCGGCTGCTGGAAGACCCCGACACGGTCATGCGGATCGCCCCGAAGAAGGGCTGGGCGCATCCGTACGCCGGGCGCTCCGCATCCCTGCCCCGCGTCGAGGTCGTACGCGCCGACACCGCCAACGCCGCCGGCGCCTACCCGTTCCTGCACGCCGCGAGCCTGCCCCCGGTCGGCGCCTACATCGGGCAGAACACCCTGACCACCGAGGCGTTCAGTGCGCACCCGGCCGTCTGGGTGAAGGAAGGGCTGTGCACGAACCCCAACGTGATGATCACCGGCATCCCCGGCTCCGGTAAGAGCGCGCACATCAAGGCCTTGTGCTTCCGGCTGATGGCGTTCGGCCACCGCACCCTGATCGCCGGGGACGTGAAGGGCGAGTACGCCGCCCTGTGCCGCCACCTGGGGGTGGAGCCGGTCCGGCTCGGCCCCGGCCTGCCCGGACGCGTCAACCCGCTCGACGCCGGACCCCTCGGCTCCGGCCTGGAGCTGATCAAGGACCCGGGCGAGTTGCAGAACCGGCTTCGGGAGATCCACCGGCGCCGGCTGACCCTGCTCAAGGCGCTGCTGGAGCTCCAACTGCGCCGCACCCTGCTCCCGCAGGAGGAAGAGGCCCTCGACGTCGCCGTGCGCGAGGTGACCGGCGAACTGTACGGGCAGACACGGCTGGAGACGCCCACGCTGCCGCTGGTCTACGACAAGCTGCGCGACCCCAGTGACGCGATGGCCGAGGAACTCCGGGTGCGTGACCGCGAGGTGCAGCGGGCCCGCGAGCAGATGGAGTCCATCCGCTCCGCCCTCGGCGCCATGGTCAACGGCCATGTCGCCGGCCTCTTCGACGACCAGACCTCCATCGGTCTGGACTGGGACGCTCCGATCCAGTCCGTCGACATCTCCGCCCTGGAGCAGTACGGCGACGAGACCGTCGCCATGGTGCTGACCTGCGTCTCCTCCTGGGCCCAGGCCGCCATCGACCGCCCCGGCAGCCGGCCCTGGATCGTCGTCCGCGACGAGCTGTGGCGGCAGATGCGCTCCGGCGGCGCCTCCCAGGTCAAGAAGATCGATGCCGACCTGCGGCTGTCCCGGGCGACCGGCACCATCCAGCTCCTGGCCACCCACCGGCTCTCGGACTTCGAAGGCGTCGGCGCCGCCGGCTCCGAGGCCGTCAACATCGCCAAGGACCTCATCAGCTCCTGCGAGACCCGTATCCAGCTCGCTCAGGACACCCGCCCGCTGCGCCTGACCCGCGAGGCGATCGGCCTCACGGACGCCGAGTGTGACCTGATCGGCTCCTGGGGCGCCGGACAGCGAGGCAGGGCCTTGTGGAAGGTCGGCCGCGGCGGCGGCTCGCACGCCGTGCAACTGATGCTCTCCCACACCGAACAGCAGCTCTTCGAGACCGACGAGAAGATGGTGATCTGACCGTGGCCGACAAGAGCGCCGGCAGCGGCCTGGACGACAACACGCTGCTCGCCGCCTACGCCGCAGGCCTCGCCGTGGCGCTGGGCGGGGCGGTGCTGCTGGCCGCCCCGCTCGCCGCCCTGCTGTCCGGCCGAGGCTGGGCCCACCCGACGGCCGGCGTCCCGGAAACCGTGCTGCGCGCCCTGGTCAACGGCCCCGGCACGGTGTTCTCCCCCACTCCGCCCGCCTGGCTGTTCTACCTGCTGACCGTGGCGCTGCTGCTGACGTTCTTCCTGCTGCTGCTCAAGGCCGTCACCAAGCTGAACTCCGGCGGCCACACCGGCGGCGCCCAGTGGGGCGGTGCGAAGGTCGAACGCAAGCTCAAGGCTCCGCAGGACCCGAAGCTGCGGGCCAACCGCATCACCGCCGGCCGCGGCATGAACACCAGGAAGATCGTGGCCGCCCAGCCCAACATCAGCGCCACGGTCTTCGGGGTGCCCGGCTCCTCCAAGACCACCGGCCTGGTGCTGCCCAACGCCGCTGAATGGCAGGGCCCGCTCGTGGTGACCACCACCAAGGCCGCCGACCTCGACATCATCTACGCCCGCCGCCGCGCCCTAGGCCCGGTCTGGGTGATCGCCCCGGCCGGGATCCCGGGACGGGAGACCGACAAGTGGTCCCCGGTGGAGTACTGCACCGACGCCAAGGCCGCCGACCGCATGGCCGCGTGGATGGCCGAGGCCTCCTCCTCCAGCGACGACAAGCGCGCCGCACCCTGGATCGACCAGGCCAAGAGCGTGCTCAAGGGCGTCCTGCTGGCCGCCAACCTCTCCGGCGGCGGCATCAACGCCATGCGCCGCTGGCTCTCCCTCGGCAAGGACGCCGTCGACCACGTCCGCTCCGTGCTGCAGCAGCACGGCTACAACGAGGTCGCCGACGACTACGCCTCCCCCTGGCTGCGCCTGCACGAAGACGGCATCGGCTCCATCCAGTTCAGCCTCAACGTCCTCGCGCGCGTCTACGCCGACGAGGAGGTCCGCGAGACCTGCGCCGGCACCGACTTCACCGTCGAGGACCTGCTGACCAAGAACGGCACTGTGTGCCTGATCGCCTCCGAGGCCGACGCCGAACGGTTCGCCCCGCTGCTGACCTCGATCATCGCCTCGATCATCCACGGCGCCGAGGTCGCCTACAACACCACCGGCAAGCCCCTCGACCCCGGGCTGGGAGTGCTGGTCGACGAGGCGGGCAACATGCTGCGCTACCCCCGCCTGCCCAACATCCTCACCACCGGCCGCGGCATGGGCATCGTGGTGCTCACCGTGTGGCACGACCTCTCCCAGTTGCGCGACCGGCTCGGCACGCAGAAGGCCAACACCGTGCTGTCCGCCAGCGGTCTGCGCATGCTGCTGCCCGGCTGCGGCGACCTGGAGACCCTCCGCTACTTCTCCGGCCTCTACGGCCGCACCGAAGTGGGCAGGACGTCGACCGGCCGCTCACGCGGCGAGGTGTCCACCAACACCACTCCCACCGAGACCGATCTCGCTCCCGTGCACTCCCTGCAGCAACTGGACGACTTCACCGCCATCGCCCAGTACTCCAACAAGGCGCCGATCAAGGTGAAGATGCGGCTCACCTTCCGCGACAAGGACCTCAAACGGCTGCTGGCGGCCCCTCAGCCGAGTGCCGGAGCCGGTCCGGCGAGCCCGGACAAGGCCGCGGCGCCCGCGGTGGAAAGGGCGGGCCGTGGCTGACCCCCTCGACAACCCGGCCGCCCTGTGGCCCGCCGGCCCGTCCGCGCAGAGCGCACCGCCGCAGCCGCGCCGCTGGGTGTGGTCGGCCATGTCCCCGCCCGAGCGCCGCGCGCGCCTGCGCGAGCTGCGCACCTGGGTGGAATGGCTGCGCCGCACCGCCGAGCTGCACAACGAGATCCCGCCCTGCTGGTACCGCCACCGGTGGGTGCGAGAGATGCTCACCGCCCTGTACCTGGGCTGGCTGCGCACCTACGAGGGCGAGAAGACCCCGGGGCGCGAGCTCGCCGAGGCCGAGTGGATCAACACGGTGCACGCGTTCAAGCCGTACATGAAGCTGCCCGCCTGTGTCGGCGGCCACCAGGATCCGCCTCTGCCGCCTCCACCGAACCCGCAGGCCGACGAGGAGTGGGAGCTGTACCTGGCCACCTCCGCCGACACCACGGACAAGGCGAATCACCCGGCCGAGGCCGAGGTGCGGCGCATGGCCGCCGAGCTGGACCCGCCGCTGTAGCGAGGCCTGGCCTGACCAGGGACGAGACGTCGTAGGGACACGGGGAGAACACGTTGAGCACCAGGGAGACTGAGGGAGCGCTTCGTGTCGAGGAGGAACACCGCAGTGACGCAGTTGAGCAGGCACGGGAAGCTGGCACGGGAGTACTGGGAGACGTACCGGCCGCGGGCACTGGCGGAGCTGGGGAACGAGGAACAGCAGGAGGAGTTCTTCCACGCCCTGGATCTGCGAGTGACGGAGAAGATCGGGACGCTGACGCAGAACCTGCTCCAGCAGCTTCCGGCGGGGCAGCGGGCGGCGGCCCGGCGGGCGACGCGTTCGCAGGCGCAGGAGCTGGTGTACGACGAGGAGATCTGGCTGGAGAAGGAGCCGGGGACGGAGCACCGGGAGATGTAGCTCCGCCCCGCTTCCGGCCGGAGGGGCAGCAGGACCTCGCCCCGTCCGGGCAGGGGGAACGGGCCCGCGCCAACCTGGCGGCCCTGGAGGCATTGCGCGTCCTGGAGCGCGAGCGGCGCCCGGCGACCGAGCAGGAACAGCGCATCCTCGCACGCTGGTCCGGCTGGGGTGCCCTGCCCGTCATTTTCAATCCGCGGCCGGCACGGGCCGCGTTCGACGCGGACGATGTCTTCGAGCGGGCCGCCGCGCGCTGGGAAGCGGTCGGTGACCTGCGCGAGCAGATCCGGGCCCTGCTCACCGAGGACGAGTGGGCGGCAGCCCGCCGCAACACCATCAACGCGCACTACACCGACGCCGACCTGGTCCGCTCGATCTGGGACGCGATGCGTCAGCTCGGCTTCCGGGGAGGCCGAGTCCTCGAACCCGGCTCGGGATCGGGCAACTTCATCGGCTTCGCCCCGATTCTGACGCACGAGCCGGTGCGGATGACCGGCGTGGAGGTCGAGCCGACCACCGCGGCGATCGCCCGCCACCTGTACCCGGACGCCCAGATCATCAGCAGCGGCCTCGAGGAGGTCCCGCTCGCCGACGGCGGGTTCGACGGTGTGGTCGGCAACGTGCCCTTCGGCCGGTACAAGCGGTTCGACAAGGTCCACAATCCGGACCTGGCGCTCTCGATCCACGACCACTTCGTGCTGAAGTCGCTGTACGCCACCCGTCCCGGCGGCATCGTCGCCCTGATCACCTCCCGCTACACCTTGGACGCGGAGAATCCTGGAGCGCGCGAGCGCATGTACCAGCTCGGCGACCTGGTCGGCGCGGTCCGTCTGCCGGCGCGGGCACACGCGGCGGCGGCCGGGACGGACGTGGTCACCGACGTGCTGTTCCTGCGGCGCCGCATGGACGGCGAGGAGCCGGGCGACAAGACGTGGCTGACCGCCCGCAAGCGGGTGCTGCCCGGCCACGACGACGAACTCGCGGTGAACACGTACTTCGACGCCCATCCCGAGTACGTACTCGGTGAGCTGCGTGCGGGCTCCCGGGAGTGGGGTCCGGAGGTCACCGTCGTCGGCCGCACCGACCAGGCGCCGGCCGAAGCCCTGGCGGCCGCGGCCGCCGCCATCTCCGTGGAAGCGCGGGCCGCAGGCCTGACCGCCGCCGCCGACCAGCGCACGGAACCGGTGCAGACGATCGTCACCAGCGGCACGGAAGGCGCCCTCGGGCTGGACGCGGAGGGCAACCCCACCATCATCGACGGCGGCCGCCCGGTCCCGCTGGAGATCCACCCCGACCAGCGTGAGCAGATGGTGCAGCTCATCCGCCTCAAGGGCCTGACCCTGGCCCTGTACGCGGCGGAGGCCGACACCCCGGAGCCCGGCGAGACCCCGCAGCTCGCCCGGCTCCGCGCCGAACTCCGGGTTGCCTGGCGGGACTACCGCAAGAGCCATCCGCCGCTGACCAAGCCGCGCCAGCACTACAAGTTCACGCCGCCCGAGGCGAGGGCGCAGGCCACGGCGCAGGGCCTGAAGGACGTCCCGGAGTCCTGGAAGCAGCGCACCGCGTTCGCCTGGATCGACGACGACCCCGACGCCTCGCTGCTGTTCGGCCTGGAGGAGTGGGACGACCGCACCGGCAAGGGCATCGAACAGGACGTGCTCCTGCGCCGGGTCCTGGAGCCGCGGAGCCTGCCGGTCCGGGCCAACAGCCACGAGGACGCCATCGCCCTGGCGATGGAGTACGACGGCGGCCGCCTGGACATGGGGCGCGTGGCCGGCCTCCTCGGCATGGACGAGGAGAGCGCGGCCGCACAGTGCGCGGACGCCGGTCTGGCCTACCGCGACCCGGAACAGGGCGACGCCTGGGAGCCCAGCCACCGCTACCTGTCCGGCAACGTCCGCACCAAGCTCGCGGCCGCCAGGGCGCGGGTCGCCGAGGACCCGACGTTCCAGGGCAATGTCGCCGCCCTGGAACGGGTCCAGCCCGACGACCTGGCACCCTCCGAGATCAAGGCGAAGATCGGCGCCCCGTGGATCCCGGTCGACGTCTACAACGACTTCCTCGCCCACCTCGGGTTCGAGGACGCCGGCGTGCTGCACGCGGGCGGCACCGTGTGGGAGGTCCGTGGCGCCAAGAACGGGGACCTGGCGCGCACCGAGTGGGGCACCGGCCCCCGGCCCGCCCAAGACCTGTTCACCGCGCTGCTGCGACAGACCGAGTCGACCATCCAGGTCACCTACACCGACCACGAGGGCCGCACCTACGTCGACAAGGACGCCACCGACGCGGCCCAGGAGAAGGCCAAGCTCATTGCCGAGGCCTGGGACGACTGGGTGTGGGCCGACGAGACCCGCGCGACCCGGCTCGCGGGCCTCTACAACGAGGCGTTCAACAACCTGGTGATGCCGACGTACTCCGGCGCCCCGCTGACCCTTCCCGGTCTGATCAACGACTGGACGATGAAGGAGCACCAGAACGCCGCGATCCGCCGGATCGTGAACGAACCGACCGCGCTCCTGGCGCACGTGGTCGGCGCGGGCAAGACGGCGACCATGGCCGCCGGCGCGATGGAGCTGCGCCGCACCGGCCTGGCCAGGAAGCCGTGCATCATCGTCCCCAACCACATGCTCAAGCAGTGGAGCAGGGAATTCCGGCAGCTCTACCCGAACGCCAAGATCCTGGCGATCACCGCGAGCGACCTCAGCAAGAAGAACCGCGCGAAGTTCATGGGCCGGATCGCGGGCGGCGACTGGGACGCGGTGATCCTCACCCACAACGCCTTCAACGTGGTGCCGGTGCGCCCGGAGACCCAGCGCGCATACCTCGACCGTGAGATGAAGTCGCTGCGCGAACAGCTCGACATCGCCGCCGAGTCCGGGATGCACCGCAACACGGTCAAGCAGATCGAGCAGTCCCTGGCCAACGCGGAGGCCAAGCTCCAGCAGCAGATCGAGTCCATGGCCGATGACAACGGCGTCTTCCTGGAGGACACCGGCATCGACTACGTCTTCCTGGACGAGGCGCACGAGTACAAGAACCTGCGCACCGTCTCGGCGATCCCCGGCGCCGCCATCCAGGGCTCGGCGAAGGCCACCAAGCTGCACATGGTGCTGTCCTGGCTGCGCGAGACCAACGAGTCCGAGCGCGTGGCGACCCTGGCCACCGGCACACCGATCGCCAACTCGGTGACGGAGGCCTACGTCCTCAAGCGCTACCTCGCTCCGCATCTGCTGGACGAGATGGGGCTCGACGCCTTCGACAACTGGGCCGCGACCTTTGGCGAGGTCGTGAGCCAGCTCGAGCCCGACCCCAAGGGCGACGGTTACAGGTACAAGGCCCGCTTCTCCCGGTTCTTCAACGTGCCGGAGCTGATGGCCGCCTACCGCACGTTCGCCGACGTGCAGATGGCCGAAGACCTCGACCTGCCCACCCCGCCCGTGCGGGAGAGCGACGGGCAGCGCGGTGAGACGGTCCTCATCCCGCCCACGCCGGCGCAGCGGCAGTTCATCAAGGAACTGCCGCACAAGCCGTGGGTGCGCAAGCCTGGCGGTGTCCTCAAGGCCCTCGGCGAAGGCCTGCGCGCTTCCGTCGACCTGGACCTGGTCGACGCCACCGAAGCCCTGCGCAACCTCGGCGTCACGCCGGGGCAGATCACCAGCGTCGACCCCGCGACCGGTGAAGCCGTACTCGACTTCACCAAGATCGGCGACCTCGCCGACGCTGCCGCCACCGACATGCGTTCCGTCGGCGGCAGCAAGGAGATGGGCAGCAAGATCCCCTACGCGGCGGACAAGATCGCGGAGATCTGGCAGGAGACGAAGGACATCGTCTATCCCGTCTCGGCGGACGACCCGACCCCGCAGGACCTGCCCGGCGGCCTCCAGCTCGTCTTCCTGGACGAGGGCACCCCGGGCAGCACCGCCAAGCACGCCGCCGACCTGTACGCGGACCTGCGTGACGAACTGGTCGCCCGGGGCATGCCGCGCGAGTCCATCCGCTTCATCCACGAGGCGGGCACCGACCGCAAGAAGGAGAAGCTGTTCGCCGACTGCCGCGCCGGACGCGTCCGCGTCCTGATCGGCAGTACCCAGAAGATGGGCACCGGCACCAACATCCAGGACCGGGCGGTCGCCCTGCACCACCTGAGCTACCCGTGGCGGCCGGCCGACATGGCCCAACGCGACGGGCGGATCGAGCGCCGCGGCAACCTCAACGCCCCGTGGGTCGACAACACTCCTGACGACGTCCGGATCATCTACTACATCACCGAGCGGACGTTCGATGAGTTCCGGCTGACGACCCTGGCCCGCAAGGCCCGCTTCATCGGCCAGATCCAGCGTCGCGACTTCAGCGCCCGCGAGATCGAGGACATCGGCGCCGACGCCATCAACATCGGCATGCTCGCCGCGTTGGCCTCCGGTGACCCGGCGATCCTGCAACTGGCCGAGGCCACCGCCGAGCGTGCCCGGCTGCAGGGCCTGGCCCGTAGCTGGGACCGCCAGCAGGACACCCGTACCCAGCAGCTCACGGACATCGACGAGTTCCTCGCCCGGGCGGAGACCGCCCTGGAAGGGATGCGGGCGGCGGCCCCGGACCGCTGCCCCACAACCGGCGACCACTTCGCCCTGACCGTGGAGGACGCCACCTACCGCAGCCGCGATGCGGCCGCGGACGCGCTGGGCGCCCGCATGGTCGCCATCGCCGGGGACCAGTCGATCCGGCCAGGCGAGCGCATCCCCGTCGGCACCTTCGGCGGGCAGGACTTCCATGCGGAGATCGCCTACGGGGCCAGCGGCCGCCGCCAACTGCGCCTGCGCTTCGCCTGGGGCCACGTCGTCCCCATGGGCCAGCGCGAGGACCGCGCGCAGTGGCAGGCGTCCTCGGTCACCCGGTCCAACGGGCGCGGCGCCATCCAGAGCCTGGAGCACTTCCTCAACCACCTGGACGACGACCTCGACAAGCTCGACGAGTCGGTTGCGTCCGCGCGCGAGCGCCGCGAGGAGATCGCCGCCAACCTGCGCCAGAAGGACGAGAACCCCTACCGCATCCAAGCCCGCTCCAAGGAGCGCGAGGAACGCGCCCTGGGCAAGCTCGTGGTCGCCAACGAGAAGGAGGCCGCCCTTGCCGAGCGCGTCGAGCGGGCCGCGAGCGTCGACGAGGGCGCCGCCGAGGAAGTCAACGAGGAACTTGCCGCCCTGCGCGAGCACATCGCCGACCTGCGCAAGACCATCGAAGACGAACACCACATCCAGCAGCAGGGGCAAGCGCTCGCCCGCGGTGACATCAACCTGGAGAGCGCGCCAGTCGTGGCACACCCAGACGCCGAGGCGGCTTCAGCCGAGGTTGCATCGGGTGGCGAAGGAGAACGGGCAGCCGGATCCGAACGGGCAGTCGGATCCTCCTCGGCCGCCGCCGAGCGACAGGATGACGCCCCGCCGACTGAACTGCGGGAACGGCCGGTCCTCGACCAGCCCGCCCCGGACACCGCGGCCGCGACCGCGTCCGAGCGGCACCAGCCCGCGCCAGAGCCCGCCGCGCCCGAGGATGCGGCCGAACGGTCCTTGCCGTCCTCCGACGTCGAGCCCGAGGAACGAAAGGCGTCCGAAGCGGACGTGTCCCCCGCGGTGGACACAAACCTCGAACTTCAGCCCCCGCCCGGGCAGGAAGTCCCGGCCCCTGCGCCGGCGGAGACAGAAGGGGAGGCGGAGCCGCGCACCGGGCCCTCCCCGGCGATGGCCCGGTGCGCGGCCGTCCTGCGGTACTACGAGCCGCTGTTGCAGCGCCACAAGCTGTCCGGCAGGGACGTCGTGGCCTACATCGACCGCCCCGGCGTCGGCTATTCCTATGACCCGGACAACCCGTTCCTGGACCTGGTCCACGAGATCGGCAAGGTCGGGGAGCGCCTCGGCGGCAGCTTCCGCCGCAGCTACCACGAGTGGGTCCACTATCAGGTCGGCGAGAGGCGCGCCGCGCAGAGCGAGCAGATGACCAGCCTCAGCATGGACCTGCTCACGCTGTACGGCGACCAGACAGAGCCCCTGCTCACGGTCGATCTGGAGACGATCCTCGCCGCCTCGCCCGGCACCGTCATCGAGCTGGAGTCCGAGGCGGAGCTCGAAGCCGCGGACGCGGCAGCGGCCCGCATCTTGATCATTCATGATGCCGAGGGCACCGAGGTCCGCAACACTCCGCGCGGGGGAGACCAGCGCATCCGCGAGGCGCTGCACGACCTGGGCTTCAGATGGTCGCGCCGCCAGCAGAAGTGGTACCAGCAGCGAAACACCCCCTTCGATCACCGTGACACGGCCGTACGCGGCCTGCGTGCCGCCTTCGAGCAGATGGGTGTCCCCTACACCTACGACGGGCCCGACCCCGGCCCGCAGGACGCCGAAGAGGCAACCGAGACCGGACCGGAGACCACCGCAGCACCGGTCGGACAGGAACCGGCCGGACCTGCCGCGGAGACAGCCGATCCTGCGCCCGGGCCCGAACCGGACGGCTCGGCGGCGGAGGCGGACAGCGAGCCCGAGATACAGCTCGACCTGTTCGGGACAACGGCGGAGGCCTCGCCGGACGGTCCGCCCGACGACGGCACCGATGCCGCGGAGGACACGAAGACCGCACCGCCGGCCGTCGCCGAGCCGGAGCCGCCCGCCATGGAGGTGGAGCCGGTGGCCGACCCGGCCGCCGACATCCGTGCACCGGACAGCGAACCGGAGGGCGCGGTCGCCGACCCCGAGCCCGCCCCGCCGACTGACCCAGCACAGGAGGATCCCGCCGATCCGACGGCTGCGCAGGATCCCGCCGAGACCGGTCCGGCACCAGCCATCGGATCGGAGGAGGGACAGACGGCACCTGCGGTGGACGAGGCTGCCGCCCACGAACCGATCGCCACGGCCTATCAGCCGTTCACCGACCACACCGCGAACCAGCATGCCGCCGGGGAAGGCCAGGAAGCAGGCGGCGAAGTCCACCCCTCGCCCAAGGCACTGCCACCTGCCCGCGACGAGGAGACGGCCATCGCCTCTCAGACCTCCTCCGCCGGGCAACTGGGACTCTTCGGACCGGGCGAAGCGAGCGCCGAGCGCAGTGCCCCACCGGCCGACGCTCCTGGCCCAGAGCCGGCACGAGAACTCGAGGCCGCTGAACCACGCCCAGCCCCCGCGCAGCCCACCGGCGCGGACGCGAGGACACGGTCGGAGGCCTCGCCGGTCGAGCCGGAAGAGGCCGCTGCGTCGGACCGAGACGAAGGCGCCGGCACAACGCCGCAAGCGCCGACTGCGGCTCCGTCCGGCGACGAAGACGCCACAGACTCACCTGACGCCACAGACGTACCTGCGGACGTCGAGCCACCGGACGCCACCGATTCCCCGCCGGCGCTGACAGCGACCGAGAGCGGCGAGACGCTGCCGATCGAGGACCCGCCCGTGCCCGATTGGTACACCGAAGGACTCGTCGGCACGCCCGCGGTGACGGACGGCACGGACGAGGTCCCTTCCCCGCTGGAGGCCCTGGCGGCCCAGGCACAGACCGCTGCACCCGACCGAACGGAGGAGACCCCGATGGCCGCACCCACCGAGCCGGCCGAGGCAGACCTGGCCCGCGTCGTCACTCCCGCCCAGGTACAGGATTGGGACGGGCGCTATTTCCTGCATCTGTCAGGACTGCCGGACCAGGAACCGGACGCCGGTGAAGTCAGCTTCGGCGTCCCCGAGGGGTACAGCGTCCTGGTGGCGACCCTGCACCGGTCGGCCACCAACCGATGGTTCGCCCGCGTAGCCGCAGGCGCGGCAGGCGTCCCCGACGACGTGACGCCGCTGGCTTCCACCCCGCAGGAGGCCGCCCGGCAGGGTGCAAAGCTGTGGTCGTACACGACCGGGCAGCCGCTGGGAAACGAGCCCGCCGCTTTCCGACGACAGGGCCCCGTGTCCCGTTCCGACGCGCTGCGCACCGAGCTGGGCCGGTTCCTGGACGAAGCCCAACAGGCCGTCCAGGCCGCCGCCGCCCGGGCCTGGCCTTCCACCTACGGTCAGCTCGCCGAACTCCAGCGTCTCGGCGAGCTGTTCGACGGCCTGCAGCCCTGGCAGCGCCCGGACTCCCCGGCCGGGACCGCGAACGGCGCCATCCAGATCGTCGAGCGGTTGAAGACACTGCAGCAGGCCGCCGGCGCCTGGCGCGACAGCCTCCGGCCGGGGACGGATGCCCGGCAGCACATGGCGTATCCGCTCACCCTGGTGGTCGGCGAATCCGCCCGTCTGCAGCAGCAGATCACCGCGACCGTGGAGGAAGTCAGCGCAGAGCGGGCCGCTACCCGGGCGGAAGAAGACGCGCAACATCTTGCCGCCTCCGCCGACGACGTGGCACCGGAGGAGTCACAGAAGACGGCATCCGAATCTGCGGCCGCCGCAAGCGCCATGCCCTGGGAGGGCCAGCCCGATACTCGGCCCGAGCCGCCGGCGGAAGAACTCGGCGACGCGCTGCAGGCCCGCGCCTTGGCCCGGGCCGCGGCAGCGCCCTCCCGAGACCAGCAGGAAGTTCCACTGTGGACCGGCACCGACCTGCCGACCGGTGCATGGCGTGAAGAGGGCGGCGTCCTCTACGACGCCTACGGAGTCCCGCAGTGGCGCCTCAAGACGGCCCCCGGCGCGCAGCCGTCGGCCACGGAGACACCCGGCGACGACACCCCGGCCCCGGATGGTGACCCGTACGAACCGGTCGGCATCAAGGAGGCCTTCGCGTCCACCGTCGCGGAGGCCTGGGCGGACATCGTCCCGCCCGAGCACGGCACGGTCGAGGACCTGCTCGAAGCCGTCGACGCGCCGCTGCGGGAGCTGGAAGAGCAGTGGCAGCGAGCCGTGCCCGCCGAGCGTGCGGACCGCGCACAGCAAGCCGCGCCCGCCTCGGACGACCAGGACGACGCCGCACCCCCGCGGCGGCGAGACCCGGAGCCGGTCAACGAGGCCCTGCGGCAGGCCGACGAGCACTCGGCCGCGTTGCAGAACTTCCCGGAGTGGCAGCGGCTGCAGACCGTCCGGGGCGCCACCGCCCACCTGTGGAACGTCCTCCGGGAGAAGGCGGGCGCGTACTTCGAGCAGTTGCGCAACGACATCCGTGTGCAGGGCTTCTGGCGCACGATTTCCATCCGGACCACAGCGGTGCTCGCGACCGGCGCGCAGGCCCTGGCCGACTTGGCGGCCCGCGGCCGCCGAGGCGGCGACCTGCCCACCGCCCAGGCCCTGCTGGGGCTCGGCGACGCCGCCCTCACCTATAGCACCCCCGGCATCCCTCGCCCCGACCGCCAGGCCCCGGACAGCGCTGCCGACGACGTTGCTGCCGAGGTGCAGCAGTTGCGCACCACCCTGCGGACCGGCGCCCCGGTCCCGTACGGGACGCGTGAGGAAGCCGCGCAGGCCTCCCGGGAGGTCGCCGAGGCCTTCCAGGCGTGGCGCGACACCCCCATGGGCCAGGAGCTGACCACCGCATCCGAGCACCCGCGGGTGGCCGCGTTCCGGCAGGCATGGCAGCGGCTGCCTGCGGCTGACCTGCCCGACGGCCCCGGCACGGCCGCTGGCCCGTACGGGGACGTCGGCCGGACCGCCCAGCAACTGGTGGAGCGCGCCGCGGCCGCGAACGTCCGACATGCCCAGGCAGGACAACCACCCCGGTTCGCCGAAGGCGACGTCGAGGCCCTGCGGGCCCTGGCCACCCTGGCCGAGCACCACGGCGGGCGGCTCGCGGTCACCCTGCCGCCCGGCCTCACCGCCGCCGCGCCCGCCCCCCGGGCCGCCGCACCGCAGGTTGACGCGCCGCGCCCCCGGGTCGCGGCTCCCGCCGCCCCGGCGGGTTCCCGGGGGATGTCGGCGTAGCGGCCATGCCCAGACCGAGTGAAGGAAGAGGTCCCAGGTGAGCACCCCGGAACAGCCCGTGCCCGCCACGTCCGCCTGGCGGGGTGCGGCGGCGGAGGCGCTGAAACTCGACTCGCCCACGCCGCTGCAGATGCTGACGGACTGGGAGATCCAAGAACGCCAGACCCGGCTGACCCGTGCCGAGGAGGCCGCCCGGCGCCTGGCGGAGGCCGAGGCCCCCGACGGCGCCTTTCGCATGGCTCAGCGCCTCGCCGACCAGGGTGCCGACCGGGAGCTGATCGAGCGGGCCCGCACTGCCGCTCGCGAGGACGAGTTGTACGCCCGCGAGCAGAGCACCAGGGCCCACGCCTGGGCCGAGCAGCTGCACGAACAGACCGAACAGGTCGACGCCGAAGTCCACCGGCGCCGGCAGCTCACCCCGGCCCAGCAGCAGGCCGAGGCGCCGGAACGGAAGCAGCAGCGGGCGGCTGCACCGGCCCGGACCACGCGCCCGGAGGCCGGGCCATCGGCATTCGTTCCGCGACCGACGACCGACCAGACTCGGCAGCAGGGCCAGTCACGCTGACGGTGTTGCCCCCATTGGACCCGATGGGGGCAACACGGGCTGACCTGCGGCTAGAGCGATTGGCCCCGTTGACGGGCGAATTCAAGGGGTCGTCGCAACACGCGGTGAGTTGATCAAGCCGCGAGCAGTTTAGACAGACGCTCGGCTGGGGTTTCCCAGCCGAGCGTT